>NZ_JBBCBT010000002.1:0-387752 GCF_037203985.1 Pseudarthrobacter sp. CCNWLW217
CAAGTGGGAAAGCGTCCATCCAAATTTCTGGCTGTAGTCGGCCGCACCTTCGTCAACACGCTGAACTTGACAGGGAAGGTAAAAGCGGTCGGGTCGGCCTACGCTGCCGGCCGGCGCGGTTCCAACTGGATCAAGGTAAAACCGGTGCTCACCTACGATCTTGTGGTGCTCGCCTGCGAGTGGGGGTCGGGACGGCGCTCCGGGCTGCTGTCGAACTTGCACCTCGGCGCCCTCGATCCGACCGGTGAGTTTGGCGAACCCGGTGGCTACGTCATGGTGGGCAAGACCTTCAAGGGCCTTACCGACGCGCTGCTGCGCTGGCAGACCGAAAGGTTCCAGGAGATCGAGGTGCGGCGCACGGCGGGCACTGTCTGGCTGGAACCCGTCACAGTTGTTGAGATCGCGATCGACGGCGTCCAGCAGTCTTCACGTTATCCCGGCGGAATCGCCCTTCGGTTCGCACGTGTCAAGCGCTACCGGGACGACAAGACGGCAGCGGAGGCCGACACGATCCAGACGCTGCGGGCGCTGCTGCGCTCGTAGGTTGTGCCCGCTCGCCAGCGGGCGTACCGTGGCGCTTAACTACCGTCGCGTCCAACACGTGGAGGGGCTGAACCGCTGGGTGGACGGTATCCGAAAGGCAGCCAGATGACAGCTGAGGCGGGCATTGACCAGGGCCGGGTGGCGTTCCGCGAGAACCGCTGGACCGATGCCTTCGAGAGCTTCCGTGATGCCGACCAGCAGGGCGGACTGCCTGCACCGGACCTTGACCGGCTTGCCGTCGCGGAAATCCTGACCGGCAACACAACAGCCGGTCTGGACACCCTCACCCGGGCACATGAAGAGTACCTGGTCGTCGGCGACGTTATCGGCGCCGCCCGGTGTGCCGGCTGGATGGGGATGCAGCTGATGAACCTAGGGGAGGCAGCCCGGGCCGGGGGCTGGTTTGCCCGTGGCCAGAGGTTGGTGGACGAACTGGCTGAGCCCGATGCCGTCCAGGGCCTCCTGCTCCTCCCGATGGGCCTCGGCAAGCTCTACGGCGGTGATCCGGCGGGCGCGCTTCAGGTTTTCTCCCAGGTGGCGGACTTCGGCCAGAAATTCCAGGACAAAGACCTGTCAGCCTTGGCACTCCTCGGGACCGGCCAGGCGACCCTCATGCTCGGGCACCCCGACGAAGGCCTCCGGATGTTCGACGAAGTCATGGTGGCAGTGACGGCCGGGGAACTGTCTCCAATTCCTTCTGGAATCATTTACTGCGCCGTTATTGGCAACTGCCACCTGGCCTTTGACCTGGAGCGGGCATTGCAATGGACAACGGCACTGGACCGCTGGTGCAACGCCCGCCCTGACATGGTGGCCTTCAGCGGGCAGTGCCAGTCGCACCGCGCGGAAATCTTCCGGCTGCACGGGGCCTGGGCCGAGGCGATGGAGGCGGCGGCAGCAGCCCAGGGACGTTCCACCCGGGGTGACCCCCAGGCGCTTTATGGCGGCTACTATCAGCAGGGCGAAGTGCAGCGGCTCACTGGCAAGCTGGAGGACGCCGACGCTTCCTACCGGCAGGCCGCCAGGAGCGGCTATGAGCCGCAGCCCGGCATGGCGCTCCTGTGGTTGGCCCGCGGAGACGCGAAGCAGGCGCAGTCGATGATCCGCCGGGCGGTCAGCGTGGCCGACGTCGCAACCCGCCGGAACCTGTTGCCCGCCCTGGTGGAGATCGAGTTGGCCGCACCCGACCTGGAAGCGGCGAGGCGGGGCGCCGACGAGCTGGAAGTCTTTGCCCGCGAATGCCCGATGCCCATGGTCCGGGCGGTTGCCGACCAGGCCGACGGCGCGGTCCGGCTCGCTAACGGCGATCCGGCGGGTGCGTCACCAGCACTGCGGAATGCCTGGAAGCTGTGGCTGGATCTCGGCGTGCCCTACGAGGCCGCGCGCTGCCGCGTACTCATTGGGCGTGCGTGCCGGGCGCTTGGTGACGAGCCCTCGGCGCTGATGGACTTCGAGGCCGCGCATGCTGAGCTCCTGGAGTTGGGCGCTGCACCTGCCGCCGCCTGGGCCGCCTCGCTCATGCGGGATGGCGCCGACGCCGGACCAAAGGGTCCGCTGTCCCCGAGGGAGAGGGAAGTCCTTCGGCTCGTTGCTTCCGGCGAGGGCAACCGGGCGATAGCCGCTGAACTTTATCTGAGCGAAAAGACGGTGGCCCGGCATATCAGCAACATCTTCCTGAAGCTTGGCCTTTCCTCCCGGGCGGCGGCCACAAGGTATGCGTTTGAGCATGGGCTGGCGGGCTAAGGGGCTGCACAAAAATACCCACAATGCCCCCGGGCAGAGTTACATGATTTGGCCGACGCGGGCGGGCTGGCCCCGATCGTAGCCTCAAAGCATGAACCTTCCAGTCCTTGCCGGCACACTTTCGACAGTGCTGTTTGCTTTGGGAATGCTGCCGATGCTGGTCAAAGCGGCCCGCACACGGGACCTCGCCTCCTACAGTCTGGGGAACCTGGTACTGAGCAATGTGGCCAATGCTGTTCATTCCATCTACGTCTTCAACCTGCCCGCCGGCCCGATCTGGGCACTCCACCTTGCCTATGTCCTCGCGTCCGCGCTGATGCTGGCGTGGTGGTGGCGCTACAGGGAGACAGGACATGGAGCGGCAGGGAGCCCGGCCGCTGGAACACGGGAAGGTTCAGCCGCAGGAATCAACTTCAGTGAAAAAGGAGCGCAGTGATGAACAACGAAGACGTGACCGGAATGCTGGACACGATGATCATCGGAGGCGGCCAGGCCGGTCTTGCCATGGGCTATTACTTGAAAGAACAACAACGGAAGTTCCTGATCCTCGACGCTAACCCGAGGGGCGGAGACGCCTGGCGCCAGCGGTGGGATTCGCTCAGGGTCTTTACTCCGGCCAAGTACGACGGGCTCCCGGGCGCGCCGTTCCCGGCTGACCCGCTGACCTTTCCCACCAAAGATGAAGTGGCCGAATACCTTGAGGGCTACGCCGCGCAGTATGACCTCCCAGTTATCAACGGAGTCCGCATCGAACGCCTGTGGCGGGAAGGGGACCGCTACATTGCCGTCGCCAACGGCCGCCGCTGGGAAGCGCACAATGCCGTCGTGGCGACGGGATGCAGCCAGGCCCCCAAGGTGCCTGGCTTCGCCGCGGAGCTGTCGCCGTCCATCGTCCAGATCCACTCAAGCGAATACCGTAACCCCCGGCAACTGCAGGACGGCCCGGTATTGGTAGTAGGTCTGGGGAACTCCGGGGCGGAGATCGGCATCGAAGTGTCCAGGACACATCAGACGATCGTGGCGGGCAAGCCCGGCGGGGAGATCCCGGTAAAGCACGGCCCGACGGCGGCAAGGTACTTCCTGCCCGTCGTGCGGTTCCTGGGTCTGCACATCCTCACCCTCAACACACCGATCGGACGCAAGGCGGCCCCGTCCTTCAAAGCACACGCCGATCCGCTGATCCGCACCAAGTCCAAGGACCTCGCCAACGCAGGCGTCAGCCTCGTGCCACGGGCGGCCGGGGTGGACAACGGAATGCCCGTCCTGGCGGACGGTACACGGCTGGAAGTATCGAACGTCATCTGGTGCACCGGGTTCAAAGATGATTTCAGCTGGATCGATCCCGCCCTCCTGGACGACGGCGGGCTGCCCCGGCAGGAACGCGGTGTGGCGCTTGATTCACCTGGTTTGTTCTTCCTTGGACAGGAATTCTTGTTCGCGGCGGTATCGGCCACTCTTCCCGGAGTCAGCCGCGACGCCCGCTACCTGGCCAGGAGGATACCGGTATCCGTCACCCGCGAGTCCGCCGCATCTTCCACCTGAGCTGGCGCGCCGTGCCCGCAGGCAGCCGACTGGAGACCAGCCGATAGAAAACCAGCACTGCCACGGCCGCGGCCACAATCCCCACCAAGTTGACCAAAAGCTGCAGCGCCGAACCTGCAGCTTTCTGGTATTCGCCGAGGACCAGTGCCACCGCGACGAATCCGGCCGCCGGCACCGTGGTCACCGAAATGAAAACACCGATGAGGGCAGCCGAACGCCGGCTGATGACCGACAACATCCCGGCCGCCCCCGCCAGCACGGCAACGATCAGCGAGTACGGCCCCGGATGGTAAATAAACTCCACCGCGGAACCGGATTTGAGGACATCGGCCGGAAAGAGCCCAAGCGGGACGGACAGCCAGGCGCTCAGGGCGGCCAGAAGCATGGCCACCGGGAAACCGACGCCAAGCGCGACGGCGGCACGTCGCCCCAGCCGCCAGCGGCCCCGGGCCACCGCGACGGCCAAGGCGGCCAGGGGGCCGAATTCCGGCCCCACCGCCATGGCACCCACAATGGCGATCGTTGAATCGGTCACAATGCCGATGGCGGCAAGCTGCGTTGCCAGCACGAGGAAGGCGAGGTAGCTCCACGTCAGCCGGGAGTCCTCACCGGTCTGCCGCGTCACCTCGTCCCAGATCATGGCGTCAGCCCCGTCACCGGGCGCCGCTTTCTCGGCCGCGTCCGCGCGGCGGGACAGGACCAGTTCCGGCATGGAGACGGATATGGACCCCGCTTCGTGCACTTTGAGGACGTGCAGTTTCTCCAGTAACTCCTCCACAGCTTCACGGGCGACCTGGACCTCGAGGACATCCCCTGGAGGAAGGATGGACGCCCCCACAAGACGCGCGACTTCGGCGGTTCCGGTCTGCCCGGCACAGCATTCCTGCACGACGCCGGAGAGCTCTCCGGGAACACAAATGCGCATCTGGACTATCACGTCAGATCCCTTTCCTGGCTTGGTGACAGCATAGTTTCCCGGCCATGTCGACTACGTAGACTGGCCGGCCCTGATTGGTCATCGAAATTACGGATCGGTAACATGGAAGCTTTGGTTGCCCGCTGCGAGAGGTCTTTTGTGTCGATTGCGAGAACCACGCCCGCTCCCGGTCGTGCGAATGAAGCGACCCCCAAGGGACGCAAAGCGACCTTCCGGCCGGAAGTCCAGGGCCTCAGGGCGCTCGCAGTCCTGATGGTGGTGACTTACCACGTGTGGCTGGGACGGGTCTCCGGGGGCGTGGACATCTTCCTGCTCATCTCAGCGTTCCTGCTGACGCTATCCTTCGTCCGGAAGGTCGAGGCCGGCAAACCCCTGAACCTCATCCGGCACTGGCTGCACCTCTTCAAGCGGCTGCTGCCTGCCGCCGTCGTGGTTTTGCTTGGCATCCTGGCAGGCACGTGGCTGATTCTGCCGCAAAGCCGCTGGCCCGGCGTCCTTGACCAGGCCTGGGCCTCGCTGCTCTACCGGCAGAACTGGCTGCTGGCCGATACCGCCGTCGACTACTACGCCCAGGACCACTCCGGAGCCAGCCCGCTGCTGCACTTCTGGTCGCTGTCCATCCAAGGCCAGGTCTTCATCCTCTGGCCGCTCGTATTCGCCGGCTCGGCGCTCGTGTGGCGGTGGCTCCGGCGCCGGACCAACGCCAGTTACCGGCTGGTCCTGGTAGCGGCCTTCTCCGCGATTTTCCTGGCGTCGTTGGCCTATTCTGTCGAACAGACAGCCACCAACCAGGCCTACGCCTACTTCGACACCCGGACGAGGCTGTGGGAATTTGCCCTGGGCTCGCTGCTGGCACTGGTACTGCCCTACGCGAAACCCGGTAAAGCGCTGCGCGTAGTGCTCGGTTGGACCGGCCTGGCAGCCATGGTGTCCTGTGGCCTGGTGCTGACCGTGGACCGTTCCTTCCCGGGCTTCATTGCCCTGTGGCCAACCCTGGCGGCGGCGGCGATCATCGTTGCAGGCCAGAGCGGAAGCCGGTTCGGCGTGGACAGGCTGCTGAGCTGGAAGCCGCTCGTTGCCCTGGGCGACAATTCCTACGCCTTGTACCTGTGGCACTGGCCGGTGCTTGTCCTTGCGCTGGCCGCTACCGGGATCGAGAAGCCAGGGCTGGGCCAGGGCCTGGCCGTTGTGGCCGCGTCCATCGTCCTCGCGGTGCTCACTACCCGCTTTGTAGAAAAGCCGCTCCGTGAATGGCACTGGCCGCAGAAGCGGTCCTGGCGTACCGCCGTCGTGGTTGCTGCCTGCTGCGGGATGCTCGCCGGTCCGGTTGCCGTGTGGCAAACCACGCTCACGGCGGAGGAGGCTGCCGCGGCGGCGCAGCCCCGTGAGTTGACCCCGGGGGCCGCCTCCCTGGCGCCCGAGAATGCCGGCAAACCCACGCCGGAAGCCCGAATCATTCCTGCCCCGGCGGCCATGAAGGACGAATGGGCGGATATCGACGGGCTCTGTACCGATGCCAACGTTCCGTCGGACCCACTGTTGTCCGGATGCCTGCAAAACACCAAGCCGGAAACCGTCACGAAAAAGATCGTGGTGCTGGGTGACTCCCATGCCCAGCAGTACATGGCTGCACTGGGCCCGATCGCCAAGGAGCGCGGCTGGGAAGTGGTGACGCTGCTCAAGGGGAACTGCCGCTTCGGCGCCGAATCGCCCGAACGGGATGAGGAGTGCAACGCCTTCAACAGGGCCAGCGCAGCCTACGTCATGGAACACCGGCCGGACGCGGTGTTTACGGTTGCCTCGCTGACGCATGCGGAGGCACCGTTCGAAACCGAAGTTCCCGGTTACCTTGACGGCATCCGGCCCTTCACGCAGGCCGGGATGGACGTAGTGGGAGTCCGGGACAACCCCCGATTCCACATCAACATGCCCGAGTGCGTCCAGAAACACGGACCGGACGCGCCGGAATGCAATGCGCCACTGAATGAGTCCTTGGCCGAGTCGTCGCCGCTGGACAGGTATCGCGGTCAGGTGGACGGGCTGCACCTGATGGACCTGAGCGACTTCATCTGCGCCGGCGGCACCTGCCCGGCCGTGGTGGGAAACGTTTACGTGTACAAGGACGATAACCACCTCACCAAGACCTACGTGCAGAGCATGATCCCCATGTTTGAGGAACGGCTCCTGGCCGCTACCGGCTGGACTTAAGGGCTCCTTTCCGCGGAGCCGGTGTGGACGTGCGGGCCACGGAGCCGGTGGGGATGGTGCCGTTGCTCACATTGCCCTCCCGGAATAGGGGGATCGGCGCGGAGGTTCTAATATTTACTCAATACTTTCTGCACTGAATCCCGTGTCCGAAGTACCCCCGCACCGCAACCCATGCACGGACCAGTCCCGTAATGACGGGCTGGTCATCAGCTGCAACCCCTACCCGTGACCCCCGCAACCAAGGTAAGAGGCGCACTCATGACCCAGCCCGCACACGATCCTTTCGGCTTTGTCGGCCTGACGTACGACGACGTCCTGCTGCTCCCCGGCCACACCGACGTCATCCCCTCCGATGCCGACACTTCTTCCCGGATCTCCAAGCGGATCACGGTGCAAACCCCGCTGCTGTCCGCAGCAATGGACACGGTGACCGAATCCCGGATGGCCATCGCGATGGCACGCCAGGGTGGTCTTGGGGTAGTGCACCGCAACCTGTCCATCCAGGACCAGGCCGACCAGGTGGACAGGGTCAAGCGCAGCGAGTCGGGAATGATCACCAACCCGCTGACCATCGGCCCTGAGGCCACACTGGCGGAGCTTGACGAGATCTGCTCCCAGTACCGCGTTTCCGGCCTGCCTGTAGTGGATGAGGGCATGCGGCTCCTGGGCATCGTCACCAACCGCGACACCCGCTTTGTGCCAGAGGCAGACTTCCCGCTGCGGCTGGTCAGCGACGTCATGACCAAAATGCCGCTGGTCACCGGCCACGTGGGCATCAGCCGCGAAGAAGCCTCCCACAAGCTGGCCACCAACAAGATCGAAAAGCTCCCCCTCGTCGACGAGCAGGGCCGCCTCAAGGGACTGATCACCACCAAGGACTTCACCAAGGCCGAGCAGTACCCGCTCGCCACCAAGGACGAGGAAGGCCGCCTCCGGGTCGGTGCGGCCATCGGCTTCTTCGGCGACGGCTGGGAACGGGCCATGGCACTCGTTGACGCCGGCGTCGATGCCCTCTTCGTGGACACCGCCAACGGCCACTCGCAGGGCGTGCTGGACATGATCCGCCGCCTGAAGTCCGATCCTGTAGCGGCGCACGTGGACATCATCGGCGGCCAGGCCGCCACTCGTGAAGGCGCACAGGCACTGATCGACGCCGGTGCCGACGGCATCAAGGTGGGCGTGGGCCCCGGCTCCATTTGCACCACCCGTGTGGTGGCCGGGGTAGGCGTCCCGCAGATCACAGCCATCTACGAATCCTCGAAAGCAGCCATCCCGGCAGGGGTTCCGCTGATCGCCGACGGCGGCCTGCAGTACTCGGGCGACATCGGCAAGGCGCTGGTTGCCGGCGCCGACACCGTGATGCTCGGCTCCCTGCTTGCCGGCTGCGACGAGTCCCCGGGCGAGCTCATCTTCGTCAACGGCAAACAGTTTAAGAGCTACCGCGGTATGGGCTCCCTGGGTGCCATGCAATCACGCGGCAAGAACACCTCCTACTCGAAGGACCGCTACTTCCAGGCTGACGTCTCCGGCGACGACAAGCTGATCCCTGAGGGCATCGAGGGCCGCGTAGCCTACCGCGGGCCGCTGGCATCCGTGGCGTACCAGCTTGTGGGCGGCCTGCGCCAGACCATGTTCTACGTCGGCTCACCCACGATCGCGGAGCTGAAGGCACGCGGTAAGTTTGTGCGCATCACTCCGGCCGGGCTCAAGGAATCGCACCCGCACGACATCCAGATGACGGTTGAGGCACCGAACTACGGTTCGCGCTAGTCCCCGGCGCCTCCCTAGCCTCGCAAGCTCGGCCAGGGAACCCGCGCGCCGTGGGCCCACCCGTCGCCTGACTAGCCTCGCAAGCTCGGCCAGGGAACCCGGGGCGCTGTGGGTGGCCAGGTTTAGTCCGACTGCAAAGGAGGTGGGGAGTTCTCCCCACCTCCTTTGGCGTCCCACCCTTGTATATTCGATGGAGTAAAGCTCGATCGATCTTGGGGGAACAGGTTGTCCAATGGCTTTACTGGCGCTGACGTCGCCCAACTTCGGCAACTGGCGGCAGCCATGCATGGCGCGGGCCACAGGCTGCAGCTACAACTGGGCACTTTCAACACCCGCGTTATTGGCACGCTCTGGCCCGGCCCCGATGCAGAGCAGTTTCGCCATGACTGGAAAACCAGCCACACCTTGGTCCTTCGGGAGGCCGTCCTTTTCCTCCACCAGTCGGCTGATGAACTAACACGTAACGCCGACGAGCAGGAGGCAGCCAGCCTGCCGGGCGGATCCGGGCCCTCGACAGGCCCCGCCGGCTCCTCTAACGGCACCAGCGAGTACACTTCCGGTCCGGTCCGGCCGGATGACCTCATGGGAAAGTCTGCGGCGCAGATCAAGGACTGGTGGTCAGGCCTGACCGCGGGGCAGAAGCAGGCGTTCATCCGTAACTACCCCGTGGAGGCAGGCAATACGAACGGCATCCCGTTCGATGCCCGCGTAGAGGCGAACCGCATCAATGCACAAAACAGGATTGATTGGCTCAACGAGAACGATCCCGAGCCGAGGTTCAACCCGTTCCTTATGGATGCCGGCTATCCGCAACGGTTCACCGATGAACACAAAGCATGGGAAAAGCGCCAGTCCTACCTGCAAAGAGTGGTGGACGGAAAAATCAGGCTGGCCGCCTACGATCCCGCCGCTCAGTCGATCGTGGAGCTGAAAGGCACCTATGACGAGAACACGACGACCGTTATCACCTACGTCCCCGGCACCACTACCAATGAGGCATCGTTCCATGACGGTGGACCCCAACGGTTGCCAGCCCGCCTGGTCGAGGACGACCAATCCGGGGGAACTGCGGCGTTCGTCTACAAGGGGTCGGAATTTCCCGACGGCGACCCGGTAGAGGCCTTCCTGGTGGAGGCCAAGAGCGATGAGTTCGTAGCCCGCTCTGCGCCGGTCCTGCGGGCCTTCCAGGGCGCCGTGGATCTCGAGCTGCCACCCGGTGCCCAATCCGTGGGTGTAGGCCATAGTTGGGGAGTCCGGAACCTCACCGGGGCGGAAAATGAAGGAGCGCACTACGACAAGCTGCTCGCGCTGTCCGGTGCCGCTATGCCGCCTGGCTGGGTGCCCGATCCCGGCACCGAGTATTCCAGTTTCACCTACCCCGATATCCTGCTGACCGCTGAAGCGAATGGGGTTGTGGGGGAGAACTACCCAATGAAGGAGCCGGCCTTTGAAAAGCACGTTTATGAGCCACCAGGGGGCAACGGATGGACAGAGTTCTACAGCATCGACAACCACAGCCTCATCGCGACCACCTACGAGGAAAATGACCAGGCTTTGAGGGATATGCGCAAGGAGATTCGCCAGTGATCGACCCATCCAAGGCAGTCCGGGGAGCGTGGGCGGCCGCTGCCATCAGCTTGGCTCTCAGCCTGGCATCGTGCGGAGTAGAGGAAGCGAATAAAGGGATGTCCAATATGACTTTGGAAGAGGCAAAAACGAAACTGTTGGCCCTCCAGCATCAAATAATTGACATGGTTCCCGAGGAGCTGGTGGTATCCGTCTTCGAGAACGACTCCTCCAGCCTGTTGAGCTGCCAGGGAGACAAGAAGAAATGGACAGGCACCGGTCAGGTGGAACTTCAGCCTGGCCTGGACAGGGACAAGTTCCTAGACCAGGTGCGTGACAGAACCAAGGGCATGCAGGGTTGGACGGTGAAGGACGACTCCGACAGCGATGGCGCCCGTACTGTGGACATCCTGCACGATGACGGAACGCACCTGATCGTTGGCATCTGGGACGGACCCGAGAGTGTCCAAATTGATGGCTTCAGCGCCTGTTTTGATCTTCCCGAATACGAGTACGGCGAAAAATATTAGCCGCACCACTGTTTCAGGGCGCCGAACTAGGCTGTATTCATGCCCGAACCACACCATCCCGCTGAGCTGAGTCCCAAACGGGATCCCCAGCGGAAGCTCTCCGTCCGGCCGTACGCCCGGGCCGTGGCGCAGGTCCTGCGGGTCAGTTTCCGGGCCTCGCCTGCCGCCGTCGTGATGAAGATTGTCGGTTCGCTGATCTCGGCGCTGCTTCCACTTGTCACCACCTACTTCGCTGCGTTGACTACCACTGCCTTGGCAGCGGCGTATTCCGGCGACGCAGCCGCAGGCCAGCAGGCAATTATCTACGTCATCATCACCGCGGCGCTGGGACTGTTCTGGGGGGCCTTCAGCAGCGTGGACCGGTACATCCAGCAGCTCATGAGCTTCAAGGTGGGCGCCATCGTGGGCGACCTCATGTACGAGCGGTTCCTGGCCCTCGAATTCTGGCGCTACGACGACAAAGAGACCGTTGACCTCTATGACCGCGCCAAGCGGTTCTCTGACTCCTACGCCCGGGTCCTGGACCGCATCGCGGCGATCTTCACCCAGCTCGTGTCGGTGATCCTCGCCGTCGGCGCCCTGCTGCTGGTGAGCTGGTGGATCGCCGTCATCGTGCTGGTCGCGATCGTCCCAAGCGTCTACCTGCAGTTCAAACTTTCGCGGGAGCAGATCGCCCACTGGAACACCCAGGTGGACTCGCGCCGCCAGCGCCGCATGATCGAGACCAATCTCCTGCGCCCGCAGCACATCGCCGAGATGCGGCTGTACGGGATCGTGGGCTACCTGATGGACTTCCGGTCCCGGTTGCGGGACGCGGACGAGCGCCGTCGGCTGGATTTCCAGAAGCGGTACATCCCGAAGCAGTTGGCCGCCGACGCCCTGCAGTACGGCGCGGAGGTGGTGTCGCTGATCTGGGTGGTGGGTCAGATCATTGCCCGTGCCCAGCCTGTGGGTCAGTTCCTGTACGTCCAGCAGATCGTCAGCCGGGCACTGTCCACCGCCAACAACCTGGTGTCGTCGCTGAGCTCCATCGACGAGGACCTCGCGAACCTCAAGGACTACGAACTGTTTATGGCGCTGCCTGTCCACTCCCGGCACGCGCCGCCGCTGTTACAGGCCCCTCGGACGGTGGAACTCAGGGACATCCACTTCACCTACACCGGCAGCGACATCGAGGTGATCCGCGGTATCAGCATGACCATCCGGCAAGGCCAGCACATCGCCATCGTGGGGGAGAACGGGGCCGGAAAATCCACCCTTATCAGGATCCTGGCGGGGCTTTATGCTCCGGATTCAGGGCAGGTAATGCTCGACGGCGTGGACCTCGCCGCCGTCGATGTCACCTCCTGGCACCGCCACCTGGCAGTGCTGAGCCAGGAGTTCCTGAAGTACGAATTCGCCACCGCGGCGGAAAACATCTACTTCGGCGACGTCGATTCCGCGAAGGACGACGGCCGGATCCGACGGTCGGCGGAAGACGCCGAAGCTCTGGAATTCATCAACAAACTGCCCAACGGCCTGGACAACCACGTCAGCAACTGGATGGAAGATCCGCGCGGACGCAAGGGCAGCGGACTCTCCGGCGGCCAATGGCAGCGGCTCGCCATGGCCAGGAACTTCTACCGCGACGCGTCTTTTATGGTGATGGACGAGCCAACCTCGGCCATCGATGCGCTGGCCGAACACCGCATCTTCACAAGGCTGTTCGCAGACCGCAGCAGCACGATCATCGCCATCAGCCATCGCCTGGCCACGATCGAAAAGGCGGATATTGTCTACATGCTCGAAGACGGCCGGGTCGTGGAACAGGGGACCCACAAGGAGTTGGTGGCATTGCGGGGCCGCTACTTCAGGATGTTCGAATCCCAGCTCAGTTTCGACGCTCAGAGCGAGCCATAGGCCGCGTGGCCGTAACGAACCGGCCCCGCGGCCGTCAAAGATCCTGCCTTCGCCCACCGGGCCACGCTCCACCGGCCGTGGCAGGGGGGCCGGCTGGGATAACCTAGAGCAGTGACTTACGAGATCGAGATCGGCCGTGGCAAGCGTGGGCGTCGTGCCTACTCCCTGGATGACATTGCGATTGTCCCTAACCGTCGTACACGCGACCCCAAGGACGTCTCCGTGTCGTGGCAGATCGACGCCTATAAGTTCGATATGCCGGTCATTGCTGCACCCATGGACTCGGCCATGTCCCCACAGACAGCCATCGAGTTGGGCCGCCTCGGCGGGCTTGGTGTCCTGGACCTCGAAGGCCTGTGGACCCGGTACGAGGACCCGCAGGCGGTCCTGGACGAAATCGGTGCCCTTGAGGATGAGATCAACAGCCCCGCCGTCACCGGACGCATGCAGGAGCTCTACCGCGCCCCCATCCAGCCCGAGCTGATCACGACGCGCCTCGCGGAGATCCGCGCCGCCGGCGTCACTGTGGCCGGTTCACTGACCCCGCAGCGCACCCAGGAACACTACAAAACCGTGGTGGCCGCCGGCGTCGACATCTTTGTCATCCGCGGCACCACCGTGTCTGCCGAACACGTCTCCAAGGACCACGAGCCGCTGAACCTTAAGCAGTTCATCTACGAACTGGACGTGCCCGTGATTGTCGGCGGCGCTGCCGGCTACACCCCGGCGCTGCACCTGATGCGCACCGGCGCTGCCGGGGTCCTGGTGGGCTTCGGCGGCGGCGCCACCACCACCACCCGCCGTGCCCTGGGCATCCACTCGCCCATGGCCTCCGCCATCTCCGACGTCGCGGCTGCCCGCCGTGACTACATGGATGAGTCGGGCGGGCGCTACGTGCACGTGATTGCCGACGGCGGAATGGGCTCCTCGGGCGACATCGTCAAGGCGATAGCCATGGGTGCGGACGCCGTGATGCTGGGCAGCGCACTCGCCCGCGCCGAAGAGGCGCCAGGCAAGGGCTGGCACTGGGGCCAGGAGGCTCACCACCTCGAATTGCCGCGTGGCGACCGCGTCAACGTTGGCACCGTAGGATCCCTGCAGGAGGTCCTCTTCGGGCCCGGCCACCACACCAACGGCACGTCCAACCTGGTCGGCGCGCTCCGCCGTTCGATGGCCACCACAGGCTACTCGGACCTCAAGGAATTCCAGCGGGTCGACGTCGTCGTCTCGCCTTACGCCGGAAACTGACCTGCGCCGGGGGCGGGTGGGAGGCCCTCCGGGCCCCGCCTGCCCAAGCATGCAGCTAGCAAGTAGTGTGGTTTACTACCTGCACCAGCGGCAACGGAGGCTTCCATGACGAGTGTTCCCAACACCAGCGGCACCCTGGGTCCGGCAGCCCGCGAAGAATCAATCGCGCGGCTGCGGGCCACGACCGAGCCCGGCAAGGAACTGGACATCCTGATTGTCGGCGGCGGCATCGTGGGTACGGGAGCGGCCCTGGACGCCGTGACGCGTGGCCTCAGCGTGGGGATCGTGGAGGCCAGTGACTGGGCGGCGGGAACATCTTCCCGGTCCTCCAAACTTATCCACGGCGGCCTGCGCTATCTCGAAATGCTCGATTTCGGCCTGGTCAAGGAAGCCCTGCACGAGCGCGGCCTGATCCTTTCCGTGCTCGCGCCGCACCTCGCCCGCCCCGTGCCGTTCCTCTACCCACTGACCAAGCCTTTCCTGGAGCGGCCGTACGTGGGCGCAGGGATTGCCCTTTACGATGCCATGTCCATCACCGGCGGGCATAGCCGCGGGGTGCCGTTCCACAAGCACCTGACCCGCCGCGGGACCCTCCGCGCCGCGCCCAGCCTGAAGGATGACGCCTTCGTTGGTTCCATCCGCTATTACGACGGCCAGGTCGATGACGCCAAATATGCCGCCAACCTGATCCGGACAGCCGCCTACTACGGCGCCCACGCAGTCAACCAGATGGCGGTAGTGGACTTCCTGCGCGAGGGCGAACGCGTGGTGGGGGCCAAGGTGGTCAACCATGAGGACGGCACGGAATTCAAAGTCCGGGCCAAGCAGGTCATCAACGCCACCGGTGTGTGGACGGACGAGACCCAGGCCATGGTGACAGAGCGAGGCCAGCTGAAGGTCCGCGCCTCAAAGGGCATCCACCTCGTAGTGCCGAGGGACAGGTTCCAATCCACCGTGGGCCTGATCCTGCGCACCGAGAAGTCAGTGCTGTTTGTCATTCCGTGGGG
Source organism: Pseudarthrobacter sp. CCNWLW217 (assembly GCF_037203985.1). Classification (NCBI taxonomy): domain Bacteria; kingdom Bacillati; phylum Actinomycetota; class Actinomycetes; order Micrococcales; family Micrococcaceae; genus Pseudarthrobacter; species Pseudarthrobacter sp. CCNWLW217. The sequence continues at coordinate 14,994 of NZ_JBBCBT010000002.1, forward strand.
GCGGCACTGGATCATCGGAACCACCGACACTGACTGGAACCTCGACAAGGCCCATCCGGCGGCGTCCAGCAAAGACATCGACTATATCCTCGAACACGTCAACACAGTCCTGAAACGGCCGCTCACGCGTGAGGACGTGGAGGGCGTTTACGCCGGTTTGCGCCCCCTTCTGGCCGGTGAAAACGACTCCACCGCCAAACTGTCGCGCGAACATGTTGTAGCGCACCCCGTGCCCGGCCTCGTGGTGGTGGCGGGCGGCAAGTGGACCACCTACCGGATCATGGCCAAGGACGCCGTTGACGAGGCCACCCGCACCATGGACGAGCGCGTGCCGCCCAGCTGCACGGAGACCATTCCGCTGCTCGGCGCCAGCGGCTTCAAAGCTGCCTGGAACCGGAGGAACCGGACGGCGGAGGAATCAGGGGTCCATGTGGCGCGGGTGGAACACCTGCTGAACCGCTATGGATCGCTGATACCGGAAGTGCTGGCCCTCATCGCCGAGAGGCCTGAGCTGGCCGAGCCCCTGCCCGGCGCCGACGATTACCTCCAGGCCGAGGCCGTATATGCCGCGACCCACGAAGGCGCCCGGCACGTCCACGATGTCCTGACTCGCCGGACCCGGATTTCGATCGAGGCGTGGGATCGTGGTGTCTCCGCGGTTCCGGTAGTCGCTAAACTTATGGGTGAAGTCCTTGGCTGGAGCGATGTGCAGCGTGAAAGCGAAATCAAGCACTACATTGCACGCGTAGAAGCCGAGCGGCTGAGCCAGCAGCAACCTGATGATGAGTCCGCCGATGCCGCACGAATGGGCGTCGACGACATCGTTCCCTTGCGCTGAGGGGCTCCACGCACCAGCATTCTCGCCTCACTGAAGGGACACGCCTTGGCGGAACCACTTGACCGGTACGATGCCGAACTCACCACTCCCGAAATGGTGATCCTGGAGCTTGAGGCATCGGACAAGGTGGACGCGGCCTCACAGCTCGCGGAGCGTCTTTACGCCGCCGGCAGGGTCACCGACCTGCCGGGCTTCCTCGAGCACGTCCATGCCCGCGAGCACCAGCTAGCCACTGGCCTGCCGGGCGGCATCGGCCTGCCGCACGCCCGCAGCGAATTCGTTTCCCGAACCTCCATCGCCGTCGGTATCACCAAGTACGGCCATGCGCTGGACTTTGGCGCCACCGACGGGCCGGCCACGGTCGTCCTGCTGATCGCCACCCCGGCGAGTTCCTTTTCGGACCACCTGGAAGTCCTCGCAACCCTGGCCCGCTCCCTGTCCAAGGAATCGTTCCGGGAGTCACTTCGCCGTGCCTACGACCCCGAAGTGATAGCAGAACTCATCAACTCAAGCCTGGTCTTCTTCGACCACTAAGGATTGGGGCAGGCCCTTTCGTGTCGACTCCGTCGCCACGCAGGGACCCGGCTGCCCCACTCTGGGGGCAGGCCCTTTCGTGTCGACTCCGTCGCCACGCAGGGACCCGGCTGCCCCACTCTGGGGGCATGCCCGTTCGTGTCGACTCCGTCGCCACGCAGGGACCCGGCTGCCCCACTCTCCGTTTAGTTGTTCTACGGCGGAACGAAGTACGGTTAAGGGGTGTGGAAAACAGCCCTCAAACCCCGATGGATCGCAGGCCTGGTGTTTGCGATTGCAGTATCCGGGGTCTTCGTCCTGCTCAGCCAATGGCAGTTCGGCAGGTCCACGCAAGCCGAGATTCCGGTAAACCCGGCCACCGAGACCGCACAGGCGCTGTCCAGCACGCTGCAGCCCGGAGACTTCTTCCACGGCTCCGTGGCTGACCAGATGGTCACCGCCGAGGGGACGTACGACCCCACGAAGCAGGTTCTGATACCTGGCCGGCTGCATAACGGCGAGTCGGGCTACTGGGTCGTGACCGCGTTTGCCGTCAAGGGAGCGCCCGTCCTCAGCGGCGTCGGAGCCTCGCCCGAAACCTGGATCCCGGTGGCCCGCGGCTGGGTGGCCGACCCCGCCGATGCCGCCGAACCGCCGTCGGGCCTTCTTGAACTGACGGGACGGCTCCTGCCGTCTGAGGCGCCCGTGCCCGAAACGGCGCCCGGACCCGGACGCGCCACGGCGGTCTCCGTGGCCGAACTCATCAACTACTGGGACGTCAGCAGCTATCCCGGTTTCATCGCGGCCACGTCCGAAGTGTCCGCCGGCAAGGACGTCAGCGCTGCCTCCATGGACGGGGACCTCAAGCCGCTGCGCATCGGACCCCAGCCACCTGCCCAGCAGATCAACTGGCTCAACCTCTTCTACTCCCTGGAGTGGGTGGTCTTCGCCGGCTTTGCCCTGTTTATCTGGTGGCGCCTCGTCAAGGACGATTACCGCCGGGACCTTGAAGACCAGTTCGACGGCGGCGAGGGCGCCGACGGCGACCACCATCACGTTCCAGCCAAGACACCTCCTGCACAGACCCAACAAAAGGTACAGCCATGATCGAACCCAAACCCGCCATGCAGGCACAGCCCACCGGTGACAGCAGCCAGGGTGGCGGAACCGCCGGCAAGGGCAAGAAGCGCCGCTTCGGCGGCACCGAGCAGCAGATCCGCTCGGCCCTGAAGTTCTACAAGGTGCTGGCGTATCTCACCGGCGCCATGCTGCTGCTGCTTTGCGCCGAACTCATCGCCCGTTATGCGTTCGGCCAGTACTTGTTCGCCGGCGGCACCAACGCTGTCACCGGAGCGCCGTTCGGCCTGGGGTTCGCCGACGCCGAGCCCAAGGGCGTGGTGGGCGGCGTCAACATCTCTGTCACCGTGCTGATCGTCCACGGCTGGATGTACGTCGTGTACCTGATGTCCAACTTCCGCCTCTGGTCGCTGATGCGCTGGCCGTTCGCCAAACTGATCGTGCTGGCCCTGGGCGGCGTTGTCCCGTTCCTGTCGTTCATTGTGGAGAAGCGATTCCACGCGGAGGTCGAGGCGGAGCTGACTGCCAACCCGCAGGCACCCCAGCGCTACTAGGGCGGCGGCACGGCGGCCGTCCCGCCGTCGGACGTTTTGTCCGTCACACCGGCGGCCCTGGATGTGCGGCCGGGCAACCGCGCAAAGTAGGCTAGTACGGTGACTACTCCCACTGCATCCCAGACTTCCCAGAAGCCGGTGCTGGTTGTTGACTACGGTGCCCAGTACGCGCAGCTGATTGCCCGCCGCGTCCGGGAAGCGAATGTGTATTCGGAAGTGGTTCCGCATACCTACAGCACCGAGCAGCTCCTGGCCAAAAACCCGGCCGCAATCATCCTCTCGGGTGGCCCGTCCAGTGTCTACGCGGACGGCGCACCGTCCGTCGGCGCTGACCTCTTTGAAGCCGGGATTCCTGTCTTCGGCATCTGCTATGGCTTCCAGGCCATGGCCAATGCCCTGGGCGGAAAAGTCGACAAGACCGGCCTGCGCGAGTACGGCTCCACCCAAACCACCATCCTCGGCGAGGGCCGCTCCGTGCTGGAAGGAATGCCGCAGCACCAGAACACCTGGATGAGCCACGGCGACTCCGTTCACGAGGCGCCGGAAGGCTTCGAAGTGCTGGCCACCACCGCCGGTGCCGAAGTCGCAGCGTTCGCCAATGAAGAGAAGTGCCTGTACGGCGTGCAGTGGCACCCGGAAGTGAAGCACTCGGCCTACGGCCAGCAGGTGCTGGAAAACTTCCTGTTCAAGGGCGCCAAACTGGAACCCAACTGGACCACCGGCAACATCCTGGACGAGCAGGTGGAGCGCATCCGCAAGCAGATCGGCGATGCCCGCGTCATCTGCGGCCTCTCCGGCGGCGTCGACTCTGCGGTCGCGGCAGCACTTGTCCAGCGAGCAGTCGGCGACCAGCTGACCTGTGTGTTCGTGGACCACGGCCTGCTCCGCGAAGGCGAAGCCGAACAGGTGGAACGGGACTTTGTGGCGGCTACCGGCGTCAAGCTCTACGTTGCCAACGAGCAGGAGCGCTTCCAGGCCGCACTGGCCGGCGTCAGCGATCCCGAAACGAAGCGCAAAATCATCGGGCGTGAGTTCATCCGCGCCTTTGAAGAGGCTGAACTGGCCATCATCGCCGAGGCTGCGGCGCACGGCGAAAAGATCAAGTTCCTGGTCCAGGGAACGCTGTACCCCGATGTCGTCGAATCCGGCGGCGGTGAAGGTGCGGCCAATATCAAGAGTCACCACAACGTGGGCGGCCTGCCCGAGGACCTGCAGTTTGAACTCGTCGAGCCGCTGCGGACCCTCTTCAAGGACGAAGTCCGTGCCGTCGGCGCCCAGCTGGGGCTGCCGCAGGAAATCGTTGGCCGCCAGCCTTTCCCGGGGCCTGGCCTCGGCATCCGCATCGTCGGCGAAGTCACCAAGGAGCGCCTGGACCTGCTGCGCAAGGCGGACGCCATCGCCCGGGCAGAGCTCACAGCCGCAGGGTTGGACAACGACGTTTGGCAGATGCCGGTTGTCCTGCTGGCAGATGTCCGCAGCGTTGGCGTCATGGGTGACGGCCGAACCTACGGCCACCCGATCGTCCTTCGCCCGGTTTCCTCAGAAGACGCCATGACCGCGGACTGGTCACGGCTTCCGTATGACCTCCTGGCCCGGATATCCAACCGGATCACCAATGAGGTGGAAGGCGTTAACCGCGTGGTGCTGGATGTGACCAGCAAGCCGCCGGGAACCATCGAATGGGAATAGCGTCCTGACAGTGGCCGGTCTCCGAAGCGGAGGCCGGCCACTGGTCGCTATGCGGGGAATTACTCCGCAATTTGGCATGATCAGTGTTGCGGTCTCTCACTACGGCATCTTTGCGGCTACGCTCGAAAGTATGCCGGTATGGTCCAGGGCGTCACGTGAAAACGCAGAAAAGAAGGCAGTAGTGTCAGTTGGTCAAGGCCACCCGGAGGGCTCCGAGGAGTTCAGGAAATGGCTGTCCGGTCTCAAGCCCGTCACCGGGGCAGACACCATGCTGCGTTTCACCAAGACACCTGAGGGTTCCATCGACCTCACCCACGCCCACCCATCCGGTCTTGCCCAGCTGATGGCGGGCCGCCGCACGCGGCTCTCAACCCTGATCCGGGATCACCAGCAGTACGTGGTCGCGGCTCGGGCATCCCGGAACATCCGCTCCAAAATCTTCGAACTCGGCAATGACCGCGGTATCGACGCCGGCTACCTGTCCGCCGGTACGGTGGTGTGGACCTCCGCCGTCGGGGGTAAACCGCAGCGCATTTCCGCGCCGGTGATGCTCACAGCGATCTCCCTGACGGTGCGCCCCGGGGAAGATGACTACGAACTGCAGCTCACCGAACAGGCTCACATCAATCCGGCGCTGGTCCGTCACTTGAAGAACATCCACGGGATTGTGTTCGACGTCAACGCCGTCACCCGCCTTGCGTACAGTACTGCCCGCTTCGATCCACAACCGGTGCTGGACCGGCTGGCGACGCTCATCAGGCCGATTCATGGTGCGGAGGCGCAGCACAACCTGCTGGTCTCGACTTTCGCCGATTTGTCCGGAAACCTCGACGACCCATGGATCAACGAAGGGAACCCACTGGTTGCCGCCCTGGCTACGGCTGCCAGCGGTGCCGTGGTGGACGTGGACGAGCCGGACGTCTCCCGTTTCCCCGGCGTCGACCAGCGCCACCCAGCCGATGAACTGCTTCTGCTGGACGCTGACGCGCAGCAGCAGTACGTGCTGGACGCCGCCCGTGCGGGGGACTCCTTGGTGGTCAGCAGCCCGCCCGGGACGGGCCAGACGCAGACCGCCATTAACACCATCGGCACTCTGGTGGATGCTGGCAAGACCGTGCTGGTGGTCGGGGACCGCCGTGCCAGCCTCAACGAAGTGTCCGCCCAGTTGGAGACCCTCGGGCTTGAGTCCATCATGTTCCAGCTTTCAGGGACCGCTACTCCGCAGCAGCTCAAGGCGCAGCTCGTCCGGGCCATTGTCCGGAATGAGAAGTCCCTCGAGCCCCAGCTTGGCAACCTGCATAAAACCCTCACCGAACACCGCCACGCCCTGACGGACCATGTGGCGTCCCTGCACAACGTGCGGCAGCGCTGGGGGTGCTCGCCCTACCAGGCCATGCAGTCACTGGCTGAGTTAACCTCCATCCAGCCGGCCCCGGCCACCACGGTCCGGCTCAAGCGGAGCGTCCTGGACAACATCCGGGACCGTGACGAACTCGCCGGCCGGCTCCGCCGTGCCGCTGAGCTGGGCAGTTTCAGCCGCGCGTCCACCACCAGCCCCTGGCACGGGGCAAGGCTGCTCACCCGCAAGGAAACCGAAGAGGCCCAGCAGTTGGCCCGCTCCGTGGAGGAAAACCTGCCGGTCCTGCGCGAGAGGATGAACGCTGTTGCAGAGCACGCCGAAATCCGCCTTGGCCTTTCATTTGCCGAATGGGGTGAGCAGCTTGAGCTCCTCATGGCGGTGCGCGAAAGCCTGGACAAGTTCACGCCGGACATTTTCGACCGCCCTGTCCATGACCTGATTTCGGCGACCGCGTCCTCGGCGTGGCGGCGTGAGCGGAACATCGACATGGCGTCCATGCAGCGTTCCCGCTTGCGCCGCGTGGCGAAGGAGTACGTCCGTCCCGGCGTGCACATCGCGGACCTTCACAGCTCCCTGATTCTCGTGCAGGAACAGCGGGCACTGTGGTCCGGCTATGCCACAACCCAGCGCCACCCCGCCGTGCCGTCCGGCCTTGCCGAAATGAACATGATGTACCGGTCGCTGGACCGTGAGCTCACTGAGCTGGGGGAGGCCATGCGCCATACGGAGGCAGGCGGCTCCCTGGCAACCACGCCATATCCGGAACTCATGGAACGCCTTGAGCGGCTGGTCGCCGACACCGAGACGCTGAAAACCCTGCCCGAGCGCACGCTGCTGGTAGAGAACATGCGCGAACACGGCTTGGGGGAACTCCTAAACGACCTCGCCGAGCGGGAGGTCCCGGCCGGGTCCGTGGCAGCGGAGCTTGAACTCGCTTGGTGGCAGTCCGCCCTGGAAGCCATGATCAGCGGCGACGACTACCTCGCCATGTCCGACGGCGACGCCCTCCGGCAGCTGGAGGCCGAATACAGGCTCGCCGACAACGCGCATGTCGCCAGCGGTGCCGCCCGCCTTCGCTGGGACCTGTCCGAGCGGTGGCGTGCCGCCATCGCCGAACATCCGCGCCAGGCTGCCCTGCTTCGGAGCCTGCTGAAGGACGGCCGGGTCACACTGTCCGCGCTGACCGCCCAAGCGCCCGCGCTGGTGCCCATGCTGGTGCCTGTCTGGTCCGTGAGCCCGTACCTGATGACCGGGCTCCTACCGGCCGAGCAACGCTTTGACGCCGTGGTTGTCCTGGACGCTGAAGCCACGTCCCTCCAGGCAGTTCTGCCTTCCATCGCACGGGCCAAGCAGGTCATTGCCTTCGGTGATTCCCGGATTGCCAGCCCGCGTACATTCACTGTGGGAGTGGAAAGACTCGCAGCCGGCGAAACGGCACACCAACGGGTGGAGAGCGCCTTCTCTGCGCTGTCGGCCGTGCTGCCCGTCTGGCGGCTGAACTTTGTGTACCGGGCCGTCGACGAAGACCTGGTCCTCCAGCTCAGCAAGAATTTCTACGACGGCGGCCTCCGCCGACTCCCCGAAGGCCAGTCCGCCACGGGTCTGGACAGGGCGCTGCTGGTCGAGTACCTGCCGGACGGCACGGGGCTGCCCAGCGCCGACCACGAGGGTGTTGAATCCGTCGTGGCAGAGGTCAACCGCGTTGTACACCTGGTGTTTGAACACGCACGGCTCCGCCCGCGCACGTCACTGGCCGTGGTGACGGCCAGCCTCCGGCATGCGGCCAGGATTGGCGAGTCCATCAGGCTGCAGCTGCCCAACCATCCCGGCCTGGCCGGGTTCTTCGGAGCAGGCCCCGAGTCCTTCCGCGTTGTTGATCTTGAGCGCGCGCAGGGCCTGGTCCGGGACCACGTGATCTTTTCACCTGGCTTCGGACGCACGCCGCACGGCCGGGCCCTGCACAACTTCGGTCCTTTGTCCGCAGAGGGCGGCCGCGAAAAGTTCGCCCTCGCCATGACGCGCGCCCGCAGGTCCCTGCACGTACTGACCTGCTTCCGGCCCGAGGACCTGGACCACACCAGGCTGACCCACGGCGCGGTCGACCTCTACGAGCTGCTGGACCGCGAGATCGCCGGCAACACCAACCTTGGCACGCCTGCGTCCCGGGCAGCGGCCAGCGAGCAGGCGCTCGGCGCTGACCCGCTGGTAGCGGACCTCGGAGACCGCCTGCGTGCCCGCGGCGCCCGTGTCTGGCACCAGTACGACGGCGTCATTGACGTCGTAGCCGCGGCGGACCCGCTCAGCACTATGGGCCAGGACGACCCCGAGACCCCCTGGCCGGTGGCCATCGAATCCGACGGCACCGAGCAGTACCGGACCATGAGCGTCCGCGAGCGGAGCAGGCTCCGGCCCCAACTGCTGGAGCGCCTCGGGTGGCGGTACATGCCGCTGTGGACCATTGAGGTCTTCACCGACCCGTCGGCCTGTGCTGACCGCATTGCCGGATATCTGGGCCTGGAGAAAGTGGTCCTGCCTGGCCGGGTCACTGCCTCAGCCAATTTCTTCGATGACGACGTCGACCCGCTTTCACTTGAGGCCTACGGGAATGTTGGCCTCGAGCCTGCCCGTCCCGTCCGGGCCGACCACCGGCAGCAGGTGCAGCCTAGCGCGCCGGAGAACCAACAGCACCGGGCCGCACGCCCGGATAAGGAGGAGGCGGTCATTATGACCCCAACACACGGCACCGCCGGTCCGGCCGGTGAGGATGCCGCTGGCGGCAAACGGGCCGGCGAGGGCACCGCGCAGGAAAACGCAGGCCAGGACAACACGGCGCACGAGGGCAAAGCATCCACTCCGGCCTCGGCGCAGGCTGCCGCAGGCACCGAGGGCATCCTTCCCAACAAAGCCGCTGAAGACGATCCCCGCCGCTGGGGCGATGGTTCGGAGGACGACCACGACGCCTGGCTGAAGGAGCAGAAGCCGCCGCACTGGGGCTGACGGCAACGCGTCCATTAGGTCACCGCGAGACCTTTGCCTGAGGGGCGCCGCCCGACCGAGACAGCTTGGCAGCCGAGGGGCATAGGCCCCCGGACAACAGGCGGGCTGGCTCAACCTGGTGGCTGCGTCACCAGGACGAAAAACAGCTTGCCCTGCGTGGAGGCACCCGCCAGGCGGGCTGCCTGCTCAGGGCGGGCCGCCACCACGATCAGGCCGTCTGTCTCGGCGGTACCGAGCCATTCCCCGGTCTTGCCGCCCTGGCCCGAGGTCCAGAGCACCGGGACTGCCGTCGCCAGAACCTCCGGGGGAGCCTGCTGGTCGTAACCGTTGGTGCCCGTGAGCACCACGTTGACCAGCTGGCCCGGTGACACGAGCTGGATGGATGACGGGTCCGCCATCCGCAGCGGAACGGCAGCGGACCCTGGGGGAGTTCCCGTGAGCAGGCCGGGTCCCAGCAGTTGGGCGTCAGTGAGGAGCTGCCCTTTGCGGAGCGGGGCAGCCAACTGCTTTCCCTCTGCCTCGGCACTGCCCCGGATGAATCCCGCAGCCAACATCCCCGGCGGCACTTTTACCTCGGCCACGTCCGAGGGCGCCAGCGAGGAACCGGCCGGAAGATCCCTGGCTGCTGCGAGTGCTGTCGTCGAATCGGCAGGGGCCGGAGTCAGCTGATGGACGGCAACGGCGGCCGCAACGCACAGCAGGAACGCTATGGCCAGGCGACGGTTCCTGGCCAGCAAAGGGCCAAGCCGTCGGCCGGGCGGACGGCCGGCCGGCTGGGGACCGGTCCTGCGGGGTTGGCGCCCGGGCGCATTGGCTTCTCTGCTGCGGCGGGTTCTTTGATAGGGGTGTAACAGTGGGACAGGCATAGGCCCACGCTAGTTCCGGGCGACGGGTCCAGGGCAGGCCGGTTGAAGGCTATGTGGACAACCTGAAGCCGGGATTGCTGGGGGGCCCAGGAAAGGCGTCGGAAACAGGGGAGGCTAAATTAGCCTGGAAACCCGCCCAGCACGGAACCATTACCGCAGGGGCTTATGAGCTGGGTTGGTCGTTAGCTTGCAGCAGCAGCAGCAGCAGCAGCAGCGGCCGGGGCAGGTGCCGGAGCAGCTGGCGCAGCAGGGGCGGGCGATACAGCGCTTCCCTTGCTGTCCCGTGAGTCCGTGCGGTAGAAACCGGAGCCTTTGAAGACCACGCCTACGCTGTTGAACTTCTTGCGCAAGGTCCCCTGGCATTCGGGGCAGGACGTCAGTGTGCTGTCCGTGAACGACTGGACAATGTCGAAGGCATGGCTGCAATCCTTGCAGGCGTACGCATACGTTGGCACTGGTGCTCCTCCTCTTGGGCAAACGAGAGGTCCCGTGCTGCCAGGACGATCTTTGCCGTCCATTAGCAGTCGCAGGGCCTGAGTGCCAATTCTATCATCCCTGCCGCCAAGGCCAACTGCGAAGGCCAACTCCGAAGGCCAACCGCGGAGCCGATGCTGCTCAAGCCGTGCGGAGCGGAACGACACCGGAGGGAGTGAGGGCCGCCGGGACCTTCCTGTCAAAGTCCTCCGCGGGGATGCTGCCCTGTGGCAGTACTTCCTGGTCATAGACGATTGCCGCTGAAGGCAGGCCAGGCCGCAGGCCGTCCAGGGAGTTGAGGAAAACGTCGTAGTAGCCGCCGCCTTGTCCGATCCGGTTGCCGTCGCGGTCCACGGCGGTGGCGGGCATAAACAGCGCCGACACCCCTGCCATCACGTCGAGTCCGTGGCGTGTCCCTGCCGGCTCGAGTATGGGGGCATACCTGCTTCGGACCAGTTCACCGCCCGGTGCCCAGAAAACCCAACTGAGCCTGCGCCCCGGTTCGCAGATTGGCAGCAGAACCTTATGCCCTCGGCCGTGAAGTGCGTCGATGAGGGGGACGGTCGGCGGCTCGAAGTGGACCCCCAGGTAGACACAAAACGTGGATGGCATTCCGTCTGAGCACTGTTCAGCCCAGTGGAGGCCGTGGTGCGCAATTCCGGCACCAGCTGCCTCGCGGGTGGCGAGGTCCATGGCGGCACGTGCAGCCCTGTGCCGCGCGCGGATCTGTTCCTTGTACGAGCTGTTGCCGGCGGTCATGAATGGCTCAACTTCCCGTTGTCCGGGGCCGGGCTTCACCGGGCCAATGATTACTGTCTGAATGTTCCCTCCGCTAGATTAGTCCAGTGACTACCACCAACCAGACAGTACGTAAGGCCGTAATTCCTGCAGCGGGACTCGGCACCAGGTTCTTGCCTGCCACGAAGGCCATGCCTAAGGAAATGCTCCCGGTAGTCGACAAACCTGCCATCCAATATGTCGTCGAGGAAGCCGTCAAAGTGGGGCTTCACGACATCCTCATGATCACCGGACGCAACAAACGGGCCCTCGAAGACCACTTTGACCGGGTTCCGGCGCTGGAAGCTACTTTGGCGGACAAGGGCGACACCGCCAAACTGTCCTCGATCCAGGCCGCCAGCAACCTCGGCGACATCCATTATGTCCGCCAGGGCGACCCCAATGGGCTTGGCCACGCGGTGCTACGTGCAAAGCAGCACGTGGGCAACGAACCGTTCGCCGTCCTGCTGGGCGATGACCTGATCGACGCCCGGGACGAACTGCTGAGCACCATGATCGAAGTCCAGGCGAAAACCGGCGGGTCAGTCGTCGCCCTGATCGAGGTGGAACCGTCAGAGATCAGCGCCTATGGCTGCGCTGACATCCAGGACATCGACGGTGAGAGCTACGTGCGGATCAACGAGCTCGTGGAGAAGCCGAGCATGGAGGAAGCGCCGTCCAACCTCGCCGTCATCGGGCGCTACGTCCTGCACCCCGCTGTTTTTGACGTACTGGAACGCACCGGACCGGGTCGTGGCGGCGAGATTCAGCTCACGGACGCACTGCAGGAACTGGCCGCTGGCGACAATGAAGGCCATGGGGTCTACGGCGTGATCTTCCGTGGCCGCCGTTACGACACCGGCGACAAACTTAGTTACCTCAAGGCCTGCGTCCAGCTGGCAATCGACAGCGACGACCTCGGGCCCGGTCTACGCGAATGGCTGCCCGGCTTCACCGCCGGTCTTTCCAAGTAACGCACCGTGCGCGCCGGCCCCATCTGGCCCGTCACACTGGAGTGCGGGGACCTGGTACTGCGCCCTATCCGGTACCGGGACAAAAAGGAGTGGACCGAGGTCCGGGGGCGGAACAGCGAATGGCTTGCTCCCTGGGAGGCGTCCAACCCGGCTCCTGGCGGCAGCCTGCCCGACTACCGGCAGATGGTGCGGTCCCTCAAGATCCAGGCGGCGCAGTCCACCGCGCTGCCGTTCCTCATCACGGAGCGGCGTCCCCAGCAAGCTGCTCCCGCCATCGTTGGCCAGTTGACAGTGTCATCCATTGTGTGGGGTTCGGCCATGATGGCAACGCTGGGGTATTGGGTGGACCAGGCGCGGGCCGGACACGGCATTGCTCCAACGGCCGTAGCTATGGCTACGGATCATTGCTTCCAGGTTCTGGGGCTGCACCGCATGGAGATCAACATCCGTCCGGAAAACGGCCCCAGCCTGCGCGTCGTTGAAAAGCTCGGCTTCCGCGACGAAGGCTACCGGCCGCGCTTCCTGCATATTAACGGGGAGTGGGCAGACCACCGGACCTTCGCCCTGACCTCGGAAGAAGTCCCGGATGGGCTGCTTCCCCGCTGGCTGGCGTCCCGCCCCTCCTAGGTCCCGCGCCGTCATAAATCCATTGATTTGCCACGTTGCCGGCGACACACCGTGGCTAATGCCGCAGGGCTTGGCGTAATGCTCATACGGTTTTGATTGTGGACTTCCCCCTTAGCAGCTCAGTGATCCTTGTGGTCGCCGTTGTGCTCTGGATTGTCTGGGTTGCCCCGTATGTTCTCCGGAACCGCCGGCACCAGTTTCAAGCCGCAGGCGAGATGACGGCGGACGCACCAGCTACTGAATCATCGGACCCGAGAGCCGGGACGGTCATGAACATCACCGCCCAGCAGGAGAAAGCCATGGACATCAGGAAGAGCCCCGTAGCCGCATTGGACGCCGCCGCGGAGCCCGGGGCCAGGGCAGGGACCGGTGGATTCCGCATCCGCTACGGCCGTACGGCCATTGCGCTGCTGGCACTCATTGCCCTCCTGACCGCAGTCATTGCCGGTGTGCTTCTGCCGTTCGGGCTGGGCACGCCCCTGTTGCCGGTTCTTGCCTTCCTGGCCGCCTTTGGATCGTTGGCATTGCTGCGTGGACTTGCTGTCCGTGACCGCAGGAAAAAGGTCAGTGCCGCGTTCAGGTCCGCGATGAGTGCACCGGCCCGCCGTGAAGGTCAACCGGAGCAGACCCCGGCACCTCAGCCCGGGCCCCAGCCGGAAAGCCAGCTGTTCGACGCCGAAGCCCACCGGCCAAAACCCAAGCCCCTGACGGCCGCTGAACTGCGCCAGGCTGCCCTCGCCGTTGCCCTCGAAGCCGGCGACACCAGCGCCAGCACGGCCAAGGATTCAGTACCTGCCGGAGAAACGTGGGAACCGGTTGATGTCCCCAAACCGGTTTACGTCGACGCGGCAAAAGCCGAACGGCCCGCACCCGAGCCCCTGGACCTGCCCGAGTCGCCCAAGGCCGTAGGCAAGCCCTCCCTGAAGCAGGGCGCTCCGGCCGCGCCGGCGGTCGCGCCAGCCGCGAAGCCGCTGACAAAAGCACAGAGCGCACTGAGCAATCTCGACGACGTCCTGCAGCGCCGGCGCGCCTGACATCCTGCTGCCCGCCGGACTCACAGGCCAAGGAGTCTTTTCGGCTCCCGGTTGGTAAAGTGACCGGAAAATTTGTAGCCTAGGGTCACCGGCCCCGCGGCTCCCACCGGAGAGCGGGCGGTTCCGGGGCTATAGCTCAGTTGGTAGAGCGCTTCGTTCGCATCGAAGAGGTCAGGGGTTCGAATCCCCTTAGCTCCACAAACTTGGCTGTCTGATACGGACGGTTTCCTGCGCACGAACCTTCCCTGGATTGGACAGAGTCAATGAGTTTGATCCGGCTGAACGACGTCAGCGTCGGCTTCGAAAAAACACCGGTGCTCCGTGAAGCATTCTTCCGCCTTGAACCGGGAGACCGGGTGGGCCTCATCGGCCGGAACGGGTCAGGCAAGTCCACCATCCTCAGGCTCATCCTCGGGCAGATGGCACCGGATGCCGGCACCATCAGCCTGGATCCGGGTGTCAGCACCGCCTATTTTTCACAGTTCTCGGAACTGGACGGCGAGGCGAGCATCCTTGAGGTCCTGGACGGCCTGTTCAACCACATCAAGGACATTGAAACTGACCTGGCGGCCATCGACGCCGAGATCGCCGCAGGGCCGGGGGATGCTCAACTGGACATCCTTATCCACCGCCAATCGGAGCTCTTCGAGGACATGGACCGGCTGGACGGCTGGGACTACCAGCGGAGCATCGACAAAGTGCTCACCACCCTGGGATTCAACGACGCCCATCGTGTCTGCTCCATCGATGAACTGTCCGGTGGCTGGCGGAACCGCGCCGCGTTGGCCAAGATCCTGCTTGAGGCCCCTGATGTGCTTCTGCTGGACGAGCCCACCAACTACCTGGACGTGGCCGGCGTCGAATGGCTGGAGGGCTGGTTCCGGACCTTCAAGGGTGCGGCGATCATCGTCTCCCACGACCGGACATTCCTGGACTCCGTTGTCACCCGCATCGTGGAGGTGGAAAACTTCCACCTGCATGAGTACCCGGGCAACTTCGCTGAGTACGTCGTAGCCAAGCAGTTCCGGCTCAAGAGCCTGGAAAGCCAGTTTCTGCACGAGTCCGAGTTGCTGGCGTTCGAAGCCGAGGGCATCTCGGACCGCAGGGAGGCTGCCAAAGCGGCCAGTAAGGGGCTGGCCAACCAGCTGGCCAGGATCAAGAAGTCGCGGACGCCCCGGCCCGTGGATCAGATCATCACGGAGATCTACGGCGGCCTCTACGTCAAGGACGTGCTGTGCAGGGTGGATTCGCTCGGCAAATCCTATGACGGCCGGACACTTTTCCAAGACCTAAGCTTCGAGATTGGCCGCGGGCACCGGATCGCGGTCATCGGCGCCAACGGCAGCGGAAAGTCCACCCTCCTGCGGGCACTCACGGGCGAGGAGCCTGCCGATTCCGGTTCGGTCTCGTGGGCCAAGGGAGCGGGCATGGTCTCGTACAACCAGGTGCTTGAAGAGCTTAACGACGACGACACGGTCACCCACGCGGTCAACGCGATGCCCGACAGCCTGGCGCTGACTGCGACGAAAAAATCCGTCCACCGGTTTCTGGCGATGTTCCAGTTTTCCGATGCCGACCTCAAGCAACGGATCGGCAACCTCTCTGGTGGCCAGCGTGCCCGCGTGGCAATGGCCCAGTGCCTGCTCTCCGGGGCCTCAGTCCTGCTTCTGGATGAGCCTACCAACCACCTGGATCTCTCCAGCACCCAAGTCATGGAACGCGCCTTGCTGCATTTCCCCGGCGCCGTGGTGGTAGTCAGCCACGACCGGTTCTTCACTGAAAAGGTAGCCAATCGCCGTCTTGTATTCGGCGACGGTGCGGAAATCGGCGTTCACGCCGCCTAGCTTCCGGAGATACCTTCCGGAACCGCCTCGGCGGCCGATTCCACCCGCATTAGGACCGCCAGGTGTCGGGCAATCCTGGCCATCGCTTCCGGCACGTCTGAAGTGCCAGGAATGTGGGCGCCCCGCCAAGCGACGGTCGCGCGGTCCCAGTCGAGGGGGCTGCGCCCGATCAGGAACAGCGTCCGGCCCCGCTCCCGGAGGGCCTCCACGGCTTTGGCGAAGCGGATCCAGCCCAGGGCCATGTCTGCCGAGACCGCCTCGGGGTCCGGAACGCCGTCGATGACCCACGTGCTGTGCTGGTCCGCCAACGCCCGGTAGTCGGCCAGGGCCGCAGCGCCCCCGCAGAGCTCGGCAAATCCCACCCACAGCAGGTCCGGCTCAGCGTTTTTGGCCGTGAGCGGCGCGGTGGCTGGCGTCAGGATACGCTGCTGGGCGGCCGACGGCGGGAACAACCCGTAGGTGCCCAGCTGGTGATCTGTGCCGGGAGTGATGATCCGGCCATGGACCAGCGCCGCCGCAGCAGCGCCATCGTTCCCTGGGCCCGGCATCAGAGCCAGCCCTTCTTCTTGAAGATGCCGTACATCAGGCCTGCCGTCCCGGCCATCAAGGCAATGGCCATGGGGTAGCCCAGAGCCCAGTGGAGTTCGGGCATGTGGTCAAAGTTCATGCCGTAGATGCCGGCCACGAACGAAGGCGCAAAGAAGATCGCCGCCCATGACGAGATCTTCTTGACCTGTTCGTTCTGCTCGGCGCTGGCCTCGTTCTGGCGGTTGGCGGTCAGTGTCCCGTCCAGCGTCAGCGCGTTCTGGAGGAGGTCGCGGAAAGAGTCGGCACGGGAAATGACCCGCTCTACGTGGTCCTCCACGTCACGGAGGCTGTGCTGCAGTTCCGTTTCCACCCCGTACTTCTCGAACCCGCGCTTGAGCTGCTGCATCATGCCTGGGAGTGGGTGGATCGCGCGCTGGAACTGGATGACCTCCCGGGCGAGTTCGTAAATCCGGCGTGAGACCGTGCTGTCACCGCTGAACAGCTGGTCTTCGATTTCGTCGATGTCGTTCTCGAGCCCGGCCACCACGGGGGCATAGTCATCCACTACCTTGTCCAGCAGAGCGTAAAGGACAGCCTCCGGGCCGTGCCGGAGGAGCTCGGGCCGCGACTCCAGCCGGCGCCTCACCGTGGCCACCCCTGCCATCTCGGCATGGCGAACGGTGACGACAAAGTTCCGGCCAGTAAAGATGTGGAGCTCGCCGAATTCCACAGTTTCGGTGGCATCGAGGTAGCGGGCCGGCCGGAGCACGGTGAAGAGGTTGTCCTCGTACCGCTCAAGCTTGGGGCGCTGGTGCGCGGAAATCGCATCCTCGACCGCCAGGGCATGGAGGCCGAACTCGCTGGCCACGGCGGCCATCTCCGCTTGGGTCGGCCGGTACAGCCCGATCCAGGCCATGCCCCCGTGGTGGGCGAGCGTTTCGAATGTCTGTTCCATGGACTCTGGCTCAGCGCTGCGGACACCGTCCACATAGACGGCGTTGTCGATAATCGTCAACGGTGGAAGGGTCCTTTCGGTGAGGCGGCGCGACGGCGGTTCAGGACATGGCTCCGATGATCGCACCAGCAACGGTCATCGCCAGGAGGTCGTGGCCGGAGTCGATGAGGGTGACCGCGGCTGGCCGTCCGGCGAAGCCGTTATGGATGACATGTCCACCCGCGCGGAAAACCAAGGCCAGGACCAGGGCGAAGAACCCTCCGGCCATGGCATTGTCCAGGTCAAGTTTGCTGATCAGGACAGCAAGCAGAATGGCTGTCAGGGCTGCCGCGACGATCATCGGGATCCAGATCCGGGCGCCGCCGCTGATGTTCTTGAGGTCCTCCTCCGTCTTGCCGATCGCGGCCATCCACCTGTTGCCCAGCACGGCCGGCAGGTACCAGACGAAGCCGATAACCATGCTTGCAATGAAGGCGACCAGCACGGCCAGCCAATTGATCTGCGAGATATATGAGAGCCAATCCATGCTCGAAAGCCTAGTCGCTTGGCTGCCCGTGGGCGGCCCTGGGGGGCCGGGCCGGCCGTGTTGCCTGGGTTTGCCCGCCCTGTGCCAGCCTGCTGATCAGCGGTTCGGTCCGGTACGGGATGTGCGTATGGAGCGCCAGGACGGTTTCAGTCCGGATAACGCCCTTGATTCTGAGGATTTGGCGGAGCGCGGCCTGCAGGTTGTGGGTGTCCGTGGCCACCACACGGCACCAGACATCGCCCCGCCCGGAAATTTCGTGGACTTCCAGGACTTGGGGGAGGAGCCGCAATGCCGACACAACGCCGTCGAGCTCCCGGTGCGTGACTTCAATCGTCACGAAGGCGACGACGTCGTACCCCACCGCCTCGAGGTCGATCTCGCGGCCGCCGTCGTGGAGGACGCCGGCACGAAGCAGCCGCCGTACACGCGACTGCGCAGTGTTGCGCGCGATACCCAGAGAGTCGCTGAGTTCGCCGATCTGCACGCGGGGATCGCGGATCAGCTCCAGCAGGATCTTCAGGTCGGTGGGGTCAAGGGTGTTGTTCAAAACTCTCACTTTCCGGCATGAATGTGGCTAGGAATTGATGATTTTGACCAATTCTTGCATGAACAAAGGATCAATCGGGCAGTTGTGCCGCAATCTGTAGATATCCGTTCTTACCCTGCCGCCGGATCCCACAAGGACACCCGGCGCCGGTCGAAGCAAAGGCACAAGATTGACAGTTTTCAGTGAACTCCGCATGCGTCCAGCCCCCGCTGGCCGCGCGGGCTGGGATGCTTCCACAACTGCACGGCTGGTTATCGCCGGAACCGTCATTTTTACCCTGCTGGTAGGCGCGAACCTGGCTACACCCCTGTATCCGCTGCTGCAGGCCAGATTGGGGCTTTCGTCTTTCGGGATCACCGTTGCCTTCGCCAGTTACGTGCTCGCCCTCGTATCCACCCTGATGCTGGCGGGGCACTGGTCGGATCACATCGGCCGGCGGGCGGCATTGATCCTTGCTGTTGTTGTGGGGCTTGCCGGTGGCTGGATTTTCGCGCATGCGGATGGCCTGGCAGCTCTCTCCGCCGGGCGCGCCCTGCAGGGGGTGGCGGTGGCGCTGGCCACTGGGGCAAGTGCCGCCGCGCTGCGGGAGCTGCTGCCCACCCGCCCGGAATGGGCCTCGCGTTTTACCCTCCTGGCCTCCGCGGGAGGTGTGGCGGCAGGTCCGGCCATTGGTGGACTCCTGTCCACGCTGCCCGAGCACACGACGGCACCTTACTACGTGCATTCCGCGCTGCTTGCCGTCCTGCTCGTACCCCTGTACCTGCTCCAGGCCCGGCCGGCAATCATGCCTGGGGACGGCGCCAGCCCGTTCAAGGCGCTGGCGCCGCGACGGCCGTCCGTGTCCACGGAGGCGAGGGGGGCTTTCTGGCTCGCGGCCGCCGTCGGGTTCCTCAGCTTCTCAGTCTTTGGATTCTGCCTGTCCTTGGCGCCGGGCTATTTTGCCCAGATCGTGCATGCCGAGTCCCGCCCGGTCATCGGTGCCCTGGCGGGGCTGACGCTGGGCGCCTCCGCCCTGAGCCAGCTCCTCCGTGCCCGCGGCCGGTATGTGGTCCCGGCGGGCTTGGCAGTACTGGGCGTTTCGGTGCTGCTGCTGGCTGCCTCCGCGGCTTGGGACAGTCCGTTGCTGCTGGTTGCCGCCAGCATCTGTGCCGGGTTGGGGCAGGGGGTGGCCTTCCGCGTGGTCTTCAACGACGTCGCAGCCAAAGTGGAATCGGCGCATCATGCGCAGGTCATCAGCACGGTATATGTCATCACGTACCTGGGAAGCGCCGTCCCGGTACTGGGACTGGGATGGGCGACGGCGGTGTTCGGGCTGGCAGCGTCTGTCACCGGCTTTGTGGTGCTGTGCGGCGCCGCGTCCTTTGCGATCGCTGCACTCGCATTGCGGACGGCCGTTCGGGGCGCCCGCCGCTAGCACACGCTCAGTGCGGGAGCGTGGGCAGTGGCTACTCGGGCAGCGGCCCGTGGTTTCCCTGGATGTGGTCGAATACAAGGGTTGTCTCCGTGTGGCCAACCACAGGGTCTGTCGCCAGGTTGTCCAGCACCCAGTCCCGCAGGTCCTCGGTGCTGGCCACGGCGATGTGCAGCAGGTAATCAACGGATCCTGAGGTGTGGAAGGTGGACAGGACCGCCGGAAGATGCGGGACGCGGGCAGTAAAGCGGTCGATCTGGTCCCGGTCGTGGGCCCTGAGCCTGACGGCCACGAGTGCCTGCACGGACCGTCCGATGGCGGACAGGCTGAGCTTGGCTTCGAAGCCTTGCACGATGCCGCGTTCGGAGAGCGCCCGAGTGCGCATGAGCGCGGTCGAGGGCGCGATGCCCACGAGTTCGGCAAGCTGCTTGTTGGAGATCCGGGCATCATCAACCAAGGCCGCGAGCAGCCGCTCGTCGATGGCATCCAGGGGTTCGGAATGGGCCCCGGTCCGGACGTTCTTGGCGTTGCTGCTCATGGGATCTCCTCAAAGTGTGCTGAGTTCATCCTAGACGTCCCATTCCGCCCATTCACCCCGCGGGCAGTCCGGGTGTCCGAATAATCGCCAGTACTTTTAGGCTCGGCCAGCCGATAGTTCGCAACTAAGCAGCAGCAGCTTCCTGTGAGCCGGCGGACGGTTCCGGGGCCGTTCGGGTCTCACGCCAGGGATGGGCGACGGCGACAGTTACCGCGGTGAGGCAAGCCAGCGCCATCACGGTTGCTGCCAGGGCCGGCCAGCCCCAGGACTGGAAGACCAGCCCGCCAGCCCAGCCGACGACACTGGAGCCGAGGTAATAGGAGAGGTTGTACAGCGACGCGGCCTGCGCCCGGCCCGTCGAGGCGATGGTGCCTGTCCAGCCGGCGCCGATGCTGTGGGCTGCAAAGAAGCCGCCAGTAAATATCACCAGGCCAAGCAAAATGATTGCCAGCACTTGTGTGAGGGTCAGGGCAAGCCCAGCCACCATCAGGAATACGCCTCCCAACAGGACATTCCGGCGCCCGAAGCGCAGGGTCAATCCCGCTGCCCAGCGTGAGGAGACAGTTCCGGACAGGTATGCCAGGAAGATCAGGCTGATCAACGTGGCCGGCAAGCCAAAGGGAGCGGCGGCCAGCCGGAAGCCGAGGTAGTTGTAGACGGCTACAAAGCCGCCCATCAGCAGGAACGCCTGGACATACAGGGCCAGCAGCCTCCGGTTACGGACATGGCCGGCAAGCGTCCTGAACGCGCCCCGCAGGCCTGCCGCCTTCGCCGGCGTGAACCCCCGGGCTTTGGGGACCAGCAGCAGGAACAGTACCGCTGCCACGGTGGCCAGCAGTGACACCGCTAACGCGGCTGCCCGCCATCCCCAGAGTTCACCGACGGGCCCGGCAACGAGCCTTCCGGCGAGGCCGCCGAGGGTGGTTCCCGCGACATAGCTTCCGGCCGCCAAGGCAGCATGTGCCTTGTTGACTTCCTCGTTGAGGTAGGCGATGGCGATGGCAGGTATCCCTCCCAAAGCCATTCCCTCCAGCAACCGCAGCCCCAGGAGTATCCCGAAGTTTTCGGCGAGTGGCACGAGCAGGCCGAGGACCGTGGCGGCACTGATACCCAGGGCCATAGCTTTCACACGTCCGATCCTGTCCGCGAGGAAGGACCAGGGGATGACTGTGACCGCCAGCCCAACAGTGGCCAGTGAAATGGTGAGCCCGGCCTCGGCAGCTGTAATCCGCAGGTCGATTGCCATCATCGGCAGCACGGCCTGCGTGGAGTAGAGCTGGGCAAATGTGGCGACGCCGGCAAAGGCCAGGCCAGCCAGGACCTTCCCGTACGCAGCGGAGCCTTTCGGATGGCCTTCCCACGACGTCGGAACTGGTCTCCCGTTGCCGGCCGAACGCTGATCTGTGCCCATTTCTCCACGATAGACGCCGGGCAATATATGCTTCCAATGCATGTTTGCCTTGAATTTCATATCAAAAATGGAACGGAATAACCGGCTGGAAAGGTGGCTCCATGGACGCTGACCAGAAACAAATGGCCCAACTGCTCCCGCTGTTGCCTCTCCTTGCCGAGCTGGGACGGACGCAGCACATCACCGAAACGGCCGAGCTCCTGGGCGTGCCGCAGTCCACGGTGAGCCGCGCACTGAGCCGCGCCAGCGCCGCCGTCGGAACCGAACTCCTGATCCGCGACGGCAGGGGAGTGCGCCTGACGGCCGCCGCCCGGACACTGCTTCCATTCATCGAAGCTGCGCTGGACGAATTCCAGACCGGGCTGGACCTGGTCCGGCACGAATCGGACGTCGTACGCGGAAGGATATCCATCTCGTTCCAGCACACCTTCGGCGAGGCCACCCTGCCGCTGCTGGTCAGCGCCTTCCGCAGCCGCCACCCCGAAGCAGGTTTCACTTTCAGCCAGGGTGCAAGGGACAGCTGCCTCGCGGAGTTGGCATCCGGACAGGCGGACCTGGCCCTCACTGCTCCCGTGGCGCCGGCAGGCCGCTCCGTTTCGTCGGCAGCGCTCTACCGCGAACCGCTCCGGCTGGTAGTCCATCACTCCCACCCGCTGGCGTCCCGCCGCAGCGCCCGGATCCAGGACATCCGGACCGATCCGTTTGTGGCACTGGGGTCCGGCTATGGCCTGCGTTCCCTGACGGACGCACTCTTTCGCGAAGCAGGCTTCCGGCCGCGCATCGCCTTTGAAAGCCAGGACTCCCACACGGTGCGGGGGCTGGTATCGGCCGGGCTTGGCGTGAGCATCCTCCCGCCCGGCGGCAGCGGCCCGGGCCGTGAGGTCAGCCCGGAGACCGGCAACCTGGGCTGGGTCGAAGTGGCAATTGAGTCAGGCCTGGCCTTCCGGGAAATCGGACTGGCGTGGCGATTGCGTAAACCCGGCCCCGATGCCGAACCTGACGCTGTCCGGCTTTTCCGGGAGATGGTCCTTAAGGAGGGACCACAGCTGCTGGCAGGCCTCGTCCAATCCCGCAGCGTATGAAATGGTGACGGCGGCGCAGGCTTCCCGAACGGGCATCAGTAGGCTGGTGATGTGACTGACATCGAAAATCCCCTGACCCCGTCCTCCGCAGAACACAGCCCCGCCGGACGCAGCCCCTTATCAGGAACCGTCATCGGGTTGGACATTGGGGGAACCAAGACCCGCGGGGTCCGTTTTGTTGACGGAAGGGTGGTCGCAGACGAGTCCGCCGGCAGTTCCAACGTCCAAAACGTCAGCCGCGAGGAAGCGGCCTTCAACCTCGCTGACCTGTTCGCCCGGATCGGCGGCGGCAGCGTCTCCCAGGTGTACGCCGGCGCAGGCGGGATCGACACGGATGACGACGCCGCAGCGCTCGCGGCACTGATTGAACCCCACGTTCCCGGAGCCAGGATTACGGTGGTCCATGACTCCCGCCTGCTGCTGGCGGCCGGCCGGGCCAGCACAGGCGTTGCAGTGATCGCCGGAACGGGCTCAGCGGCCTGGGGCCGGAATGCCAAAGGCGAAGAGGCCCGGGCCGGTGGCTGGGGCTATCTCCTCGGCGATGAAGGCAGCGGCTACTGGCTGGGGCGCGAAGCTGTCCGCTACAGCTTGCGCAGGATGAACCAGGGCCTTCCGGTCGACCAGCTGACGGCGGCGCTCCTGGCCTCCTGCGGGGTAAATGATCCCAACCGGCTGATCTCGCTGTTCCATTCCCCGGACACCGGCCGCCGGTTCTGGGCGCAGCAGGCGCGCCTGGTGGTGGAGGCGGCTGCGGCAGGCCACGCCGCAAGCCAGGAGCTCCTCGACCAGGCCGGCAGCGACCTCGCAGCCCTGGCCGCGCAGGCGCTCGGGAAGCTGGGAATTGACGGGCCCGTCATTCTGGGCGGCGGCCTGGGAATGAATGTTGTCCCGCTCCAGGACGCTTTCCGCAAGCATCTGGCCGCTGCGGGCATCACCGACGTGCGCGTACTGGACCAGGAACCTGTGTTCGGTGTCCTGCAGCTGGTCTCCGAGCAGGAGTAGCCCAAGGGGGCCTGCCGGACGGCCAGTTCTGACTGACCTACCGGCAACGGCCCGTCACGGGAGGGTACTGCGCTTCCGCGGCGTCAGCCGCACGGTTGGCAGGACGGGCGCGGGGATCCGGCCTGCTTCAGCACCGGCGTCGGGCCCGTGCCCTTCCACCAGCCCGTAGCGTGCTTCCCTGGCCTCGGAACCAGGCATACCGGCCTGAGCCTCCCAAGCCTCACGAGCCTCCTCCACTTCCTCATGGGTGCGTGCCACGAAGTTCCACCACATCAGGAGTTCCTCCTGGAATGGTTCGCCGCCGAGGAGCACGAACCTGGTGTCCGGGAGCGCCTCAACGGCCAGCTGCGTCCGTCCCACGCCCAGGTAGCCCAGCGGCCCCGGCGGAATCTCCTGCCCGTCCACCACCAGCCCGCCGTCGAGCACCAGGACGGCATGTTCGAAGTGTTTGTTGAGGGGGAGCACGGCCGGGCCCGCGCACGAGATGTCGACGCCGACGATCGGGGAGTACATGGTGGCCGGTGACGCCGCACCGGCGAATTCCCCTACCATCACCGTCGCGGTGAATCCTTCACCGGTCACGGACGGAAGTTCGCGGTGCTGCTCGAAGGCAGGCTCCGTGTGCCGGTGGCTGTCCGGGAGCGCAACCCAGAGCTGGAGCCCGCGCTGCAGCGGCAGCTGCCCGCCGCCGTCGGAGGTGGGGAGCGACGACGGCAAAACAGCAAATTCCGAATGGGAGACGCCGCGCCCGGCCGTCATGATGTTCAGTTCGCCCGGTCGGACCACGACGTCGCTGCCCACGCTGTCCCGGTGGCGGATATGCCCTGCCAGCGGCCATGTCACGGTCTGCAGCCCGATATGCGGGTGGGGGAGCACGGACATTGCGGTCCTGTCCGGTCCGAAGCTATCCAGGAAGCACCACGCACCGATGGTGGGCAGGCCCCGCTGGGGTAGCGTGCGACGAACATTCATGGCCCGCACCCCACCCAGCGGAACTTCCCGTTCCGGCCAGAGCTGCAGGCAAGGGCCCGAACTGTCTTCGGGGGCCGCCGGTGGACAAACTTCCTGCTCGGGAGTCACTTCGAGATTGGTCACAGTCCAACTCTAGGCCCCCCGCGCGCCCCGGTCAGTGCCCAAAGCCCTGCGGCCGCCGGGGCCGTTGGCGTCCCTCCGCAACCTCCGCCCATCCGCACAGGCGAGGTCTCCGAATGATTACAGTAGGGATTCCTTCGCCCACTTTCCGTGCGCCACTGGTTAAGCTGAGGTCGGGATGAGGGTTACCGTGATTATCAGTGTGCTTGTTTACCGAGTCGATCCGCAGTCCGATGCCGTCCAACAGAACAGGTAAGTCCCGCAATGGACCAGGCCATGATTGAGTTCCAAAGCGTCACCAAGCAGTATCAGGGCGGGCACCCTGCCGTGGACCAGCTGACCATGTCAATCGACAGGGGTGCGATCACCGTTTTCGTGGGCCCGTCCGGCTGCGGCAAAACCACGTCGCTGCGGATGATCAACCGCATGGTCGAGCCAACGTCTGGCGTCATCACCGTGGATGGCAAGGACGTCACCTCTGTTCCCGCAGCCGAACTCCGGCGTTCCATGGGTTACGTCATGCAGTCTTCAGGGCTGATGCCGCACCGAACGGTGCTGGATAACATCGCCACCGTTCCCCGGCTCAACGGAGTCCCCAAGGCTGAAGCGCGCA
Organism: Pseudarthrobacter sp. CCNWLW217; assembly: GCF_037203985.1. NCBI lineage: Bacteria > Bacillati > Actinomycetota > Actinomycetes > Micrococcales > Micrococcaceae > Pseudarthrobacter > Pseudarthrobacter sp. CCNWLW217. The sequence continues at coordinate 40,323 of NZ_JBBCBT010000002.1, forward strand.
AACGCGCCGAAGAGCTGCTCGACGTCGTCGGACTGGCGTCCGTCCTGGGAAAGCGGTACCCCTCCCAGCTGTCCGGAGGGCAGCAGCAGCGCGTTGGCGTAGCCCGTGCGCTCGCCGCCGACCCGCCCGTGCTCCTGATGGATGAGCCGTTCAGCGCGGTGGATCCCGTGGTGCGGGACGAACTGCAGCAGGAACTCCTGCGGCTGCAAAAAGACCTGGCCAAAACCATCGTTTTTGTGACCCACGATATTGACGAGGCCACTGTCCTGGGAGACAAGGTGGCAGTCTTTGCCGTGGGCGGCAAGCTGGCCCAGTACGCCACCCCCGAGGAAATCCTGCGGGCCCCCGCCAACGACTTTGTTGCAGCTTTCGTCGGCCGGGACCGGGGGTTCCGCCATCTGGGCTTTACGGCGTCCGACGGCGTGGGGATCCACCCGGTGCCCACGCTCGTCCGGGGAGATTCGGGCTTCGCCGGGGACGCCGGAGCTGTGTCAGGCTGGCAATTGGTAGTGGACAGCGACATGCGCCCGCTCGGCTGGGCGGGTCCGGGAACGGATAGCGAACTCATTCCCGGCGGCTCCCTGTTCCGGCCTGGCGAGACCCTTCGCCGGGCCCTGGACGCTGCGCTCTCCTCGCCCTCGGGCCTGGGTGTGGCCGTGGACCGGGAGGGCCGCGTCCTGGGCACCATCAGGGCACAGGAGGTCCTGGCTGTCATTGAGGAAGCCCGCCAGGTCCGGCAGGCTGCGCTCTGATGAACTGGTTCCTGTCGAACAGCGGCATGGTCATGGAACGGGCGGGGCAGCACTTGATCCTTGCCCTGATCCCTATGGTGCTCGGACTGGTTCTCTCGATTCCGCTGGCCCAGCTCGCACGGATGAACGCCACGCTCCGGTCTGTTGTGCTGACGGCAAGTTCACTGCTGTACACCATCCCGTCGCTGGCCCTGTTCATCATCTTGCCGCCCCTCCTGGGAACCCGGATCCTCGATCCGCTGAACGTTATTGTTGCCCTCACCTTGTACGCGGTCGCGCTCCTGGTGCGAGCCGCCCTGGATGCCTTCGACTCCGTGGACGAAGACCTGCGCCAAGCCGCGGTGGCCATGGGCTACAAGCCCTGGCTGCGGTTCCTCCAGATTGACCTGCCGCTGTCCCTCCCGGTGATGTTCGCGGGGCTCAGGGTGGTATCCGTCAGCAACATCTCCCTCGTCAGTGTTGCCGCCCTCCTGGGGGTGGGTAACCTGGGCATGCTGTTCACTGACGGCCTGCAGCGGACCTTCGTCACTGAAGTGGTGGTGGGCATCGTGGCCATCCTGGTGCTGGCCCTGCTGATGGACATGGTGCTGGTGCTGCTGGAACGGTTGCTGACGCCATGGACGCGGGCTGCGAAAGCCCCTGCCGATTCAGGCATGAAAGACGCCGCAGGCCTGCCCTTGGCTGTGGAGACGGCACGATGAGCATCTTCCTGGAGACCATCGCCTGGCTGACCGACCCCGCGCACTGGTCCGGAAGCTCGGGCATCGCCGTCCGCCTGCTGGAGCATCTGCAGTACAGCGGCCTGGTGCTGGTGATAGCAGCCGCCATTGCGGTCCCGGTGGGGTTGTACATCGGGCATACCGGCCGGGGGCGCGTGGTTGCCGTCGCCGTGGCCGGCGCGCTGCGTGCCCTCCCCACCTTGGGGCTGCTCGTCCTTTTCGCACTGCTCGCAGGCAGCAGCCTTATGCCGCCGGTTTGGGCACTGGTGATTCTCACCGTTCCGCCGCTGCTAGCCGGAACGTATGCGGGCATCTCCAGCGTTGAACGGACAGTGGTTGATGCCGCCCGGGCCATGGGAATGACCGAGTTGCAGATCCTCTTCCGCGTGGAAGTACCCAACGGCCTGCAGGTCATGTTCGGCGGCATCCGCACAGCCGTGCTCCAGGTCATTGCCACCGTATCGGTTGTTGCCTACCTGCCGCTCGGCGGCCTCGGCCGGTATCTCTTCGACGGCCTGGTCCTGCAAGACTTTCCCCGGATGCTCGGCGGTTCGCTGCTCATCGCGGGGCTGGCCATCGCCGTCGACCTTATTCTTGCCGCGGTGCAGAGAATGGTGCTCTCGCCCGGCCTGTCCACCGATCCCGACGGCGGCCACAAGGCTCCCGCCGATCTTACGGTTGCCGCGCCTGCGGCAGCTGCTGTTCAAGGAGGCACCCCATGAAGAACCCAGTACGGACAACCATCACCCGCCGGAGCCTTGCCGGCCTCGCGGCGGGCGTTGGCCTCGCCGTCGCGCTCTCCGCCTGCGGCGGCGGCGACCCCCTGTCCACCCCCACCACTGGCGGAACCGGCGGGTCAACCGGCGGACCGCTCGTGGTTGGATCGGCAGACTTCCCGGAGAGCCAGATCGTGGCCGAAATCTACGCCGGCGCCCTGACGGCTGCCGGTGTCACGGCCAGCACCAAGCCCAACATCGGATCACGCGAGATCTACTTCAAGGCTGTGCAGGACGGCTCGGTCGACCTCGTCCCGGACTACTCCGGCAACCTGCTCTCGCACGTGGACCCCGAGGCCGCCGAGGTCTCTGCTGACGATATCTACAAGGCCCTGCCGGAGAAGCTCCCCGAGGGCCTGGCAGTCCTGGAGGCATCAAAGGCTGAGTCGAAGGACGCCATGGTAGTCACCAAGGCAACGGCCGAGAAGTACCAGTTGAAGTCCATCGAGGACCTCGCCAAGGTCTGCAAGGACCTGACCATGGCCGCGCCGGCGACCTTCGAAACCCGGGCCTACGGCTTCCCGGGGCTCAAGGCGAACTACGGCTGTGAGCTCAAGGCGCTGAAGCCGTTCAGTGACGGCGGCGGCAACCTGACGCTGCAGGCACTGCTGACCGATGAGGTCCAGGTGGCTGATATCTACACCACTACGCCGTCCATCGCGGACAACGACCTCGTGGTGCTCGAAGATCCCAAGAACAACTTCAAGGCCCAGCAGGTCCTGCCCCTGTACAACGAGGCCAAAATGACCGACAAGGCCAAGGAAGCCCTCAACGCCGTTTCGCGGATTCTGACCACCGATGACCTGGTCAACCTCAACCGTGCAGTCAGCGGCAGCCAGAAGCAGAACGCCAAGGACGCTGCCGCCGCCTGGCTCAAGGACAAGGGCATCGTCAAGTAGCCCTTGCTTTCTGTTCAACCACGACGGCGGCTGCCGGACTTTCAGTGTCCGGCAGCCGCCGTCGAACGTGTCCGAGGTCTCAACGGAAGTACATCCTTCCTGTGGCATATTTGATGGATGGCAGAATTCAGGCAGTCCACCAAGCTTCACAACGTCCTTTACGACATCCGTGGACCGATTCTTCAGGCCGCCCAGCAGATGGAGGCGGAGGGTCACCGGATCCTCAAACTGAACATCGGAAACCCCGCGCCGTTTGGATTTGAAGCCCCGGACGCGATTTTGGTGGACATGATCCGCCACCTGCCGCATGCCCAGGGGTATAGCGACTCCCGCGGCATTTTTTCGGCCCGGACCGCCGTCTCGCAGTATTACCAGACCCGTGGCATCCAGAACATCCATGTGGATGACATCTACCTGGGCAACGGTGTCAGCGAACTCATCACGATGTCCCTGATGGCGTTGCTGGACGATGGCGACGAAGTCCTGATTCCCACCCCGGACTACCCGCTGTGGACCGCTTCGGTGGCCCTGGCCAGCGGCAAACCGGTGCATTACCTGTGCGACGAGGAGTCCGGCTGGCAGCCGGACCTCGAAGACATGGAAGCCAAGATCACACCGCGCACCAAGGGCATTGTGGTGATCAACCCGAACAATCCCACCGGGGCCGTCTATCCCGAAGAGACGCTGAAGAAGATTGTGGCCCTGGCCGAGAAGCACGGGCTGGTCCTTTTCGCAGATGAAATCTACGAAAAGATCCTGTATGAGGACGCGGTCCACGTAAACCTCGCCGGGCTGACCGGAGACGACGTCCTTTGCCTCACCTTCAGCGGACTCTCGAAGGCCTACCGGGTCTGTGGTTACCGGGCTGGCTGGATGGCCATATCCGGGCCCAAGAAGGATGCCTCGGATTACTTGGAGGGCATCAACCTGCTCGCCAACATGCGCCTGTGCGCCAACGTGCCCGCCCAACATGCCATCCAGACGGCGCTCGGCGGCTACCAGAGCATCAATGACCTCATCCTTCCCGGCGGGAGGCTCCTGGAGCAACGCAACAAGGCGTATGACATGCTGAACGCCATTCCAGGAGTCAGCACACAACAGGCCAGGGGTGCGCTTTATCTGTTCCCGCGACTGGACCCGGAGGTCTACCACATCCGGGACGATGAAAAATTTGTCCTGGACCTCCTGAAAGAGCAGAAGATCCTGGTTTCGCACGGCCGTGCCTTCAACTGGGTGCGTCCGGACCACTTCCGGATGGTCACGCTGCCCAACGTCAAGGACATCGAGGAGGCTGTGGGGCGCATGGGGGACTTCCTAAGCAGGTACCAGGGGAACTAGCCTGTGGTGACGTGCATCCTTGGCACGCGGAACCGTGGGAAAGGACCGTCATGGACGGCGTCGTTGAGTTCGAGGAGCACCCTTCTGAAACGCTGAGGATTGGTGAGGGCTTTTCCCTTGCCGACGCAGACGCGGACGCCACGCCCGGATACCCAGGGAACAAGGCTGACGGTCAGACCATCCTGGCCGAGCTGGACAGCGCGCTGGCCGAACTGCAGGAGAAGCTGTTCGCGGAGTCGCGCTTTGGCGGGAAGAAGCGGATGCTCCTGATCCTGCAGGCCATGGACACGGCGGGGAAGGGCGGCATCGTCAACCACGTCATGGCCGCGATGGACCCGCAAGGCGTCCAGTTCAAGGCGTTCAAGGCTCCCACCGAGGAGGAGAAGTCCTACGATTTCCTGTGGAGGATCGAGAAGGCCGTGCCGGCAGCAGGCATGGTGGGCATCTTTGACCGGTCACATTATGAGGACGTCCTGATCCACCGGGTCCACAACTGGGCAACGCCTGAGGAAATCAAGCGCAGGTACCGTGCTATCAACGAATTTGAGGCGCGGCAGACGGATGCGGGCACGAAAATCGTCAAGGTGATGCTGAACATCAGCAGGGATGAACAGAAGTCACGGCTCGTGGCCAGACTGGACAACCCCGCCAAACACTGGAAATACAGCAGCGGAGACCTCAAGGAGCGGGCCTTCTGGGACGACTACATGGACGCCTACCAGGCTGCCTTCGACGCCACCAGCACTGAGGTTGCCCCTTGGCACGTGGTGCCGGCCAACAAGAAATGGTATGCCAGGATCGCTGTGCAGCAGCTGGTGCTGGGAGCACTGTCTGACCTCAGGCTGGAGTGGCCAAAGGCCGAGCTTGACGTCCCGATTGAACGCGAACTGGTCGAAAGGTCCTGACTCTTCCCGGATCCGGTCAGAGCGGCTGGTCCCGGGAAGCAGCCAGACGCTTCCTGGCGCCTTCGAGCCATTCCTCGCAGCGTTTCGCCAAGGCTTCGCCCCGTTCCCAGAGGGCCAGTGATTCCTCAAGGCTTGCACCTCCGGCCTCCAGCTTTCCCACGACGCCGATGAGCTGCTCGCGCGCCTCTTCGTAGCTCAGCGCTTCGATTTCCGGATCGGGTTTTGTGTCAGGCATGTGCTTCTCCTTGTTGAAGTTTCCCGGTGGAGGTGGCTCCGAAGAGGCCGTGGGCGACCCGCACCGATAATGCTGTTCCGGACGGTGCCTCCGACGGATCTCGGACCACGGCGTGGCCGGAAGCTTCCGTTGCCCGCGCGGGCCGGCCGTTGGCCAGTTCCACTACGGCGTAGCCGCGGTCGAGGGTTTTTTGTGGGGAAAGGGACCGCACCTGGGCCTGCAGGTGGGCGAGTTGGTCAGCCGCCCGCACCACCAGCGAGCTGACGGCCGCGGAGGACCGCCGCAGGAGGCGCTCAATCTCTTCCGAGCGGCCAGTCACCATGGTCTCCGGCGCGGCCAGCACCGGGCGGGACTGCAGAGCATGGAGGCGGTCCGTCTCCCGGTCCACCAGCCGGCTGATGCAGCGGCGGAGCTGTTCCCTGGCCTGGCCGACGCCCGCCAGTTCCTCCGCGACATCCGGGACGATCCGTTTGGCGGCATCGGTGGGCGTTGAAGCCCTCAGGTCGGCGACGTCGTCGAGCAATGGCCTGTCCGCCTCGTGGCCGATGGCGCTGACCACCGGGGTGACCGCGGACGCGACGGCGCGGATCAGTTCTTCGCTGTTGAACGGAAGGAGGTCCTCCAAGGCTCCGCCGCCCCTGGCGATGACGATGACGTCGACGTCGGGACGGGAGTCAAGCTCGCGCAGTGCCCGGACGATCTGTGACACCGCGGTGTTGCCCTGGACAGCCACCTCACGGATTTCAAACTCAACGGCCGGCCAACGAAGCGCTGCGTTCTGCAGGACGTCCTTCTTGGCGTCGGAATCCCGACCCGTGATGAGGCCGATGCGGTGGGGCAGCAGCGGCAGGGTCTTTTTCCGGGAGTCCGCAAAAAGGCCCTCGGCCGAAAGTGCCTGGCGCAGGCGTTCGATCCGCGCCAGCAGATCGCCCAGTCCTACCGGCCGGATATCCCTGACGAGCATGTTGAGGCGGCCGGTCTTCAGCCAGAACTCAGGCTTCAGGAGGGCCACCACCCGGGATCCCCGCTCCAACGGCATGTTCTGGCGGTCCAACACCTTGGTCCAGACCGACGCCGGCAGCGAAACCTCCGCGTCGACGTCGCGCAGCGTCAAATAGGCATTGCCGCCGCGGCGGTTCATTTCGATGACCTGGCCCTCGACCCATGCCGAAGGCGTGCGGTCGATGTGCGCCTTGAGTTTCTGGGACAACAACTGCAAAGGCCAAGGATTGTCCGGGCTGGTTTCAGCGGCAGTGGCGGGCAACGTGCTGGCAGCGGTGCCCGGAAGGGCAGCCTGTTCAGACATGCGCGCTGCCCCGGGAAGCTGTGGCTGGCGGCATGGCGGTCCTTTGTTCGGCAATTGGCAGTTCATGTTTGAATGGCGGCTGTCATTCAACCTTATCCATAAGCTCTACCACCGAAGGCGGACATTCTTTATCCAGGCTTCATGCATAGGATGGCCCCTCAGCCGTCAACCAGTTAGGACCAGCTTTTGCGCACCTTCGTTTCAGCCGTAGCCGTCCTCCTCGGCGTCCTGCTGTCCGCCGTGGCAGTCCCTGCTATCTGGGTGGACCGCAACGTGGTGGATGAGGACGGCTTTGTGGCAATGTCGGCTCCGCTGGGGCAGGACGCAGACTTCCAGCAGCGGCTCGCTGCCGCTGCAGTGGGAACCATCGACACAAGCTCCATCCCGGACGCGTTGGCAGGCCTCGTCCAGCCGGTGGCAGAAGCGGCGGCCGGCTCCCTGACCGGGCTGCCCGGTTACCCGGCAGCCTGGGAAGAGTCCCTCCGGAAGAGCCATCGTTTGAACTTTGCCGACCCCGCCTCCCTGCCGGCCGAAGCGGACGCCGCCACGTCGCTCACGCTGGATGTGGCACCCTTGGTTGCGCTGGCGGTTGAGGAGCTTTCCCGCACGACGGGACTGAAGCTGGAAGCCCCCGAACAGACCCTGATCAACGTTGGACAGCCGGATCAGCGCCAGTGGATCGAGCGCCTGTCTGCCTACGCCCCGCTGGCTTATTCGCTGGCGATCGGCGCGGGAATCGCCCTGGCACTCGCCTTGGTGTTGGCGCGCCGGCGCTGGACCGTATTTTTCAGTGCTGGCGTGGGGGCACTGGTCTTGGCGGCCTTGTGGACTTTCGGCTCACAATGGGCCCGCGGCGCCGTCGTGGGGACGGCCAGCGGAAATGAGGTGGCCGACAGGTTCAAGGATGCGTTCGTGGCGGCGGCGTCCAGCAGCTTCCAGTCCTGGATATCGGGAACCGCGGTTGCAGGCGGAGTGCTCCTGGCGGCCGCCCTTGTGATCGGCATCGCTTCGCGGGGGCGGCGGGCCCTCACCCGGTAGCATGGAGGAATGACTTCAACCGCCGTTTCCCTCTCGATGCCAACTGTCCCGCGAAGGCGGCGCTCGCCTGAGGACGTTGCTGCGGCGGCCCCGGTAGCGGGCCCGAAGAAGGTTCTGCTGGCGGCTCCCCGCGGCTATTGCGCCGGTGTTGACCGGGCCGTCATCGCGGTGGAAAAGGCCTTGGAGCACTACGGCCCTCCGGTGTATGTGCGGAAACAGATCGTGCACAACGTCCACGTGGTGAGCTCGCTGGAGGAACAGGGCGCCATCTTTGTGGACGAAACCGACGAGGTGCCCGAAGGCGCCCTGGTCATTTTCTCTGCCCACGGCGTATCGCCCGCCGTTGTCCAGTCCGCGGAGGACCGCGGACTCCGTACCATTGATGCCACCTGCCCGCTTGTGACAAAGGTCCACAAGGAGGCCGTCCGGTTCGCCAAGGACGATTTCGACATCCTCCTGATCGGCCACGACGGCCATGAGGAAGTTGAAGGAACCGCGGGCGAGGCACCGGAGCACATCCAGATCATCAACGGCCCGCATGAAGTGGACCAGGTGACGGTCCGGGATCCGGAAAAAGTCATCTGGTTGTCCCAGACCACCCTGAGTGTTGATGAGACCATGGAGACCGTCCGGCTCCTCAAGGAGCGGTTCCCCACCCTCCAGGATCCGCCGAGCGACGACATCTGCTACGCGACGACCAACCGGCAGGTGGCCATCAAGAAGATCTCTCCGCAGGCGGACCTGGTCATTGTGGTGGGTTCGGCCAACTCTTCGAACTCGGTACGGCTTGTGGAAGTTGCCCTGGAATACGGTGCCAAAGCGTCCTACCGCGTGGACTTTGCCAACGAAGTGGACGAGGCATGGTTTGAAGGCGTGGCGACTGTAGGGGTCACCTCCGGCGCTTCCGTGCCCGAAGTCCTGGTCAAGGATGTCCTGCGGCTGCTCGCAGACTACGGCTACTCTTCCGTGGAGGAAGTTGTCACGGCCGAGGAAGACCTGCTCTTCTCGCTGCCCAAAGAACTTCGCGCAACTCTCAAGGAAGCCGGGGATGTCAGCCGCGCGCTCGGCGGACGCCGGTCCCGCAGCTGACAGTTCCCCGGCAACGTCAGGCCGCGGCGTCGTCCTGCTGCAGCTCCGGGGCTGCCAGCGAACGCGGCGTTACTTCCAGCGCAGGCGGAGTGAGCAATCCGGATTCGTCCATGGCGTTGAGTTTCCGGGCAGTGGGCAGGATCCGGGCCTCAAGGGTGCCGACCATGGAGTTGTACCGGTCCACTGAGGACTTCAGCGACAAGCCCAGCTTGCCCACGTTCTCGCCCAGGGTTCCCATGCGTTCGTACAGCTGATGAGCGAGCTCGAAGAGTTCGCGTGCGCTGTCCGTCAGCACATCCTGGCGCCATGTGAAGGCCACAGACTTCAGCACGGCCAGCAGGGTACTGGGTGAAGCCAGGACCACATTCTTGGACAAGGCATGGTCGAGCAGAGTGGCATCAGCCATGAGGGCCGCTGCCAGGATCGATTCGGCGGGCAGGAAACAGATCACCAGCTCGGGAGTGTTTCCGGGAATGTCCCAATATTTCTTGTTGCTGAGGGCGTCAACGTGGGCTCGCAGGGCCTTGGCGTGGGCGGCCAGCAAGGCCTGCTGCGAGCCGCCGCCGTCCAGGGGACGATTTCCCTGCTCACCCGCTGGTACGGAACCCAGTTCCTGGGCGGCGAGGTATGAGGACAGCGGCACCTTGGCGTCCACCACGAGCTGCTTTTCCCCGGGCAGCTGGACCACGAGGTCGGGGCGGACGGTTGAGTCCGTGCCGGAGCTGTGGACCTGCTCCAGGAAGTCCACGTGCTTGAGCATCCCGGATGCTTCAACCACCCGGCGCAGCTGTACCTCGCCCCATTGGCCACGCGCGCTGTTCGAGCGAAGGGCGGATTCGAGGGCGTGGGTGGAGCGGATCAGCTGGGCGTCCGAGAGACGGGCCTCCTGGAGCTGCTGAGCGAGCTGGCCATACTGTTCGAGTCGGTCACGCTCGAGCAGAGCCACCTGCTGCTGCACGGCCGTCAGTTTTTCTGCGACCGGTGCGAGCGCACGCAGCACGTTCCCGTCCTGGCTGCGGGACTCGCCGAGCTCCCGGTTCTGGATGCTGAGGAGGCGGCGTTCGGCGTCGGCTGCGGCGAACTGGGCGCTGACCTCGGAAAGGCGGGATGAGACGGCGTCGAAATCCTCCTCCAGCGAGTGGGCGCGGCGGCGGAACGAAAAATAGGTGGCGGCGGCACCGGCAAAGGCGCCGATCAGCAGCATCAACAGGGCAAGAATCAGGGCGAAAGCATCCATATCCTCACTGTGGCACGCCCCTGTGACATTTCAGGGCAGCGGCAGTCCTGCGCGCGGGATGTCCGCAGGGTTGCGCGGACTTCCAAAGACCGCCGCTGAAAGGTTCTGGGCCTGCTGCGGGTAGAATCAATGCTCGTGGCTCTTACTATTGGCATCGTCGGACTGCCCAACGTCGGCAAATCAACTCTCTTCAACGCACTGACCCGCAACCAGGTGCTCGCAGCGAACTATCCGTTCGCCACGATCGAGCCGAATGTCGGCGTCGTGAACCTGCCGGATCCGCGGCTGAAGCAGCTCGCGGAGATCTTTGGCTCGCAGCGCCTGCTGCCGGCCCCGGTGTCCTTCGTGGACATCGCCGGAATCGTCAAGGGCGCGTCGGAGGGCGAAGGCCTGGGCAACAAGTTCCTTGCCAACATCCGTGAAGCTGAGGCCATCGCCCAGGTGGTCCGGGTGTTCGATGATCCCGACGTCATCCACGTGGACGGCAAGGTGGACCCACGCTCGGACATGGAAACCATCAACACCGAGCTGATCCTGGCCGATCTGCAGACCATTGAGAATGCCATTCCGCGGATCGAAAAAGAAGTCAAGATCAAGAAGCGGGAAGCCGCCGAACTGGCAGCCATCAAGGCTGCGCAGGCAGTCCTTGAGCGCGGCGACACGATCTTCGCCTCCATCAAAAGCGACAAGCTGGAGATGGAGCACCTCAAGGAGCTCAGCCTGCTGACGGCCAAGCCGTTCATTTATGTCTTCAACGCCGACGAAGGCATTTTGGGGAACCCGGAGAAGCAGGAAGAGCTGCGGGCCATGGTGGCCCCCGCGGACGCCGTCTTCCTCGATGCCAAGCTCGAGTCCGACCTCGTGGAGCTGGACGAGGAAGAAGCCCGGGAAATGCTGGAAATGAACGGCCAGGACGAGTCCGGCCTCGACCAGTTGGCCCGCGTGGGCTTCCACACGCTGGGGCTGCAGACCTACCTCACAGCCGGACCCAAGGAAACGCGGGCGTGGACCATCCATCAGGGTGACACCGCTCCGCAGGCGGCCGGCGTCATTCACACGGACTTCCAGCGTGGCTTCATCAAGGCCGAAGTGGTTTCCTTCAACGACCTGATCGAGGCCGGATCCATGGCCGAAGCCAAGTCGCGCGGCAAGGTCCGGATTGAAGGCAAGGAATATGTAATGGCCGACGGCGACGTGGTGGAGTTCCGCTTCAACGTTTAGTCGAGTGCCGCTTCCGTCTGACCAAGTAGTCGAGCCAATTATCGGTTAGCCCCAATGGGCGACATCCTGGCTCAGGATATTAGGCCAGGTTTCGACTTCTCCGGGGGTTTGGGCGACCGTCAGCGTTGCTTGGGGGAGCAGCGCGGCAAGGGATTCGGCGGTTGACAGCGGGTGGCCCGGATCATCGACCCACGCCAGGATTGTCGTCCGTACATCGATTCGCGCGATGGCCTCGGGAGCAGGCAGATCGCTGAGTGCCGCGCCTCGAAACAACGACGGCAAGAGGGCGTCGGGGACGTCAGGCACCGTTTCCGGCGCACCAATTGTGGCCGGCGGAGGTGGCGCTCCGCGCGTGGTGGCGAGGAATGCCTTGACACCGTCAGATTGGATTAGCGCTGCGGCAACCCGGTAGTTTGCAGCCTGTGCAGGTCGGGTTTCCCACGCCGTGGGTGGCACCATAAGCGTGAGCCCGGTAAAGCGGTCCGGCTCGCGGGAAGCGGCGTGCAAGAGTGTGCCGGTACCCATGGAGGGACCAACTCCGTGGACACGTTCGCCCGGGAACCATTTATCGAGCAGTCGCAGGAGGTCGTCGGCGAGGCTTTGCCACTGATAGTCCTCGGGGACCTTCCGCCCCGTCGACCGGCCATGGCCGCGTGCGTCGTACCGCAGCAGCCGAGTGCCACTAAGGCCTCGACCGAGGTCGAGGTTGAGCACGCGATCGCGCGCGCGGCTTGAGGTAAGGCCATGCAGTTGGACAACCGGGTGTCCACCTTCGTCGCTCAAAGCAACCGCAAGCTCCGCTCCGGGAACCTCGAAAGTGGGCATCTGGCTCCTCGTTTCGTGACTGACCGCGTGACCTCGGGCGGCCGCGTTGAGCATTCAGGTTATCCGGGGCGATAGGCTTCTGCCATGCGGCTGACCAACGTCAAGCACCTGCGCCTACCGTTTGGACGACTTTGGGGCTACGACGTCAGTGTGAATGTGCTGGACCGACGCCTTCCAGTGTCCTTTGACCAGCAACTCCATGTGGGGGCAGGCGACCGCCCCGGCTCTTGGATGGCATTGTCTTTTCGGCTGCCGACTCCAACCCGTCGTGAGTCAATTGCCGATGCGTGGCTGGCTGTCGTAGCCCGTCATGGCACACTGCGAACGGCATTCGTGCCCGGTGCGGATGGTGATCCGGAGCTTCACGAAATTGACGTTGGTCCGGGAACCTGGGTCGAGCATCAGATATCTCCTGGCCAGGCCGTCAACGACACGGTGCGGGACATTCTCGATGCCGCATGTTCGCCATATCAGCAGCCCTCGCACCGGCTCTGCGTGTTGGAGACTGCTGCTGGACTGACCGTCGTGATTGCGGCAGACCACGCCCACGTCGATATGTGGTCGATGCTGGTGATCGCGCGCGACCTGCTGTCGGCGCTCGATGCTGGGAGGGCGGACCGCGAACCGTTCCGCGGGCCAGCGCCCGCATTTGTTGAACACACGCAAGCACTGCTGGAGCGGAATGCAGCGCCGGGCTCCGTGCGTCACCGATGGGAAAACATCATCCGGGACAGCGGCGGCGTTATGCCGCAATTCCCACTGCCCCTGGGCGCGGCCGATCCGCAGCACGAGCGTGTGGAAGTGCGCGATGTGTTCGATCTCGACGACGGTGCCGCCTTTGCCGCGCAGGCCCGCAGTGACGGTGTGTCGACGCTCGCACTCGCTGTTGTTGCGATGACTGCGGTAACCCGCGAGTTGGCCGGAACGCCGCTGCGAGCTGTTTTTCCCGTTCACAGCCGCTTCGATGAGAACTGGCATGACTCAGTCGGCTGGTTCATTACCAATTCGGTACTTGAGTCGGCGGTCGCCGAGCCGCACGCTGCGGCGGCCGCGGTAAAAGAGGCCGTACAGCTTGGCTCGTGGCCGCTCGCGGACGTGCTGGCTCCATGGGGCGGCATGCCCGTAGCTCCTGGTATGTTTGCGATCTCCTGGCTGGACCTGCGCAGACTGCCGGTGCGAATCGACTCGGTCGGACTCGAAGCCCATTATGTCAGCGCCACAATCGACACCGACAGCGTCATGCTCTGGTTCATTCTGGACGAGTCCGGGCTGCACTTGAGATGCCGTTACCCCGATACCGTCGAGGCTCGAGCCAACGTCGGCGGATGGCTTGATCTGCTGGTCGCCCGTTTGCAGGCAGACGCGCGATCCTCGGTTCGAGGACTGTTGCGGGTGGCGGGCCGGACCTTCAGGCTGGAACGGGCAAGTCGCGAAGATGTTCAGGCCATCGCCGCGCTGCTGTCTGATGATCAGTTCGGACCCGATCGTGAGTGCGCCGAACTCGAACGATACGAGGCGGCCTTCAACGTGGTTGAACGTGACAGTTCAAACTATCTGGGGGTTGTCCGCAATGGTGCCGATCGCATCGTGGGCACGATGCAGTTGACCGTTATTCCTGGTCTTTCCCGGGGTGGTTCTTCCCGACTTCAGATCGAGGGACTGCGAGTTGCGGCCGCGGAGCGTTCACTTGGCTTGGGCACCGCGATGCTTGAATGGGCACACAATTTCGGGCGGGCGCGTGGGGCGCAACTGGCACAGGTGACCACGGACGAAGCACGGGAACGGGCCCGAGCCTTCTACACCCGACTCGGATATCGGACTGCCCACGTCGGGCTGAAAAGGCGCATATAGGGCACCTTCATTTCGCGTGCTGGGTGGATCGAAAGCTGCCCGGTTCAGGGAACCGGGCAGCTTTTTGGTGCCGGCCCCGGACCATACGAAGTATTCTTGCTGAAGGACATTGGACGTGATCCTGGCGTGTCCAGGGGCCCCTCAGGCAGAGGGTACACATAAGGAGAGACGGCATGCCTCTCAGGCGTCTGGTAAAGCTCATCAGCAGTGCAGCGGCGGCGGCCCTGGTTCTTGCCGGTTGTTCCGGCGGCGGCGGGGGAGCGCTGCCCGTCGTGGTCGGCGAGGCAAAACGCGGCGGCAGTGCCACAGTGGCTGAAGTCAATGCCCTCTCCTCCTTTAATCCGTTCAGCACGGACGGCAACACCGACATCAATTCCAAAGTCTGGTACGCCACCCACTCCGGCTTTTACTACGTTGACGACTCCGCAAAAGTGGTCCGGAACGAGAAGTTCGGCCGGTACGAAAAGATCTCTGACCAGCCGCTGAAAGTGCGGTACACGGTCAACGAAGGCGTGAAATGGTCCGACGGCGAAGCCGTCGATGCGGGTGACCTGGTGCTGGCGTGGGCGGCGGGGTCCGGCTACTTTGACGACGCTGACCCCGCGGCCGGCACCGGAAGAAAGTACTTTTCCGCAGCGTCGGACACCAGCGGCCTGGCCACTACGGTTTTTCCCGAAATAGGGGGAGACGGACGCTCCATCACTTTGGAATACGGATCGCCCTACGCTGACTGGGAAGTGGCGTTCGACGTCGGTCTTCCGGCCCATGTTGTGGCCGCCAAGGGCGGACTCAATGATGAAGATGACCTGATTGAACTCTTGCGGGATTCGCCCCGCGGTGACGCGGAGCAGCCGGTGCTGAATGCGGACCTCCAGGTGGTCAGCAGCTTCTGGAACTCCGGCTTTGATGCGAAAACGCTGCCCGGTGATCCGGCAATTTACCTCTCGAATGGGCCCTACATTGTCCGGGACATCATCCCTGAGGCTTCAGTGACACTTGTTCGGAACAAGGACTACGTCTGGGGTTCGGAGCCCTACCTGGATGAGGTCACTATCCAATTCACAGGTGCTGTGACGGCGGCTGTGGACGCGCTCAAAAGCGGCCGGGCTGACATCATTTCTCCCCAGCCCTCCGCAGGATCCGAGGACCTGTTCAACGGCCTGGAGGGCCAGGGAATAGCTGTTCAACGCTACAGCCAGTCTGGGTACGACCACCTCGACCTGAACTTTTCCGGCGTGTTCGCCGAAGACAAGATCCGTGAGGCATTCCTCAAGACCGTCCCGCGGCAGGACATCGTCGAAGAAATCGTCGGAGACCAGATGCCGGACGCCAAACCGCTCGACTCCCACGTCTTCCTGCCGTCCCACCCCAAGTACACCGAAACGGTGAAGGACAACGGCTCGACGGACTACACGGAAGTAGACATCGGCGGGGCTGCGTCGCTCCTGGACGGTGCGACTCCCACGGTCCGGATCCTTTACAACCGCGACAACCCCAACCGCGTGCGGGCATTTGAGTTGATCCGTGACTCGGCAGCCCTGGCCGGCTTCCGTGTGATCGATGCCGGGCAGGGCAACGCCGATTGGGCCAAGGCACTCGGCGGCGGCTCCTACGATGCCGCCATCCTCGGCTGGATCAGTACAGGGGTAGGCGTCGGCCGGGTACCGCAGATTTTCCGGACCGGAGCGGGCAGTAATTTCAATGGCTATTCCGACGCCGACGCGGACCAGGTGATGGAACAACTGTCCACCACCACTGATCTGGCCAAGCAGGACGAACTGATGGCTGAGATAGACAAACGGGTTTGGGAAAGCGACTACGGCCTGCCCCTCTACCAGACGACGGGAACCACTGCCGTTGCGGGACGGATCACGGGCGTGAAGGCCAGTGGTGGCCCCTTGGGCGTGTGGTGGAACGTGTGGGAGTGGCGCCTGAACTAAGGCGCGTTGCCGCCTGTCCAGGCTGCTGTGGCGGAGTTGGCAGGGTCAATTCGGCGTTGGTCCTACCTGCGAGTAACATGTGACTTGCACAACTTCCGTGCCCCGGCGAGCTAATGGCGATTAACCGGTTACGGTTTGGCAACGGAGTACCAGTATTTGGACTCTGTGCGGTTAGGCTACTCGTATATGTAGCCTGCGTCACAGTGGAAGACTGTGGTCCAGGCTGCGGGGAAGCAAAAGATTCCCTTGAATATCTCCCACAACTCATAGGAGGCGGAATGCGTTTCACGCGCACTTCCAAAGCACTGGGCATGGTGGCAATCGCCGCGCTTGCCCTGACCGGCTGCGGTGCCGGAGGCGGTACTGACGACGGCGGCACCCAGTCTGCCGGCGACCCCAACAAGGTCATTACCGCGTATAGCAACGAACCACAGCATCCGTTGCTGCCCGCCAACACCAATGAAGTTTATGGCGGCCGTGTTGTCGAACTGCTGTTCGAAGGCCTTCGCACGTACGACGCCGACGGCAAACCCGTCAACGCCCTTGCCGAGTCCATTGAATCGCCTGACGCCCAAAACTGGACCATCAAGGTCAAGCAGGGCCAGAAGTTCACGAATGGCGAAGAAATCACGGCTAAGACGTTCGTGGATTCGTGGAACTTCGCCGCGAACTCCAAGAACCTCCAGAACAACGGATTCTTCTTCGAATCCATTGCCGGCTACGAGGAAGTCTCGGCCGTCACCACTGAGAAGTCTGCCGACGGCAAGACCACCACGACGCCCGCACCCACAGCCGAAACCATGTCAGGTCTTGAAGCCAAGGATGACTCCACCATCACGGTCAAGCTCGCTCAGCCCGAGGCTGACTGGTCGCTGCGACTTGGATATTCGGCATTCTTCCCTCTGCCCTCCGCAGCCCTGACGGATCCGAAGACCTTCGGCGAAAACCCTGTCGGGAACGGCCCGTACAAGTTCGAAAAGGACGGCGCGTGGGTACACGACCAGTCCATCTCACTGGTGAAGAACGCAGACTACAGCGGACCCCGTGAGGCGAAGAACGGTGGCGTGACCTTCAAGTTCTACACTGATCCGGGCCCCGCGTACACTGACCTGCAGTCGGACAACCTCGACATCACGGATGTCCTGCCGTCGAACGCCCTGAAGACCTATGTCACGGATTTCCCGGACCGTAACGCCACGAAGCCCGTCGCCACCAACTCCACCCTGAACATCCCGGGTTACAACCCGAACTTCCAGGGTGAGGCCGGCAAGCTGCGTCGCCAGGCTCTTTCCTACGCGATCAACCGCGAGGAAATCTGCAAGGTGATCTTCAGCGGAACCCGCACCCCGGCCAAGGCTTACGCCCCGCCGGTGATTGACGGCTACAAGGAAGGACTCAAGGGCAGCGAAACCTTGAAGTTCGACCCCGCCAAGGCGAAGGATCTGTGGGCCCAGGCCGAAAAGATCCAGCCGTACGACGCTTCCAAGCCGCTCCTGATTGCCTCCAACACTGATGGCGGCAACAAGGAATGGATCGACGCTGTGGCCAACGGCTTCAAGAACAACCTCGGCATCCAGGCTGAAATCCAGCCCTTCGCCAAGTTCGCCGAAGTGCTGGACCTGCGTAAGTCCCAGTCACTTCCGGGCCTGACCCGAGCCGGCTGGCAGGGCGACTACCCGTCGCTGTACAACTTCCTTGGGCCTGTCTGGGCAACGGGAGCGTCCTCCAACTACGAGAAGTACTCGAACCCTGAGTTCGACAAGCTCCTCAAGGAGGGCCTGGCAGCCAAGACCACCGAAGAGGCGAACGCAAAGTTCAACGCGGCACAGGAGATCCTTTTCGAGGACCTTCCCGGCCTGGCTCTCTGGGATCAGGCTAAGCCGATTGTGTGGAGCAACAACGTTGTGAAGGCCGAAACCGGCTGGAACGGCGGCATCCGCTACTTCGACATCACGGCAAAGTAGTCCCCAGGATCTAACTTGCCGACAGGCGCATGGGGGTCCGGTTTCATGGCCGGGCCCCCATTTTGCCTGCACGGCAGGAAGGCAAGCATGAACCATTTTTCTTCCCTCCCGGAAGGCTGGTGATCCTGTGGCCCGTTTTATTCTTCGTCGGCTCCTTCAAGTGATCCCCGTCTTCCTTGGCACCACTCTTTTGGTCTATTACATGGTGTTCGCCCTTCCCGGGGACCCCATTGCGGCGCTCTTTGGTGACCGCCAGCCCCCGCAGGCTGTCATCGACACCCTGCGCAGCCAGTACCACCTGGATGAACCCTTCTGGGTCCAGTACGGTCTTTTCCTGCAGAACCTCTTTACGTTCAACCTTGGGAACGACTTCACCGGTCAGCCCATTGCGGCGTCCCTGGCCCGCATCTTTCCCGTGACAGCTATGCTCGCCGTCGAGGCGCTCATCATCGAGGCGGTTTTCGGGATCGCTTTCGGCGTTTTCGCCGGCCTTCGCCGTGGCAAGTGGTTTGACTCCACTGTTCTTGTCGCCTCCCTGGTGGTCATCGCCGTCCCCACGTTCGTTCTCGGCTTCGTCTTTCAGCTCATCTTCGGAGTCAGGCTGGGATGGGCGAAACCAACGGTCGGCGCAACGGCTGACTGGGGCAACCTGCTGCTGCCTGCCACCGTCTTGGGCTTGGTGTCTTTTGCCTACGTGCTGCGCCTGACGCGTGCATCCGTGAGTGAAAGCATGAATGCCGATTATGTGCGGACTGCCACCGCCAAGGGCCTTTCCAGGCCCCGCGTCGTCATGACCCATATTCTGCGTAACTCGCTGATCCCGGTGGTGACGTTCCTGGGTGCTGACCTTGGCGGCCTCATGGGCGGCGCGATTGTCACCGAATTCATCTTCAATATTCCGGGAGTCGGCAACAAGCTGTTTCAGGCAACGTTGCGGAGCGAAGGCCCAACCATCGTTTCCATTGTCAGCATCCTGGTGCTGGTCTTTGTGGTGGCCAACCTGCTTGTTGATCTCCTGTATGCCTGGCTGGACCCGAGGATTCGTTATGACCAGTAGAAACAACCATTTTGTAGCACCCATCGAAGAGACCCCGTTGCTTGCAACAGATGCCCTGAAGTCTGATCAGGCACCGTTGAGCCTCTGGGCAGACGCCTGGCGAAAGCTTCGCCGCCGTCCACTGTTCATTATCTCCACGCTGCTGATTCTGGCGTTGATTGTCATCGCGATCTTCCCAGGCCTGCTTTCGACAGTGCCGCCTAACGACGACTGCCAACTGGCCAATTCGGAAGCCGGCCCTACCGCCGGGCATCCTTTCGGTTTCACCTTCCAGGGCTGCGACATTTATTCGAGGGTTGTCCACGGGACGCAGGCCTCGCTCTCGGTGGGCGTGTTGTCAGTGCTTTGTGTCCTCGTCATCGGAGTGACCCTCGGTGCAGTTGCAGGCTACTACGGCGGCTGGGTGGATGCTGTCCTTGCACGGCTTGGTGACATTTTCTTCGCTTTGCCCCTGGTCCTTGGCGCGCTGGTGATCACTCAGCTGCCGGTGTTCCGGGAAAACAAGAGTGTGTGGACAGTGGTTGCGGTCATTGCAGTGTTGGCATGGCCGCAAATGGCCCGTATTACCCGTGGCGCCGTGCTCGAAGTCCGCAATGCCGACTTCGTTACGGCAGCCCGTGCCTTGGGTGTATCGAAAGTGGGTGCCTTGGTGCGGCACGTCCTGCCTAATGCCTTAGCCCCCATCATCGTGCTCGCAACCTTGAACCTGGGCATCTTCATCGTGGCCGAGGCCACGCTGTCGTTCATTGGCATTGGGTTGCCACCCAGCATCATGTCCTGGGGTAATGACATCGCCGGCGCACAGTCGTCCATTCGAACGAAGCCGGAAATCATGCTCTACCCCGCCGCCGCGCTTTCCATTACGGTCCTGAGTTTTATCATGCTCGGCGATGCAGTCCGTGATGCCCTTGATCCAAAGAGCCGTCAGCGATGAGAGACGACAAGATGACAATTCCCGACGTTCACATCGACGAGGCAGAGGAGCCAGGAAACAAGCCCCTCCTGGAAATCCGCGACCTCGCCATCACATTCAAGACCGGCAGCGGCGATGTACAGGCGGTCCGTAACGCCCACCTGACCATCATGCCCGGCGAAACAGTGGCCATCGTGGGGGAGTCCGGTTCGGGCAAATCCACCACGGCTTTGGCCGCGATCGGACTGCTGCCTAACAACGGCGCGGTGTCCGGTGGGCAGATCCTTCTTGACGGCGAGGATATAGCCCATGCCTCCGAGAAACGGATGATTGAACTCCGCGGCAACACGATCGGTATGGTCCCGCAGGACCCGATGTCCAACCTGAACCCAGTGTGGAAGATCGGCTACCAGGTCAAAGAGACCCTACGTGCCAATGGCCGGCCGAGTGGTCCGGACGATATCGCCAAGGTGCTGGCAGAGGCGGGGCTCCCCGACGCCCATCGGAGGGCTAAACAGTACCCGCACGAGTTTTCAGGCGGCATGCGCCAACGGGCCCTTATCGCTATCGGGCTGTCGTGCCAGCCGCGCCTCCTGATCGCTGACGAGCCGACGTCGGCCCTGGACGTCACTGTCCAGCGGCAAATCCTGGATCATCTGGACACCATGACCAGTGAACTGGGGACGGCCGTCCTGCTCATTACCCATGATTTGGGGCTGGCTGCCGAGCGGGCGGACAAGGTAGTGGTCATGTACCAGGGCAACGTCGTGGAATCCGGACCGTCGCTGGAGCTCCTTCGGAATCCGCAGCACCCGTACACCCAACGGCTGGTCGAGTCTGCCCCTTCCTTGGCGAGCCGAAGGATTCAAGTGGCGAAGGAACTCGGCGTGGAAGCATCCGATTTGCTTGCACCTGTAGAGTCCGCCGCCGCTGACCATGTCCTGCAGATCCAGGATCTGCGGAAGGTCTACAAGCTGCGGCAAGGACTGGGTAAATCGACGGATTTTGCAGCTGTGGATGGAGTCAGCTTCGATGTCACCAGGGGCACCACAACAGCGATCGTGGGCGAGTCCGGCTCGGGCAAGTCCACTGTTGCCAAGATGGTCCTGCAACTTGAGAAGCCCACGGATGGGCGCATCCTTTTTGACGGCGTCGATACCTCTTTGCTGAAGCCGGCGGAGCTGTTCAAATTTCGGCGGCGGGTACAGCCGATCTTCCAGGATCCCTACGGTTCGCTGGATCCGATGTACAACATCTACCGGACCATCGAGGAGCCGCTGCGCGTCCACAAGATCGGCGACAAGGCGAGCAGGGAGAAGAAGGTCCGCCAGTTGCTCGATCAGGTGTCGCTGCCGCAATCAAGCATGCAACGGTTCCCGAACGAACTTTCCGGCGGCCAGCGCCAGCGTGTGGCCATCGCCCGGGCACTCGCCCTGGACCCCGAAGTGATTATTTGCGACGAGGCTGTGTCAGCGCTGGATGTGCTGGTGCAGGCGCAAGTACTCAATCTCTTGGCGGACCTGCAGTCGAACCTGGGCCTTACCTACCTCTTCATTACCCATGACCTGGCTGTGGTGCGACAGATCGCCGACCACGTCTGCGTCATGGAAAAGGGCAAGCTGGTGGAGACCGGTTCCACGGACGACGTCTTCGAATCCCCGCAAGAGGACTACACGAAGGCCCTGCTTAACGCCATCCCCGGAGCGAAGCTGATGCTCCCGCCCGAGGTGGCCTGAGCGCAGCCTCACAAAGGCAGCCCCACCCAGGCTGCAGATGGAACCGGTACCTGCCTCGGTGCCGGTTCCATCCGGTTAAGGCTATTGGGGAGCAAGCAGGTCATGTTCGGCGACTGCCAGCGAGCCGGTCCCATCGACGGGAGGGGCTGTGATGCCCAGGTCACGAAGCCTGTTCTCCAGAAGGGCACCCAGCGATCGGCGGCCCGAGGCATTCATGTGGACGGCGTCGGCCAGGTCCTTGGTGAGGTTGTACTTGGTCAGCCAGTCGCCAACGCCCACAAACGGCATGCCGTGCCTTGCCGCAACGCTACCCAGGAGGGCGTCCACTTGGCTGCGGCGGCCCCCGCCATAGTTGGCGCCGCGCCCGAGCGTGCCGATCAGGACCTTCCGGACACCCGGGTACCGCTCATTGAGGGCTGCGACCAGGCGGTCCGCGTTGGCCACGATCTGCGCGTCAGTGGCACCCTGGCCGGCGTCGTTGCCGCCGCCCTGGATGACGATGAGCGGGGGAGTCCCATAAGGAAGCAGCCAATCTCCGCGCTGCAGGGCATCGATGTAGTTCCCGGTCTTGCCGTTGGTGGCCACGAAGCCCGTGCCGCCTAGCCCGCAGAAGTGGACCTTGTAACCAATGGCGGCCAGGCCCAGTCGCGGCCAGCCGTCTGCGGGTTCAGACTGGGAGTCCCCGATCAGGAGGGCTGTACGGCTGACGTCGGGGATCACCATTTCGTCCCTGCCGCTGGCCGGGTTCCGATAGATGGTGCCGGCGGGAAGATTTGCCGGGTCAACGCCGCGGGCCACATGCCGTCCGGACCCGGGAGAGTGCACTGTGGACGCAACGGGAGGTGCAGGTGGCTGTCCGCAGCCGCACAGGAGTACGCCTACAGCGATTCCGGATGCGACGAAGCGGGACAGAGCCGAGGCTTTTCGCATCAGTGGTTCTCCGGACGAGCTTGAAGTATCACAGCCATGATGGGCCATCAAGTCAAATAAAGCCAGTGACTTTTCTCACAGAACATCCGTGTCTCTGGCGCTACTGCTGGGGTCCCCAGCCACAGCCAATCTCAAGTTTTTAGGCCAATAAATGGCTCAGCGGCTAGAATGGGGGAAGGTGCCCTGTGCTAATGGGCCAATCCGTCGTGCGTTCCAGTTGGAAATGCGGCGATACTTACAGCTGACCCACTGAATCGAGCCATTACGCATGTCTGAAACCACCACCAACACCGCGGTAGCCACTGCATCGCGCAGTGACCTGCGCAACGTCGCGATTGTGGCCCACGTTGACCACGGCAAGACCACGCTGGTCGATGCCATGCTCAAGCAGACCAACTCCTTTGCCGAGCACAACCACCTCGAAGATCGCGTGATGGACTCCGGTGACCTGGAGCGCGAAAAAGGCATCACCATCTTGGCCAAGAACACCACAGTGGCCTACAACGGGCCGTCCTCCAAGGGCGAGACGATCACCATTAACGTGATCGACACCCCCGGCCACGCCGACTTCGGTGGTGAGGTGGAGCGCGGCCTGTCCATGGTTGACGGCGTCGTCCTGCTTGTTGACGCGTCCGAGGGCCCGCTGCCCCAGACCCGGTTCGTGCTGCGCAAGGCCCTGGCCGCGCACCTGCCCGTCATCCTGCTGGTCAACAAGACCGACCGTCCCGATGCGCGCATCGAGGAAGTCGTCCACGAGTCCATGGACCTGCTCCTGGGCCTCGCCTCTGACCTCGCCGACGAAGTTCCGGACCTTGATCTGGACAAGATCCTCAACGTTCCCGTTGTCTACGCCGCAGCCAAGGTAGGCCGTGCCTCCCTCGAGCAGCCGGCCGACGGCACCGCTCCGGAAAACGAAGACCTGGAGCCGCTGTTCCAGACCATCATCGAGCACATTCCGGCTCCCACGTACAACCCGAATGGTGTACTCCAGGCCCACGTCACCAACCTGGATGCCTCCCCGTTCCTGGGCCGCCTCGCACTGCTGCGTATTTACAACGGCACCCTGCGCAAGGGCCAGACCGTTGCCTGGGCGCGGGCCAACGGCGAACTCAAGAACGTCAAGATCACCGAGCTCCTGGCCACCAAGGCCCTGGACCGCGTTCCCACG
This sequence comes from Pseudarthrobacter sp. CCNWLW217, assembly GCF_037203985.1. Lineage (NCBI taxonomy): Bacteria > Bacillati > Actinomycetota > Actinomycetes > Micrococcales > Micrococcaceae > Pseudarthrobacter > Pseudarthrobacter sp. CCNWLW217. The sequence continues at coordinate 64,222 of NZ_JBBCBT010000002.1, forward strand.
GAGTCTGCCGGACCGGGTGAGATTGTCGCTGTGGCAGGCATCGAGGAAATCACCATCGGTGAGACCCTGACCGACGCCGAGAACCCGCAGCCGCTGCCGCTGATCACCGTGGACGATCCCGCGATCTCCATGACCATCGGTATCAACACCTCGCCGCTGGCCGGCAAGGTCAAGGGCGCCAAGGTCACGGCACGCCAGGTGAAGGACCGCCTGGACAAGGAACTGATCGGTAACGTCTCCATCAAGGTTCTGCCCACTGAGCGTCCCGACGCCTGGGAAGTCCAAGGCCGTGGCGAGCTCGCGCTGGCCATCCTCGTTGAGCAGATGCGCCGTGAAGGCTTCGAGCTGACCGTGGGCAAGCCGCAGGTTGTCACCAGGACCATCGATGGCAAGATCCACGAGCCGATGGAACACATGACCATCGACGTGCCGGAAGAGTACCTCGGTGCTGTTACGCAGCTGATGGCCGCCCGCAAGGGCCGCATGACCAACATGGCCAACCACGGCACCGGCTGGTGCCGCATGGAGTTCATCGTTCCCGCCCGTGGCCTGATCGGCTTCCGCACGAAGTTCCTCACGGACACCCGTGGCGCCGGCATCGCGGCCTCCATCTCCGAGGGCTACGAGCCCTGGGCCGGCCCGATCGAGTACCGCACCAACGGTTCCATGATCGCGGACCGCGCCGGCGTTGTAACGCCGTTCGCCATGATCAACCTGCAGGAGCGAGGCTCCTTCTTCGTGAAGCCCACCTCCGAGGTTTACGAGGGCATGATCGTCGGCGAGAACTCCCGCGCAGACGACATGGACGTCAACATCACCAAGGAAAAGAAGCTCACCAACATGCGTGCGGCCTCCTCGGACACCTTCGAGAACCTGACGCCGCCGCGCGACCTGACCCTCGAAGAGTCGCTCGAATTCGCCCGCGAGGACGAGTGCGTTGAGGTAACTCCGGAGTCCATCCGCATCCGCAAGGTCATCCTGGACACCAACGAGCGCGCCAAGGCTAACCGCGCCCGCGCGAAGGTCTAATCACCTAGAGCACATAACTGAAACTGCCGGTACGGCAGGCGGAATTCCCGCCGTCGTACCGGCAGTTTGTTTTTGTGCTTGGACTTCGCCAAATGTTTGGCCGGGATTCAGTCCCGGGCGCGCGCCGGGCGGCGTGGGGGAGCGGGTGGCACTTCCTTGGCAGCCACAACGAGTTCCAAGGGGATCACGACGTCGGCCTGCCGCGTGCGCACGGTGCAGCCGTCGTCGTCGGTGTCCACCAGATGGCCCAGCGCGTCAGTGAGGCCGCCGCCTGCGATCCGGTAGCGGACCACCACCCTGGTCCCGGGCGCTGCACGGGCCAGAAACTCTCGGGGCGTAGGCTGGGTGGGACTCACCAGTTCATACTAGGCGGCCGGCTAGGTTCGCAGGAACGGGCTGGGAGATAATAGGCTCTGAAGTCAACAGTCCGGACCGAGCGCCGGATGCAACTGCCGGCCGTCGCCGGAAACAACGTGGAGAGGCAAGGGACGTGACGTACGTAATCGCGCAGCCGTGTGTAGATGTCAAGGACAAGGCATGTATTGAGGAATGCCCGGTCGACTGCATCTATGAGGGTGAGCGTTCGCTGTACATCCATCCGGATGAGTGCGTCGACTGTGGTGCCTGCGAGCCGGTGTGCCCGGTGGAGGCCATCTATTACGAGGATGACACCCCCGATGAGTGGGCTGACTACTACAAGGCCAACGTGGAATTCTTCGATGACCTTGGGTCGCCCGGCGGTGCCGCCAAGATCGGCAACACGGGCAAGGACCACCCGATGATTGCCGCGCTGCCCCCGCAGAACCAAGACCACTGAGCCGGGTACCCCGGTGACCGCAGCGGTGAACAATTTTGGCCTGAGCCTGCCCGATTACCCGTGGGAGGCCATGGCGCCCTATCTGGCCAGGGCTTCGGAGCATCATGGCGGGGCCGTAAACCTCTCCATTGGAACTCCGGTTGACCCTACTCCGGCGTTGATCCAGGAGGCACTCAAGGCCGCCGCTGACGCACCGGGCTACCCGACCGTCCATGGCACCATCCCGCTGCGGGAAGCCATTGCCGGGTGGTTCGAACGCCGCCGCGGCGTTCCGGGCCTGGACCCGCGGAATGTCATGCCCACCGTCGGGTCCAAGGAACTGGTGGCCTGGCTGCCGCTCCTGCTGGGGCTCCAGCCGGGCGACGTCGTCGTCCGTCCCAAGGTGGCCTACCCTACTTATGACATCGGGGCCACGCTCGCTGGTGTCACGTCGGTGGCCACGGACAACCTCGACGAACTTGATGAAGTGACGCGCTCACGCGTGCGGCTGATCTGGGTGAATTCCCCGGGCAACCCCACCGGAAGCGTCAGGAGTGTTGATTCCCTGAAGGCTCTTGTCGCGCAGGCCAGGGACCTCGGTGCCGTTGTCGCGTCTGATGAATGCTACGCGGAACTCGGCTGGGGTGCCTGGGATGTCCAGCGCGGCGGTGAGCCGGTACCCAGCGTCCTGGATCCACGCGTCGCAGGTGGGTCCCATGAAGGCCTGCTGGCCGTGTACTCCCTGAGTAAGCAGTCCAATATTGCTGGCTACCGTGCTGCTTTCGTAGCAGGCGATGCGGACATCATGGCCAACCTGGTTAACAGCCGAAAGCACGCGGGCATGATTGTGCCCTACCCCGTGCAGGAAGCCATGCGCGTGGCATTGGGTGACGACGCCCACGTCCTGGCCCAGAAGGACCTTTACCGCGGACGCCGGGAACGGCTGGTGCCTGCGCTGCTGCAGTTTGGCCTGGAGATCAAAGAATCCGAGGCGGGGCTGTACCTATGGTCCACCGCCGGCGAGAGCACGTGGGAGACTGTGGGCCGTCTTGCGGACCGCGGCATCGTGGTGGGGCCTGGCGTCTTCTATGGCGATGCGGGCAACGGGTTTGTACGCGTTGCCCTGACGGGAAGCGATGAACGCATCGACGCGGCCGTGTCGAGGCTTGCGGCAGCTCCGTAACAATGATGTGACTCGCGCCACAAGATAGGCATTTTAGGGCATTTTCGAACGACGCCGATTAGTGACACCCGCCAAGGGGCTGTACTTTTTAAGTGACTATCAATGGTGGCTTTCTACAAGAAGGCAGCCCGGGTGTTGGAATCCTGGATGTACAGGGACAGTGCACGGCTCACCGGATGTTGGATCAAGCTTTCGACAGAGGCCCAGACGCCTCATGAAGGGGACTCCATGACTGAGACCAACAGCGCAACCCTGCTCCACGCAGGAGGCGAGCTAAAGCTCCCGCGCATCCAGGTTATTGAAGGAAACGAAGGTTACGACGTTTCCAAACTGCTGAAGCAGACGGGCGCAGTCACCTTTGACCCCGGCTTCATGAACACCGCGGCTACCACCTCGGCGATCACCTACATCGATGGCGATGCGGGCATCCTGCGTTACCGCGGATACCCCATCGAGCAGCTGGCGCAGCACTCCAGCTTCCTCGAGGTCTCCTACCTGCTGATCTACGGAAACCTGCCCAGCGCCACGGAGCTGGAAGAGTTCGACCAGAAGATCCGCCGCCACACCCTGCTGCACGAAGAGCTGAAGGGCTTCTTCAGCGGGTTCCCGCGGGATGCCCACCCGATGCCTGTACTGTCATCGGCCGTGTCAGCGCTGTCCACGTTTTACCAGGACTCCCTGGACCCGTTCAACGCCGAGCAGGTGGAAGTCTCCACCATCCGCCTCATGGCCAAGATGCCGGTCATCGCTGCCTACGCGCACAAGAAGTCCATCGGCCAGCCCATGCTGTACCCGGACAACTCCCACAACCTCGTCGAGAACTTCATGCGCCTGAGCTTCGGCCTCCCCGCCGAGCAGTATGAAGTGGACCCGGTCATCGCCAAGGCGCTGGATCTCCTCCTGATCCTGCACGCTGACCACGAACAGAACTGTTCCACCTCCACGGTGCGCTTGGTTGGTTCCTCCAACGCCAACCTCTTTGCATCGGTATCGGCAGGCATCAATGCCCTCTTCGGCCCGGCCCACGGTGGCGCGAACGAAGCAGTGCTGAAGATGCTCCGCCAGATCCAGGCCGACGGCACCAAGCCCGAGGACTACATGGAGAAGGTCAAGAACAAGGAAGACGGCGTCCGCCTGATGGGCTTCGGACACCGCGTCTACAAGAACTACGATCCGCGAGCCAAGATCGTCAAGGCAACAGCCCACGAGATCCTCAGCAAGCTTGGCGGCAACGACGAACTGCTGGACATCGCCATGCGCCTGGAAGAGAAGGCGCTCAATGATGATTACTTCATCCAGCGCAAGCTCTACCCGAACGTGGACTTCTACACCGGCCTCATCTACAAGGCCATGGGCTTCCCCGAGAAGATGTTCACGGTGCTCTTCGCGATCGGCCGCCTGCCGGGCTGGATCGCGCAGTGGCGTGAAATGATCAGCGACCCCAACACCAAGATCGGCCGCCCGCGCCAGCTGTACATCGGCGAGCCCGAGCGCGATTACCCGGTCCGCTGACGCCACCGGCTCCTACAGAATAACGACGGCGGCCGCCCACCTTCCCAAGGTGGGCGGCCGCCGTCGTTCATGGCCCCAAAGCTACCGCTCGCTGCCTTTCCCGCAGCCAGATTGCGTCACTTTTGAGCGGCCGGCGAAACGGAAAGCCCGGTATTCCGCTGAACCCAATTCTCGGGTCAGCTAAGAGTCACGCATTTGCGTTGCCCGTGGCCGCTTTTTGTACCTTAGATGCTAGGAGTTGTAACCCTGGGGGTTGTTTTTCTGCCAGCGCCAGTGGTCTTCGCACATCTGGTCGATAGTTTTGGTGGTGGACCAGCTGAGGTCGGCCAGGGCTGAGTGGGGGTCGGCCCAGAACGCTGGGAGGTCGCCGGCCCGGCGGCCGGTGATCTCGTAGGGGATGGGCTGGCCCACGGCTTTTTCGAAGGAGCGCAGGACTTCCAGGACGGAGGAGCCCTTGCCGGAGCCGAGGTTCCAGCGGAACACTCCGGCGCGGTCCGCGACGTGGTTCAGCGCAGCGACGTGGCCTTCGGCGAGGTCGACGACGTGGATGTAGTCCCGCAGGCAGGTTCCGTCGGGAGTGTCGTAGTCGCCGCCGAAGACCATGAGCTTTTCGCGGCGCCCCACGGCCACCTGGGCGATGAACGGAACCAGGTTGTTGGGGATGCCCTGGGGGTCCTCGCCGATGCGGCCGGAGGGGTGTGCGCCGACGGGGTTGAAGTAGCGAAGCAGGGCGATGTGCCAGCGGGGATCGGCGTCGCCGAGGTCAGAGAGGATGTCCTCGATCTGTTCCTTGGTCCGGCCGTAGGGGTTGTTGGCGCCGATTTCCATTTTCTCGACGTAGGGGATGGGGTTGTGTTCGCCGTACACGGTGGCCGAGGAGCTGAAAACGAGCGAGCGGACGTCGTGGCGGTCCATGACCCGGATGAGGTTCAGGGTGCCCACGAGGTTGTTGTAGTAGTACTTGAGGGGTTCGCGGACTGATTCCCCTACCGCTTTCAGGCCGGCGAAGTGGATGACGGCGTCAATCCCGCTCTTGGCGAACACGCCTTCGACGGCTGCCTCGTCCACCAGATCCACGTTATGGAATTCGGCCGTTTTTCCGCTGAGCTCTGCAACCCTGCGCAGGGACTCCTCGCTGGAGTTAACCAGGTTGTCGATCACCACTACGTCATGGCCGGCTTCCTGCAGGGATAAAACAGTGTGGGAGCCGATGTACCCGGTGCCACCAGTGACCAGAATTTTCATGCCTCAACGCTATCCCACTTCATGCCCCGCGCGCCCGGTCATTCCGGATGCCGGTCATGGACCGGTCCGGAAGTAGCGCAGCGGGATTACGCTTATAAAGCACAACTGTGTTAAAAAGAGGAGTGCCTAAAATCGTGGACGCCGAAGCCCGGCGTGGGGAAGTTGTCGACGCCGTTTTCCGAATCATTGCCGTAGATGGCCTGGAGCGTGCGTCGCTCCGCGAGGTCGCCGATGAGGCCGGGCTCGCCGTCGGCTCCGTCCGGCACTATTTTGCGAGCAGCGAGGAACTGCTGGGCTACTCGTTTGCCGCCGTCATTGACCGGATCATCTTCCGTGTCTCCCGTGCGCTGGACACGGTGGAACAACACACAGCTGGCACGGTGGAACACCACGAGGCCGTATTAACACTGCTGTGTGAACTGTTGCCGCTGGACGAAGAGCGCGCCGTGGATGCCTGCGTCTGGATGGCTTTCAAGAACGCAGCCCGCATCCGGCCTTTCCTGGCTGCCGAGGCCGACCGGAGCCACCGCGGGGTGGCTGCCGTGGTGGGCCGGCTGGTCACGGACCTCGTGCCGGATGATGGCAACGGGCAGCAGTCACTGGTCATCGAAGCCGAAAGGCTCCTTGCCACCATTGACGGCCTGTGCATGCACGCGCTGCTGCAGCCCGAGTGGATGACCGCACAGATGTGCCGGGACGTCCTGGAGCGCCATATCGCGGGCATGTCCGCTGGTCAGGCCGTTAACGTCAGGCAGCTTCGGGAATAGACTGGGAGCCGGGGGAAGCAGATCCGGAACACAAAGCCGGTACAGCGCACGCCACGGGAGGAATAGGGATGCATCACACAGGCGGTTCCGGCTGGCAGATAACCATGGACACGTCAGGTCCCATGATGATCGCCCTGTACGTGCGAGATGCCGCCGGACTGGACGGGGCCGGCCGTCCCGCCCTGTCCCATGCCGCCCCAAAGATCCGCCATGCGGACCACTCCCATCTCACTGCCGAAGTGGGTGGGCTTAGTGCACTCAAGACGGAGTGGGAAGCCTGGTGGGACCAGTTGCTCAAGTCCTATCCCCAGATGTCGCCGGAGCTGACGCCGCCCACCTTTGAGGCCTTCGGCAACTCCCCGGCGCTGCAGCGTGTCCTGCAGGCGCACTTCGGGGCCGCCCTGACGTGGGCACGGGAGCGCCGCAGCGAATATGCCGAGTTGGAGGCGGAAAGGGTGGCCAGCGGCTCCGACCAGTTGCTCGATGACATGGTCGATGACCGCCTCATGGAAATTGGCAGGGGTTCCCGGGACTTCAACCTGACCATTATTGAACTGCCCCTGAACGAGCAACGGGCGTGGTACCTGGAACCGGACAAGATCATCATGAGCCACGAGCTGATGTCCCAGCCCGAGCTCTTCCGCAGTTACGTCCAGCCAGTTGTGGAAATGCTCGTCTGAGCACGTCCTGCTAAAACCTCGGCCGCCGGAGGAGCTTAGCTGTCGATGGGAGGCGAGACGGTTATCCGTACCTGGCTGTCGGCGGCATCGGAGACCTGCCATCCGTCGTCTCCGCGGCTCCAGCTTCGCCCGGCAACCTCCACATTGATGACTGCAAGGCCCTTGGCGTTGGCAACGGCCCAATGGGCCACCGACCACGCCCGGGCGCCGCTTGCCTCAATGGTCAGCGTCTGCGCCTCCGCCGTGGTGTCCAGGGCGCCATAAGCCTGGGACAACTCGGCGGCCACTCGGGCGGGGTCGCCCGGAGCGTCAGGGGAGCGCAGCGTGCAGTTCACCGCTTCCGGCGACTGGCCCGTCAGTCCGGAGGCGAAGTACCGGCCCATTTCCTCATGCTGGGCATATGCGTCGGGGTATGCGGAGCGTTGCACCCGTTGGGCGGCGTCGGTGATTTCCAGGGATTCGTAGCCCGGTACCTTGACCAGTGCGTCGTAGAACGCGTTGGCCGCGTAGTAGGGGTCCATGATCTGTGCCTCCGTCCCCCATCCCTGGGACGGTCTCTGCTGGAACAGCCCCCGCGAATCCGGACCGGCCTGGTCACCGTGGCCGATGTTGCGCAGTTTGGATTCCTGCATGGCAGTGGCCAGGGCGATGCTTGCGGCGCGCGGCGGAAGCCCGCGCTGGACCGCGACGGCGGTGATCAGGGACGCGTTGACCGCCTGGTCAGTAGCGAGTTCCGCCGTCTGGGAGCCAACCACGGCTGTGCAGCGCTCTGAGACCAGGGTCTCGGAGCGCTGCAGAAACGAAACAGCCGTGTAAACCCCGCCTCCTACCAGTGCCAGAGTGAGGAGCAGCACCACAGGTCGCCGGAGGCCACGTTTACGTGCCACTGAAGGATGAGGTGCGGGGCTCAGTTGGCGTGCAGGGCGTTGTTGAGTTCCACGGTCTGGCCCTTGCGGGGGAGGACCTCCACAGCGCCTGTGGTGGAGTTGCGCCGGAACAGGAGGTTGGGAACACCGGACAACTCAACGGCCTTGACCACTTTCGTGGTGTCCTCACCGTCGGCGTCCTTCGGGCCGATCACGCGAACGCGCGTGCCGGCAGTGACGTAGAGGCCGGCTTCCACCACAGAGTCATCGCCGATGCTGATTCCGACGCCGGAGTTGGCGCCCAGCAGCACGCGCTCGCCAATGGCGATCTTTTCCTTGCCGCCGCCGGACAGGGTTCCCATGATGGACGCGCCGCCTCCGACGTCGCTGCCGTCACCGGCGACTACACCGGCGGAGATACGGCCTTCCACCATCGAGGTCCCCAGCGTGCCGGCGTTGAAGTTCACAAAGCCCTCGTGCATCACCGTGGTTCCTTCGGCGAGGTGGGCACCGAGGCGGACGCGGTCGGCGTCGGCGATCCTGACTCCGGTGGGTACCACGTAGTCCACCATGCGCGGGAATTTGTCGACGCCGAAAACGGTGACGGCGCCGCGCTTGCGCAGCTTGGCGCGGGTCAGTTCGAAGCCTTCCACGGCGGCGGGGCCGAAATTGGTCCAGACGACGTTGGGGAGTTTGCCGAAGACGCCATCAAGGTTGATGGTGTTGGGCTTCACGAGGCGGTGCGACAGCAGGTGCAGGCGCAGGTACGCGTCAGCTGTGTCTGCCGGTGCCTCATCCAGGTTTATCTGGACGAAAACCACTTTCTGCTCGGTTCCACGGTCGGCGTCGGCCCCGTTCTTCGCGATTTCAGTCAGGATAGGGTCAGCGTTTTCGACGGCCCGCAGGCTCTCCGCGGCCACGCCAAGGGCGGGGGCCGGGAACCAGACATCCAGGACGGTGGCGTTGGCATTTTCCACGCCGTTTTCGTCACCAGGGGCGGTGGCGATGGTGGCAACTCCGAAGCCATAGGCGGAGCGGGCATCAACGGTTGCGTTCTGGTTTTCGGGCACGGCAGAAGTAGCGGTCTCAGTCATGGGCCCAGTCTATCGAGAGCCGGACCCCCGGTTCGAACTAGACTGGCTTCGTGACTGCCGAAACTGCTCCTGACGCTTCCATCCTGCCGCTCGACGTCCACCAGGACGTTGCCCTCCTCACCGCCGCCATCATGGACATCAACAGTGTCTCCGGCAACGAGACGGAGTTGGCCGACGCCGTTGAGGCCGCCCTGCTAGCCATCCCGGAACTGCACGTGGTGCGCGACGGCGACTCCTTGATTGCACGCACGGAATTGGGTCGGCCGGAACGGGTCATCCTTGCCGGTCACCTGGACACCGTTCCGCTGCCAACCACCGAGGGCGCGCGTGGCACTGTCCCGTCGAGCTGGGAGTCCGGTATTCCGGGCGAAGGGGCCCTGTATGGACGCGGAGCCACGGACATGAAGGGCGGCGTTGCGGTCCAGCTGGCCCTGGCAGCCACCATGTTCGACGGCGGCGCGGTACCCAGTCGCGATGTCACCTTTGTCTTCTACGACCACGAGGAAGTGGAAGCGGTCAAGAGCGGGCTGGGCCGCTTGGTCCGCAATTACGGCGGGCTCCTGGGTGGCGATTTTGCCATCCTCCTGGAGCCAACCCACGGAACGGTGGAGGGCGGGTGCAACGGGACCAGCCGTTTTGAGGCCACTACGGTGGGGGAGGCAGCGCATTCCGCCCGCGCCTGGATGGGCAAGAACGCCATCCACGCCGTGGCCCCGATCCTGGCCAGGCTGGCTGCCTACGAACCACAGACCGTCAACGTTGATGGACTGGACTACCGGGAGAGCCTCAACGCCGTGAAGATCAACGGAGGCACGGCAGGCAATGTCATTCCGGACCGCTGCGTGGTGGAGATCAACTACCGCTTCGCCCCTGACAAGACGCCTGACCAGGCGGAGGCCCACGTGCGCGAACTGCTCGAAGGCTTCGACGTCGTGCGCACCGATGCTGCCGCGGGCGCGCGTCCCGGCCTGAATCATCCCGCTGCCGCGTCCTTCGTAGCCGCCGTCGGGGCCGAGCCGAAACCCAAATACGGGTGGACCGACGTCGCACGCTTCAGCGAACTCGGCATCTCGGCCGTGAACTTCGGGCCGGGTGACCCGCTGCTGGCGCACAAGGACAACGAACACGTTGACGCGGACGCCATCCGCGAATGCCTGCGCGCACTGCGGAGCTGGCTGGCTGCCTAGTCCGCAATGCAAAAAGGGTCCGCAGCCAGCTGGCTGCGGACCCTTTCTGCACGCTGGAGGAAGCAGCCTACTTGGGTTCGCGTACCTCGGGAAGTTCCGGGGCGACGACGGCGGTTGGCGCCTTGGCCACCCCACCCGCGGCTTTCTTGGAACCACGGCGCTCGATCCAGACCGCGATCCGGGACACGCAGATGTTGATCGCGATGTAGATGGCGGCAGCTACGAAGAAGATCGGGAACAGGAACGCGTTGCCAAGGAAGTCCGCCATGACCTGGACTGCGCGCAGGAGCTCGCCGTAGGCCACGATGTAGCCAAGCGACGTGTCCTTTAGGAGTACCACCAGTTGGGCCACCAGAGATGGCATCATCCGGCGGACAGCCTGTGGCAGTTCGATCAGCATGCGGGACTGGAAGCTGGTGAGCCCGATGGTCAGGCCCGCCTCCCTCTGGCCCTTGGGCAGCGACTGAATACCGGCCCGGATGATTTCACCGAAGATCGCGGCGTTGTACAGGACAAGCCCGGCAATCACGGCAACGAAGGAGCTTGTGCCGAAAACCAGCAGCACGAAGAGCATCATGAGGACAACGGGCATCCCGCGCAGGAACTCAAGGACTATCCGCGTGGGTATCCGGATCCAGTCAACGAGTGAGATCCGGAGCAGGCAAAGCATCAGCCCGAGCGGAAACGCGATCACTGCGGCGATCGCAGCGGCACTGAGCGTGGCCCCGATACCGCTTGCGAGCAGTGTCCAGACGTCGGCGCGGGTGAAGATTGCCCAGCGCCGTCCTTCAAAGATGCCCTGCTGCGTGAGGGTCATGACAATCCATGCGAGCAGGCCAAGGATGAGGACGGTTCCAATGACGGAACCGATCAGGGAGACCCGGCGTGCCTTGGGGCCGGGAACGTCGTAGAGAACTGATGTCATCGGGCAATCGCCACCTTTCGTTCCACCGTGCTGGCCAGGATGCCCAGCGGAACGGTGAGGAGCAGATAGAAGAACGCCACGCCGAGAAGCACGGCCATGACCTGGTCGCCGTTGGCGTTAGCCATCTGGCGGCCGTAGCCGAAAAGTTCGAGTACAAAGAACGCGCCGGCGACCGAGGAGTTCTTCACGAGGGCAATCAGGATGTTGATCAGCGGCGGGATCACCGTCCGAAGGGCCTGCGGCAGGATGATGAAAGAGAGCACCTGCCCGAACTTCATGCCGATACTGCGCGCGGCCTCTGCCTGGCCGACCGGCACACTGTTGACGCCGGAGCGCACGGCTTCGGCGATGAAAGCCGCAGTGTAGGCGCTGAGGGCGATGATAGCGGCGACTTCGAACTGCTGGAAGGTCACCCCGAGCCGCGGCAGGACTACTGCGGCGAAAAAGAAGGCAATGGTCAGCGGCGTGTTCCGGAGGACCTCCACGTACACGGTGCTGAAGCCGCGCAACGCCGCAACGGGGGAGACCCGGGCGGCAGCCAGGAGGGTTCCGACTATCAGGGCGATGATCCCGGAGACGACAGACAGGAAAAGAGTGCGGAGAAGGCCTTCCCAATACAGGGGGAGGTTTTCAATGATGACTTCCATAGGATCCTTCGGCTCTGGGCGTAGGCGGTCGAAAAAGAGGTGGCGGCTTCCGGGGGATCAGCTGTGCAATAACATCCCCCGGAAACCGCCGCTGTTACCTAGTAACGGTCGAGGGCGGGAAGTTCAGGAGCGGTCTTGATGACCGAACCCGCGGTTGCTTCCCAGGCCTTCTTGTAGGATCCGTCTTCCTCGAAGGCTTCCAGCTGGTCGTTGATCCAGTTGCGGAACTCGGTGTCATCCTTCTTCAGGCCGATGCCGTAGGGCTCCTTGGTGAAGGTTTCGTCGGAGGCGAGCTTGAAGGCATCCGGCTCCTTGTCCACGAAGCCGGCCAGGATCACGTTGTCCGTGGTGATGGCTTCAACCTGCTTGTTGCGCAGGGGTTCCAGGCAGTCTGAATACTTGCCGGCCGGGGCGAGTATCGCTCCATACTTGTCCACAATGGTGGCGGCAGGGGTGGAGCCGGTCACGGAGCAGACCTTCTTGCCCTTGACGTCTTCCGGCTTCTTGATGGAGTCGTTGTCCTTGTTGACCATCAGTGCCTGGCCGGCCTCATAGTACGGACCCGCGAAGCTGACGACCTCTTTGCGCTTGGCGTTGATGGTGTAGGTGGCGATGACAATGTCCACCCTGCCCTGTTCAATGAAGGGCTCCCGGTTGGCCGACTGCGTCTCGGACCATTCGATCTTGTCTGCGGGAATGCCGAGCTTGGCTGCGATCAGCTTGCCAATCTCGACGTCGAAGCCAACGGGCTTGCCGTCCAGGCCCACCTGGCCGAAGAGCGGCTGGTCGTACTTTGTACCAATTTTGATGGTGCCGGCCGAGGCCAGCTTCTCCATGGTGGTGCCAGCGGCGAATGTGGGCTTCTCGGCAACGGTGGGATCGGCGGTGGTGCCGGGCGTGGTTCCGCCGCAGGCGCTCAGGGACAACGCCAAGGCTGCGGTAGCCGCCACGAAGAACGACTTCCGGCGGGTCATAAATGCCTTCATGACATTCCTTTCATTGGTCGGCCGCGGGTCACGGCCTGGGTGCGAACTGGAGTGTGTGCGTTCGATGGTTGAATCAGTGGGTAAGCAGCTTGGACAGGAAGTCCTTTGCGCGGTCGCTCTGGGGGTTTGTGAAGAACTCCTCCGGCTTGGCGTCCTCCACGATCTGGCCGTCAGCCATAAAGACCACGCGGTCCGCGGCCTTCCGGGCGAAGCCCATCTCGTGGGTCACCACCACCATGGTCATGCCTTCCTTGGCCAGCTGGATCATGACATCCAGGACCTCGTTGATCATCTCGGGGTCGAGCGCCGAGGTGGGCTCGTCGAAGAGCATGACCTTCGGTTTCATGGCCAGTGCGCGGGCGATTGCTACACGCTGCTGCTGGCCGCCGGAAAGCTGCGCCGGCAGCTTGGGAGCCTGGTGTCCCACGCCTACCCGCTCCAGCAATGCCATGGCTTCCTTGTCGGCCTGGGCCTTGGCCACGCCCTTGACCTTGATGGGACCAAGGGTGACGTTCTCAAGGATGGTTTTGTGCGCGAACAGGTTGAAGGACTGGAAGACCATCCCGACGTCGGCGCGGAGCTGGGCGAGTTCCTTCCCCTCCTCCGGCAGCACTTTTCCATCAATGCTGATCGTGCCGCCCTCGATTGTTTCGAGGCGGTTGATGGCACGGCACAGCGTGGACTTGCCGGAGCCGGAGGGCCCAATGACAACAACCACTTCGCCCTTGCGGACATGGAGGTTGATGTCTTTGAGAACGTGCAGCTGACCGTAATGCTTATTCACACCATTCAGGGAGACGAGCGCATCGCCGGGCACATGAGTAGTCATAGGAAGAATCTAGCGAACAAAGACCTCTTATGACGGGAATCACGCCAAGTTCGTGCGGATCGTGATTCAAGAGATACCTGCCGCTGGTGTGCCCGCCGTGGCGCTAGCCTTGTGTGATGAGCATCAACGCAGATCCGGCCAAAACTTCCCAGCCGCGCCGTAAGGGGCCCCTTGAACTCCGCCGCAAACAGGCGGCCGTGGAAATGTCTGATCAGCATTTGCTTGACACCAAGGGTGCCGGGCAGTTCGTCCACACCGATCCGTGGCGTGTGATGAGGATTCAAAGCGAGTTCGTTGAAGGCTTCGGGGCCTTGGCAGACCTGGGCCCGGCGGTCAGCGTTTTCGGTTCCGCCCGGACCAAGCCGGGGAGCCCTTACTACGAGATGGGCGTGGAAGTGGGCCGGAAACTCGCGGAGGCGGGCGTGGCTGTGATTACAGGAGGCGGTCCCGGTTCCATGGAAGCCGCCAACCGCGGGACTGTTGAGGGAAACGGAGTGTCGGTGGGATTGGGCATCGAACTTCCCTTTGAACAGGGCCTCAACCAATGGGTGGACCTCGGCATCAACTTCCGGTACTTCTTTGCGCGCAAGACGATGTTCGTGAAGTATGCCCAGGGCTTCATTGTCCTTCCAGGCGGGCTGGGGACGCTGGATGAATTATTCGAAGCAATGGTGCTGGTCCAGACGCGGAAGGTCACCTCCTTCCCCATCGTCTTGCTTGGTGTCGACTTCTGGGGTCCGATGATCGAGTGGATCAAGGGCACACTGGTGGCCGAGGGCATGGTTTCCGAGAAGGACCTGGACCTGATCCAGGTTGTTGACGATGCCGCCGACGCCGTGGACCGCGTGCTCCACGGCACTGTCCAGGTACCGTCCAACGGCGAGCAGCGGCCCGAATAGCAGGTTGCCCGCGATCTGGCACGATTGATGCTGTGAGCTTCTTCCTGGTTTTCCTTGCCATCGTGCTGGTTGGCGCTGTCGTGTGGGCCGGTGCCGGCGGCCCTTCCAGCATCTTCCGGCGCGGCCGCCCGGGCGCCGTGCGGGAAAGCAGACTCCTCGACGCCGGCTTCGAGCAGCCCGTGGCAAACCTTCCTCCAGTCCTGCTCCCCGCCGATGCGGCGCCGGCCGACGTCGACCGCGTCCGCTTTTCCCTGGGCCTGCGCGGTTACCGCATGGACCAGGTGGACCAGGTGCTTGATGAGCTTCGCGACCAGCTCGCCGCCAAGCGCGGGGAAGTGGAGCAACTGACTGCGCGGCTTGTTGAGGCACAGCGTGTGATTCAGAAACCGGCGGACACGGACCTGGAACCGCAACAGGCAGCGGAACCGACACCGCAACAGGGACCGGAACAGGCACCGCCGGGCCCGGGCCGGAGCCCGGCGGAGGACGGGGCTTGAGCACGGACACTGGAAGCAGGCAGGGCTTCGCCTCCTCGATCAGCGCACTGGCGACACGGGCCGGAGGAGCAGTCCGGCACTGGCCGTGGTGGCTTCAGGTTTCAGCCCTCTACGTGGCGGCCAGGCTGGTCAGCGCAGGTATCTTCGTGGCTGCAGCCCGGCACCAGGGAACAAATCCCTGGTTCCCTGCCAAGCCGGACTACTGGAACTTCATCAATATCTGGGACGCGCGGTGGTACGGCGAGGTGATCAGCAACGGCTACCCGGCGGTCCTCCCCGTTGACGCGGCCGGCAATGTCCAGGAAAACGCTTGGGCGTTCTACCCGCTTTTCCCCTTCCTTGGCGGGGCACTTTCAGCGCTGACCGGCATCGCGCCGGAAGCGTCGCTGGCACTCATCGCGATGTTCTCAGGGTTGATGGCAGCCCTGGTCCTCTACAGCCTGTTCCGCCACAGGGTGCCGCACGGCACAGCCATGTGGGCAGTGGCGTTCTTCGCGACCTTCCCCGTTTCCGGGATACTCCAGGTGCCCTACGCCGAGCCATTGACCATCCTCCTTCTGGGTGCGGCGCTGCTGCTGCTGGTAAGGCGGCAGTACTACCTCGCGATGCCCGTGGTGCTGCTCATGAGCCTCTCCCGGCCGGTGGGGGTGCCATTTGCCGCCATGGTTGGAGTGCTGTTTATCTGCCGGCTGGTGCAACGAGGCCGTGGTGAACAGGACTCCCAGGTGCACAGCCGGCGGGAGCTGGGCGCCCTGGCTGGCCTGACCGCCGTCAGCGGAGCCGCCGCTCTCATCTGGCCTGCCGCCGCCTGGGCCGCTACCGGTGACATCGAGGCGTACACCAAGACGGAGACGGTCTGGCGGGGTCACGACCTCGTGCCGTTCAAGCCATGGTTCGACACAGGCATCCAGCTCTTTGGGCCGGTACTGGGCGTGGTTGCGCCGTTCGTTTTTGCCGGGCTGTTTACGCTGATGCTCTTCAGCCCTCCGGTACTGAAACTTGGTGTTGAACTCCGTTTGTGGTGCGCCTGCTACATGGGATACCTGTTGCTGTTCCTGCATCCCCAGACCAGCACGTTCAGGATGCTGCTTCCGCTTTTTCCGCTGGCCCTCGCTGCAGCGGTGTTGTCCCGCTCCAAGGCCTACCGCGGCACAGTAATCGTGATGTTTGTTATTTTGCAGATCGTCTGGATTGTCTGGCTGTGGGCCTGGGCCCAACTGCCCGGAGGCGGCGACTATCCGCCGTGATTGCCCGCCATGCCCGGCGGCGGAGTGCAGGAATGCGACGCGGCCGGAAATGTCCATCGATTAGCTACGTGCGGGTAATTACGGGATAATAGTAAGTAAGCAAGGACAAAAGCATTCAGAATATGTTCAGCCATGGCGGTGCCCACGCGTGCCGCCATAGCGGCTTGATTGACCATGCGGACACAGCCCGTCCGGGCTGATATGTCCTGGACTAATTGGAGGGGAAATTCCTCATGGCGGCTATGAAACCACGCACCGGCGACGGCCCTATGGAAGTCACCAAGGAGGGCCGCAGCCTGATTATGCGTGTGCCGCTCGAAGGTGGCGGACGGCTTGTTGTTGAACTCAATGCAGCGGAAGCGGCAAACCTTAAGGAATGCCTCGTAGGCGTTACCGAATAATCTCGCTGGGCCAGGGTCCGCAGCCTTAGGGCGGCGGGCCCTGGCCTTTTTCCTGGCCGGGACTATTCCCGGGCGTGGCTATTCTTGGCCGCCTATTTCTTGACCGCGACCAAAAGGCCGTCGCCGGTGGGGAGCATGCTGGAGGCGAGCCGCTCGTCGTCGCGGATGGCTTTGCCCACCTGGCGGAGCACAACCGTGGTGGCATCCCTGTTGGCAGGGTTGGCCACCCGATCTTTGTCCAGGGCGTCGTTGATAATCAGCAGCCCCCTGGACTTCAGCAGGCGGACAGCCTGTTCCACGTAACCCGGCAGGCCCGGCTTGTCGGCGTCGATGAAGACGAGGTCGTAGGCGGAGTCGGTGAGCCGCGGCAGGACGTCACCGGCACGTCCGGAGATAGTGCGCGTGCGGTTGGCAGGGCTGCCTGCCTCCGAGAACGCCTCCCGTGCCGCTTTCAGGTGTTCAACGTCCACATCGATGGTGGTCAGCACGGACTGGGGCCCCAGGCCGCGCAGGAGGCAGACACCGGAAACTCCTGCTCCAGTACCGATTTCGACGGCGGTCTGCGCCTTGGAGGACGCTGCCAGGACCGTCAGGACGGCGCCTACGCCGCGTCCGATCGGGGTCACTCCCAGCTCAAAGGAGCGTTCGCGTGCACGAAGCATGACTTCATCCTCTGCGGGCAGATCTTCTGCATAGGACCAGCTCGTGGACTTGTCGGCGCTCATGGGTGATTTCGCTTTCTGGGCGGCAGGGGAGTGTTGAATACAGCCTACTGTGTCTTAAGGCACGGACGCCGGATCCCGGGGGTTGCGCCTTTGGCAGAAGTGGCTTGCCAATCAGGAAATTCCCAGCCAACTTTGAAATGATGGAGATCCGCTCATCCATACGGTGATCGGCGCCGAACCAGAGATGTCAACAGTATCCGGGCGTTAGCTTATCCACGAGGGGAGTGGACGATGTCAGCATCAGTTGTGGCACCTGTCCCTGCATCACAAGATCCTGCGGTCGAATGGGTCAGGCCAACCTGGGAAGAAGTGGTTGCCAACCATTCCGCGAAAGTCTATCGGCTGGCCTACCGCCTGACCGGAAACAAGTTCGACGCCGAAGACCTCACCCAGGAGGTCTTTGTCCGGGTCTTCAGGTCACTGGAAAACTTCAAACCTGGCACGTTGGACGGCTGGCTGCACCGCATCACCACTAACCTCTTCCTGGATCAGGCACGGCGGAAGAGCCGCATCCGTTTTGACGCGCTGGCGGAGGACGCCGAATCCCGGATCCCGGGCCGCGAACCGGGGCCGGAGCAGAGCTTCGAACTGAACAACCTGGACCTCGACGTGCAGGCCGCACTGGAGGAGCTTCCGCCGGACTTCCGCGCGGCAGTTGTGCTGTGCGACCTCGAGGGCCTGTCCTACGACGAAGTTGCAGCGGCGCTTGGCGTCAAGCTGGGGACCGTGCGTTCGCGCATCCACCGCGGCCGGACCATGCTGCGTGAGAAGCTCGCGCACCGGGACCCACGGCCGCAGCACTCGCGCAAGCCGAAGCTTTCGATACCACGCATCGCCAGCATTCTCTGATCGGCCTCATGACTCCCGACAACCCGCTGTTCCGCAGGCATCCCCGGACCGACAGCCACATTAAGAGCTGCCCGGAGTGCGCCTCGGCCATGCGTCGCGAACGCCAGTACATCGAAAGACTGCGGGAAGCGGCCATCCCGCCTGCCAGCCAGGATCTCACGGCCCGCCTGCTGCAGCAGACGCATGTCCTTGCCATGGCCTCCTGCGAGCCGTCACGCAGTCCGCACCGCGGAGCGAAGATCCTGGCCTTCGCAGCCGGCGGAACGGCAGCGGCTGCCGGGGTCCTTGCCGCAAGCGCTTTCGCCCTGGCCGGCGACCCGTTGCCGATGGCTGCCAGTTCGGCCGCTGGCAGCTTTGTACAGCAGCCCGCCAAGGTGCCCGCCGACGGCCGGGAGCTGAGCGCCGGACAACTTGCAGGACTGCGCCTGGAAGGCTGGGTGTGTCCTGAGCTGGAGTCTTTGGGCTTTCACGTTCTTTCTGCCAAGGCAACCACCCTGGACGGTCGCCCGGCCGTCGAGATGAAGCTCTCAGATGGCCGGTACTATGCCAAGGTCGTCGAGCAGCATGACGTCCGCACGCCTGCAGGGGACAGTGACGTGTCCATCTTGAGCTCCGTACCCGGGGCGGCGGTCCTCCAGTCCGGAGCAAACACGCTCACGTACGAATCCGACCTGCCGGCGGACCGGGCGGACGACGCCCTCCCTGTCCTTCAGCGG
Organism: Pseudarthrobacter sp. CCNWLW217; assembly: GCF_037203985.1. NCBI lineage: Bacteria > Bacillati > Actinomycetota > Actinomycetes > Micrococcales > Micrococcaceae > Pseudarthrobacter > Pseudarthrobacter sp. CCNWLW217. The sequence goes on from NZ_JBBCBT010000002.1 coordinate 83,302, forward strand.
CTCACCGCCCTCGCCGCGACCGGTATCAGCGCGGGCGTTGCGCCGGAGGGGACGGCGTCCGTCAGTCCTCCTGCAGCGGAGCCCCTGAGTGAACGACTGCAGCGTGGCATGCACAAAATTGTCCGGATTCTGACGCCTTAAAACTGGCTGTTGCCGCCGGTGGTAAGCGGGAATCGTCAGCATGACCCCGGAGAGGGTAATCTTCCTAAAGTGTTTGGAATCAACGGCCCGGAGTTCTTCCTTCTGCTGATCATCGGCATTCTGGTGATCGGTCCCAAGCGGCTGCCCGAATATACCCAGAAACTTGCAAATCTGGTGAAGGAAGTCCGCCGCATGGCCTCCGGCGCCCGCGAGCAGATCAAAGAGGAGGTGGGGATCGACATCGACGAGGTCGACTGGAAGAAATACGATCCCCGCCAGTACGATCCCCGGCGCATCATCAAGGAAGCGCTTCTTGACGACGACTCCAAACCGGTCAGCGCAGGTGCGCCAGCGGTGGCAGCCGTGGCCGGCGCCGCAGCCGTCACTGCCGGCGCGACTACGACGGCCCCGCGCCCTGAACGGGTTATCCAGCAGCTGCCAGCCGGTGAAGCAGCGCCCTTCGACACCGAAGCAACCTAGGAACTGCACGGGGAGGGCGCCGGGAGGGTCCCGCCGATCCGCCAGCCCATGGCAGTCAGCGCGGCTGCAGCCCCAGCTTGATCTCCGTCAGCCCGCGCGGTTTCGCCGACAGCTTGCCGGAAATCTCAACAAGCGCCTTAGCGGCCGGCGTCTCCGGTTGCCCCAGCACGATCGGCGAACCGGCGTCCCCGCCTTCCCGCAGGAGGATGTCCAGCGGAATATGGCCCAACAACGGTACCTCTGAACCCACTGTTGCCGTGAGCCGCTCGGCGAGGACCTCCCCGCCGCCGCTTCCGAACAAATCCATCTTGCCGCCGTCGGGCATCTCGAGGTACGACATGTTCTCGATGACTCCAGCCAACGACTGCCCCGTCTGGGTGGCGATGGCGCCCGCCCGCTCGGCGACATCCGCCGCCGCTGCCTGCGGAGTGGTGACCACCAGGATTTCCGCCTTGGGCAGCAGTTGGGCTACAGAGATCGCGATGTCGCCAGTGCCCGGGGGGAGGTCAAGGAAGAGTACGTCGAGGTCACCGAAGTAGACATCGGTGAGGAACTGCTCCAAGGCACGATGCAGCATGGGACCGCGCCAGGCCACAGGCTGGTTCGCCGTGACGAACATCCCGATGGAGATGACCTTTACCCCGTACGCGACCGGTGGCAGGATCATGTCGTCCACCCGCGTCGGGGCCTGCGTGATTCCCATCAGTGCCGGAACCGAGAAGCCGTAGACGTCGGCGTCCACGATCCCTACCCTGAGTCCCTGCGCGGCCAGAGCGCAGGCCAAGTTAACGGTGACGGAAGACTTCCCCACGCCGCCCTTGCCGCTGGCCACGGCGAAAACTTTGGTCAGCGAACCGGGCTGGTTGAAGGGGATGCCGCGCTGGCCGCCGGCGCCGCGCAGCTGTTCCTTCAGGGCGTCGCGCTGGGCCTGGTTCATGACCTTCAGTTCAACCTCGACGGCGGTGACTCCAGGAACCGCGGAAAGAGCCTTGTCGGCGTCGGACGTAATGGTGTCGCGGAGGGGACAACCGGCGATGGTGAGCAGCACGGCAAGCCGAACACGGCCGTCGTCGGAAATCTCCACCGAGTCCACCATGCCTAGCTCCGTGATGGGGCGGCGGAGTTCAGGGTCGATGACGGTGGCCAGGGCAGTATTAACCGCCCGGTGCAGGGATTCAGACATGCAGGGGTTTACTCGGCTTCCGGGGTTGTAAAGGTTTCGGGGGGCGCCGGCTGCGGCGTTACGGCGGGTTGCTGGGCGGCGTGACTGGGCTTGACCCGGGGGATCTGCTGCGTGCGGGGGCTCCGCTGCCGATCCCGTTTCTCCTTCAGCCTCTCCTTGACCTTGTCCCGCGGCGATTCGTGGCTGCCGGCCCCGGAGGGGTCGTGGGTCCGCAGTTCCTCCTGGGCCTCCAGCATGTCCTCCAGCAACGAACGCAGCTCCGCGCGGACGTAGTCGCGCGTGGCCACCTCGCGAAGGGCGATCCGCAGCGAGGCGAGCTCACGGGTCAAGTATTCGGTATCGGACAGGTTGCGTTCAGCGCGCTGGCGGTCCTGCTGCAGCGAGACGCGGTCGCGGTCATCCTGCCGGTTCTGGGCCAGCAGCAGCAGGGGTGCAGCATAGGACGCCTGCAGCGAAAGCATCAGCGTCAGCAAGGTGTAGCCGAGGGCGCGGGAGTCGAATTGCCACTCCAGCGGTGCCCAGGTGTTCCAGACCAGCCAGATGACGACGAAGACTGTCATGTAGACCAGGAACTGGGGCGTACCCATGAACCGGGCAAAACCTTCGGTTGCGTGGCCGAAAGCGTCCGGATCGGGGGAGAACTTGGGCAGGATCCGCTTGCGGCCGCTCAGGGGTGTGTCGAGGCTTCCTTTGTTTGCTGCCTTCCCTGTGCCGCGCTGGCCGGGATTCTTGGGAGCGGTATTGTCAGCCAATGCGGCCACCGAGCCTTCTTATCGGGGCTTCGCCATCATGGGCGCGCCAATCATCCGGTAACAGATGATCCAAAACGTCATCAACAGTCACCGCCCCCACGAGCCGGCCGTCATCATTGACCACGGGCAGGGAGTTCAGGTTGTAGGTAGCGAGCGTCCTGGCGACTTCGCTGATGTGGGCCTGGTCCGACAACGGCTCCAGGTTTTTGTCCACGAGGTTCCCCAAGGGCTCGAAGGGTGGGAATCGCAGGAGCTGCTGGATGTGCACGACGCCCAGGAACCGGCCGGTCGGAGTCTCGAGCGGTGGCCTGGCGATGAAGATGGACGAAGCCAGGGCGGGCGAGAGTTCCTCGCGCCGGACGTGGGCCAGGGCTTCGGCGACGGTCGCCTCCGGGGGAAGGATCACCGGCACCGGCGTCATCAGGCCGCCAGCGGTATCCTCGTCATATTCGAGCAGGCGCCGGACGTCTTCGGCGCCTTCGGGCTCCATCAGCTGCAGCAGTTCTTCGGCCTGGGCGGTGGGCAGTTCGCCGAGGAGGTCGGCGGCGTCGTCGGGGTCCATTTCTTCGAGGACGTCAGCGGCGCGCTGGACATCAAGGGCCGAAAGGATCTCCACCTGGTCATCCTCCGGGAGCTCCTGCAGGACGTCGGCGAGACGTTCGTCCTGGAGTTCACTGGCTACCTCGAAGCGGCGCTTATCGCTCATCTCCTGCAGCGCCTCGGCGAAGTCCGCGGGCTTTAGGTCTTCATGGTTTGCTACGAACTGAGTTGCGGCCTGGGGCTCGGTGCGGGCACCCTGGAGGGCGTCGGCCCAGTCGATGATCATGGTCTCGTTGCGGCGCAGGCGGCTCAGGGGCGAGAGGGAATGGCCGCGGCGGACAAACAGCTTGCTGACGAACCAGTCCCGGGAACGGTGCTGGTCCATGGCGATGTCCTCGATGGTGGCGTCACCGCTGCCATCCCTGAGCGTCACCCGGCGGTCAAACATCTCCGCCACTACCAGTGTCTCGGCGCCGCGCTGCTCAAATCGCCTGAGATTGACCAGGCCGGTGCAGATGATCTGGGTCTGGTCGATCGAGGTAATGCGCGTCATCGGCACAAAAACGCGTTTCTTACCCGGAACTTCGACGACGATGCCTACCACGTGGGGGGCGCCCCGGCTTCCGCGCGAGAGCACCACAACATCGCGCAACCGGCCCAGACGGTCGCCCAGCGGGTCGAAGACGTCAAGACCCAGAAGGCGCGCAACGAAGACGCGCGAAAGATTTGTGCTCACGTCTACAGGCTACCGAGTCTGCTCTCTTTTAGCTGAATTTACAGGCGGCACACATGCTGATAGGCAAGAATGGAGGTATGTCAAACATTTTTGGTGGTCCGAAGGCCGGCGGGTCCAACGGCGTGGACGAGTCCCGCACCGTCCCCACAGGTGACACCGTGGGTTCCTACAACTCCTACTTGGATGCCCAGAAGGCTGTGGACTATCTCGCTGACCAGCAGTTCCCGGTCCAGATGGTGTCCATCGTGGGCAACGAGCTCAAGATGGTGGAGCGAGTGACGGGACGCCTCAGCTACCCCCGCGTGGCATTGTCAGGGGCGCTGAGCGGCATGTGGTTCGGTCTGTTCGTCGGCGTGATGCTGTCCTTCTTCGCACCGTCCCCGGGCTACTTCTCCATCCTGACGTCCGTGTTGATGGGTGCCGCGTTCTTTATGTTGTTCGGCATTGTCACCTACGCCATGCAGCGGGGAAAGCGTGACTTCACCTCTACCAGCCAAGTGGTGGCCACCACCTATGACGTGGTGGTTTCGCCAGAGGCCGCCCACGAAGCCCGGCGGCTGCTCCAGCAGCTGCCGATGACACGGTCCGACGCCGCTGCCGGGCCGAGGCCATACACGCAGGGCGACCACCACAACCAGCCTTACCAGCAGCCGGGGCAGGCGCCCGGCCAGCAGCCCGGCCACCAGCAAGGGCAGGCTCCCGTGAGGCCGGCCAGCTGGAACGATCCGTACGGACAGCAGAGCCCCGGCACGCAGGGCGGCCCCGCTGCGGCCGCACAACCAGGCCAGCCGGCCGAGGGCCAGGCGCAGCCGGCTCCGGCCCCCGTCTCGGCGGTTCGCTATCCTGACCTGCCCGATGGCCGGCCGCAGTACGGCGTGCGTGTCAGCGATAACCCCGTGCCTGCCTCACCCGCCAACAACGCCGGGCCCGGCAGCGACCACCCGGACTCCGGGCAGCCTGCGCAGCAGCCCGAAGTGGCACCGGACAGGAACCGGGACGAAGCGGGCTCCTAGCCGTTACGTCCACGGCCTCAAACGCGAGCGGACACCTAAACCCCAGGGGCTTAGGTGTCCGTTCGCGTTAAAGCCGCACCGGGCTATGCGGGGGCCTGCTGGCTGCCTTCGCCGTTGGCTTCCCGATAGATACCGGCCATCCAGGACTCGACGTCGTCGGCCTTGCGGGGCAGCGCGGCACTGAGGTTGATGGGGCCATTGGCCGTCATCAGGACGTCGTCCTCGATCCGGACTCCGATGCCGCGGTACTCCTCCGGGATGCCCAGGTCCTCGTTCTTGAAATACAGGCCCGGTTCGATAGTGAAGACCATGCCCTCGGTCAGGATGCCATCCAGGTACAGCTCCCGCCTGGCCTGTGCGCAGTCGTGCACGTCCAGTCCGAGGTGGTGGCTGGTGCCGTGCGGCATCCAGCGGCGGTGCTGCTGCCCCTCGGGACTGACCGCTTCCTCCACGCTGACGGGCAGCAGTCCCCACTCAGCGAGCCGCTCGGCCAGGACCGTCGTGGCGGCGGTGTGGATGTCCCGGAACTTGGCCCCGGGCCGGGCGGCGGCGAACCCGGCGTCGGCGGCGTCGAGGACCGCTTCGTAGACCTTGCGTTGGATCTCGCTGAACATGCCGTTGGCAGGCAGGGTGCGGGTGATGTCGGCGGTGTACAGGGAGTCGGCTTCCACTCCCGCGTCCAGGAGCAGGAGCTCCCCGGCGTTGATGCTGCCGGTGTTGCGCGTCCAGTGCAACACGGTGGCGTTGTTGCCCGAGGCCGCGATGGTGTCGTAGCCGAGTTCGTTGCCGATCTCGCGGGCACGCGCAAAGAACGCGCCTTCCACAACCCGCTCGCCGCGGTCATGGGTCAGGGCACGGGGAAGGGACTTGACCACTTCCACAAAGCCTTCGACCGTGGCCGCGACTGCCGTCTTCATCTGCTCAATCTCCCACTCGTCCTTCAGGAGGCGGAGCTCGGACAGGGCTTCGGACAGCTTCTCATCCAGCGCATCGAGGACCGCGAGGTCCAGGTTGTCCGGGTCCTTGGCCGTGTTGTAGCGGGCCGTGTCCACCAGGGCATCGATGTTCTCGTCCACCTTGCGGACCAGGCGAATGGAGATCCCGCCGATCTCGGGAGCGCCCACATTCTTGGTGATCGCGGTTTCGAGCGCGTCAATGTGAGCGGTGGGAAGTCCCAGCCGTGCTTCAAACTCAGCCAGGGTGGGACGGGCGCCGATCCAAAACTCGCCGGATCGCGAGTCGGCGTAGAACTGTTCGGTGTCCCGGCCGGCCAGCGGGCGGAAGTACAGCGTGGCATGGTGGTGCCCGCCGTCGTCGCCCTTTCCTTCTCCGACAGGTTCGAGGATGAGTACGGCGTCCGGCTCGTGGTCCAGGCCCAGGCCGGTGAGGTGGGCGAATGCGGAGTGCGGACGGAAGCGGTAGTCGCAGTCGTTGGAGCGCACCTTCAGCGGGCCGGCGGGAATGACCAGGCGTTCGCCTTTGAACTGGTCAGAGATGGTCCTTCGCCGGGTCGCGGCGTAACTGGCGACGGTATCGCGCGCCGGCAGTTCCTTAGTGGAAGGCGCCCAATTGCTGGCCATAAAGGCCTTGAAGGCATCGGAACTGGGCCGCTGCGAGCGGTTGTTGACGCGCTCTTCGAGGGGCTGGGAAGCAGAGTTCAGGGTGTTTTCGGCATCGTTCACGGCACCATCGTCTCACCAGCTACGCGGCTGCGCGAACGCGGTCAACTAGGCTGGGCAGGTGAGGATTGACCTGCATGCCCACTCCAATGTTTCCGACGGCACGGAAACACCCGCCGATGTGATGGCCTCGGCCGCCCGCGCAGGGCTGGATGTCGTCGCGCTGACAGACCACGACTCCACGGATGGCTGGGCCGAAGCCTCGGCCGCTGCCGTGCAATTCGGCGTGGCGCTCGTTCCGGGCATGGAGGTCTCCTGCCGGACGGCGGAGGGGATCAGTGTGCACCTCCTGAGCTACCTGCACGATCCTGACCACCCCGGGCTGCTGGAGGAGATCACGAAGGCCAAGGATGCCCGCCTCACCCGCGCCGAGCGCATGGTCACCCTGCTTGCGGAGGACTATCCGCTGACGTGGGACGACGTCATCCATCATGTGGCACCCGGTGCCACGCTGGGGCGCCCGCACATCGCGGATGCGCTCGTGGCCGCCGGTGTCGTGGCGGACCGTTCGGAGGCCTTCACCTCCATCCTGACCTCCCATTCGCGCTACTTCGTCCAGCACTACGCGCCCGACCCCGCAACCGCCGTCGAGCTTGTCCGTGCCGCCGGCGGCGTCCCGGTCTTTGCGCATCCGGTGGCTTCCGCACGTGGACGGATCGTGGGGGAGCGCACGTACCAGGAGATGATCGACGCCGGCCTGGTGGGCCTGGAGATCGACCACAGGGACAATCCCGAGGCCGGCCGTGAGTATCTGAGGGGCCTCGCGACCAAGCATAGACTCCTGGTTACAGGTTCGTCCGACTACCACGGCACCGGCAAACCCAACCTGCTGGGAGAGAACCTGACGACGCCCCAGGTGCTGGCGCGGATCGAGGAGCTGGCCACTGGGACGGCAGTAGTGCGCGGGAGTTCCGCACATCTTGACTAACGCTCCGGGCTGAGTAGTCTTGCGCTTGCCGGGGGTGGTGTTCATCGCCAAAAGGTCTCGTCGCCATGCAACATTTCGTACGGTAGACGGAGAGAAACCATGTTCAGGAAATCATTCGCCGCGGCTGGCCTGGCCGCACTCTTTATGTTTGTCCCCACGGCAGCCAATGCGCTGGACTGTTCCAACGTCAGCCGGTCGGCCTACACGGGCAGCGACTTCATCTTCATCCCCGGCCCTAATATCAACGTCCATGTGCAGGGCAACTGGGCGTACGTACTGGAGGCGGGTGCTTGGGTGTTCCTGCCGCCGGGAACTGTCCCCGAAGGCGCTGGCAGCAACGGCAACTTCCAGAACGGTGAAGGCTTTGCCCTGTTGGTCAACGCCATTTGCGACTCCAACGGAGCGGTCCTGGACAACCGACAGAGAGATCACGGAATCCAGCTGATGGAAACCTGCTAGCCGAACCAGCGACGAATCTAGGTCGCAGTTAATGTCGTTTTGGAGGCTCAAAACGACATTATCTGCGACCTAGTTGGGGGGGGAACGACATAAACGTCGCGCGGGTGCCCAGCCGTTTGGCCATGACGTCGATAGCTGGCTGGTTCTGGTCCACGCACACAAATTTCCTGTCCAGTTTGGCGGCCACCGCACCGAGCGTGCCGGAACCGGCAAAGAAGTCCAGGCACCAGTCCCCGGGGCGGCTTGAAGCTGCCACCACCCGGCGGACAAGGCCCTCAGGCTTCTGCGTGGGGTAGCCGGTTTTTTCCTTGCCGGTGGGCGAGACGATAGTGTGCCACCAGACGTCAGTGGGCAGCTTGCCGAGCTCGCGTTTGGCGGGCGTGACCAACCCCGGCGCCATGTACGGCTCCCGGTCCACCTCGGCGCTGTCGAAATGGTATTTCGCCGGGTTCTTCACATACACGAGGATGTTGTCGTGCTTGGTGGGCCAGCGGAACTTGGCCCTCGCCCCGTAATCGTAGGCCCAGATGATCTCGTTCAGGAAGCATTCCCGGCCGAAGATGGCGTCCAGCATGACCTTGGCATAGTGCACTTCGCGGTAGTCCAGGTGAAGGTACAGCGTGCCGTCGTCTGCCAACAGCCGCCAGGCCTCCACGAGCCGCGGCTCCAAAAAGGACCAATAGTCGCTGAAGGCGTCGTCGTAACGGTGCAGGGCGCCTTTGATGGTGTCGTAGGAACGTCCCTTGAAGCCCACGCGGTCTCCGGAACCTTCGGCGTTGACCACCATCCGCGTTTCCTGGCGCTGCTGGGCCCGGCCGGTGTTGAACGGCGGGTCCACGTATATGAGTGTGAAGGCGCCGTCCGGCAGCGAGGGGAGGAATTCCGCGTTGTCCGCGTGTACCACCAGGTTGCTGCCGTCCGGCGCCCAGACAGATTCAGTCATTGAGGCTTTTAGGCCTCGGCGCTGCCCGGCTGTGCGCCGTTGTCGCCGCCGGCCACCACTTCGCCGTTGCGGCGGCGGGTGCGTGTCCGGCTGCGGCGGGTGCGCGACTGGTCCCCTTCGGCCGGGGCTGTAGCCGCCGGTTCCGTGGCGGGGCCGGTGCCTGCAGTCGCCGCGTCGGAGGTACGACGGCGGCGCTCACCTGAGCGGGGGGCCGTATCAGTTCCGCTGCGGCGGCTGGATGAGCGTGCGCGGTCGCGGCTGTTGTCGCGTCCGCTGTCCTTCGCCGCGTCACGTGCACCGTCACGTCCGCTGCTGCGGGAGTTCTTCTTGCCGGTCTCGCCCAGGTCCTCCAGGACTTCGGCGTCAACACCGGCAAGGGTTCGCTTGTTGCGGGGCAGCCGGCCCTTGGTTCCCTCCGGAATGTCCAGCTCCTCATAGAGGTGCGGGGAGGAAGAATACGTCTCAACGGGCTCGGGTACGCTGAGGCCGAGTGCCTTGTTGATGAGGCCCCAGCGGGGCATGTCGTCCCAGTCCACAAACGTGACGGCCGTACCCTTATTCCCGGCGCGGCCGGTGCGGCCCACGCGGTGCAGGTAGATCTTTTCGTCTTCAACGCACTGGTAGTTGATGACGTGCGTGACGTCGTCGACGTCGATGCCGCGGGCGGCGACGTCCGTGGCCACCAGGACGTCCACCTTGTTGTTGCGGAAAGCCCGGAGGGCCTGTTCGCGGGCACCCTGGCCGAGGTCGCCGTGGATGGCGGCAGCCGCGAACCCGCGGTCCACCAGCTCCTCTGCCACCTTGGCGGCGGTCCGCTTGGTCTTGGTGAAGATGATGGTGCGGCCACGGCCACGAGCCTGCAGGATGCGCGCCACGACCTCGATCTTGTCCATGCTGTGGGCACGGTAGATGAGCTGGCGGATGTCGCGCTTGGTGAGCCCCTCGTCGTCGGGGTCGGCCGCACGGATGTGGGTGGGCTGGGTCATGTAGCGGCGAGCCATCGCAATGACCGGTCCGGGCATCGTGGCTGAGAACAGGAGCGTCTGGCGGACCGCAGGCGTGCCGGCGATCAGCGTTTCCACATCCGGGAGGAATCCGAGGTCCAGCATTTCGTCGGCTTCGTCGAGGATGACGATCTTGACGTTCTTGAGGCTCAGGTGCTTCTGCTTGTAAAGGTCAATGAGCCGGCCGGGGGTACCGACGACAACTTCGACGCCGTTCTGCAGGGCTTCGACCTGCGGCTCGTAGGCGCGGCCGCCATAAATGGTGGCGATGCGGGCATTGCGCTTGCGGGAGGCGGTCTGGAGATCGTTGGCTACCTGCACGGCGAGCTCGCGGGTGGGAACGATCACCAGCGCCTGCGGGGCGCCCGGGACGGCGAGCTTGTCGAAGCCGGGATCGTCACGGCCCACGACGCGCTGCAGCGCGGGGATGCCGAAGCCGAGGGTCTTGCCGGTTCCGGTTTTGGCCTGTCCGATGATGTCGTGGCCCGAGAGCGCCACCGGCAGTGTCATGGCCTGGATCGGGAACGGGTGGGTGATCCCGGCATCGGCGAGGGACTCCACGATATCGGCGCGGACGTTGAAGTCTGCGAAGGATTTCTCCTCGATCTCATGGGGCTTTTCGTCCGAGATAATGGTTTCTTCCGGCTCGATGACCTCGGTGCCGGAATCGTCAATCAGGAGCTGGTGGGTATGCAATTCACTCACAGGTGAGTTTCCTTATTCATTTGGGCATTGGCGCTGCCTGCTCAACGGGCCGGCCAACGTGGCCGTTCCGGAGCACGCTCGAAGCGCGCAAGCAAATCCAGTGGAAGCCGATCGCGGGCTATCTAATTGCTGGCACTGGTGACCAGCGGGCGTATCTCAAGATCGCGTAGGGGCGGGCTTGTTGAATTCAAAATCAAGGAAATCAACGACCGGGCATCCATATCTACTTCTTCAGTCTACCGGCAAGGAGTCTTAAACCCGGCTTTGCCCCTTTCGGGCGCCCCGGCGCCTACCCGACGAGCTCGAAATGTACTTCCCGCGTGGCGATGTCCGAGGAGAGAAGCCGGACACGGACTTTGGTGCCGGATTCGAGGTCACCGGCACAGCGGGCCGTGACGGCGGGCTCGGCTATCTGGATGATTCCGGAAGGGCCGTTCCCGTTCCTGCCGTTGCCGTTACCGTTGGAGCCATTGCCGTTTTTGCCGTTGTCCTTTTGCGGCTTGGACCCTGAAATGACGATCGCGTCGAATTCCTGACCCACATGGTTGACCAGCAGGGCGGCCTCCACGGTGTCCAGCGCCAGACGCTCCATCCTTGCAGCCAGCTGATCGGAACCGGCCATGATCACCGGCAGGGAGGGCAGCGCTTCCCGCGCCCAGGCCGGGACCGGGCTGCCGTTGCTGAGTGCCTCACAGATGACCAGGACAAAGCGGTCCACCAGCCGCCGGAGCGGAGCGGTGGTGTGGGCGTAGGCGGCTCCGATCGCGGACTGGCGGGCATCATTGGGGATTTCGCCGTCGAACGCCGTATAACTGGCACCACGGAAAAGCATTCCCGCCGAATGCATGATGGCCAGTTGCCGCGGATCCGTGGGGTCAAGCGTGCGGAGATACTCCCCGTAGCCCGCTTTCCCGTCCCAGGGCTTGCCCAGAACCTCGGTCTGCAGCCGGAAATGCCCCAGGGACCGTTCGTCAGGGGCGGGCATGGTCCGCAGGATGCCGACTTTGCCCTCAAGCATCAGGGTGGCCGCAGCCATTCCTGTCATGAGCGATATCTGGGCGTTCCAGTCCTCGACCGGGAGCTGGGGAGCAGCAGCGATCCGATAGCCGCCATCGGGAAGCTGCACGATCTCCTGCTCAGGCATGTTCAGGCTCGCGCCATCGCGTTCCCGCTCCAGCTCAACACGCTTGAGGCCAACCTCCTTAAGGAGCTCTAATACCGGCGAGGCCGTTCCGGCGTCGAGTTCAGCCTGGGCGCCCTTGTAGCTGAGCTTGGCCCGGCTGCGGACCCGTGCCCTTTGGACCGAAACGGACGTGACCTGGGCAGCCTGGTCCAGGTGGAAGTCCCACACAAAGGCAGAGCAGAGCTGGCCTGCCAGGAGGCTGCCGGCCCCCTCGCTGATGACCTCCGGATGAAGCGGGATACGGCCGTCGGGCGCGTAGAACGTCTGTCCCCGGCGGCGGGTCTCGGCGTCCAGCGGCCCGCCGGGCACCACGAATGCGGGTACATCTGCGATGGCGTAGAGGACCCGATAGCCGCTACCGGCGCGCTCAATAAACAGGGCCTGGTCTAGATCGGTGGAGGACTCAGGATCAATAGTGAGGAAATCAATGCCTGTCAGGTCGGCATCAGGCAGTTGCCTTGAGGAGACAGCGGCTTCCGCATCTCGGACGGCGTCGGCAGGGTAGTCGCCCGGTAGCTCCAGCTCGGTCCGCAGCGCACTCAGTGCCTCCTCGAGGGCATTGGTGTGCTCGTGGACATTTGGGGCCAGCCGATGATGTGACACGAAATTCAGGTTAGCCCGATTTTCGCTGATTATGCACGCCATCCCCTCTTTGGGGCCGGAGGCCTAGGAGCCGGCGGCGTCCAAGGCCCGAAGCAGTGCCGCGGCGGCCTCTGCGGGATCGGCGGCTTCGGTGATGGCCCGGACCACAACGATCCGGCGGGCGCCCGCTTCCACCACCTGCTCCACGTTGCCCAGGTCCACGCCCCCAATGGCGAACCAGGGTACCTCTGCCACGCCGGGCACGGACCCCGCCTGTTTGACTGCCCCCGCGGCGTACCTGAGGAGGTCGAGCCCGACGGCGGCCCGGCCGGGCTTGGTGGGGGTGGCCCACACCGGACCAACACAGAAATAGTCCAGCCCAGTGGGCGCGGCTGTGACGGCGGCCGAGGCCGAGACCGCGCCGTCGATCTGTGAGGTGGTGTGGGTGGACAGACCGATGGCTGCATTGCCGTTCAACAAGGTGCGTGCAGCCTTCAGCGGCAGGTCCTTCTGGCCAATATGGAACACCGGGGCACCTGAGAGCACCGCGACGTCGGCCCGGTCATTGACCGCCCACAGCCGTCCATGGCGCAGTGCGGACTCCTTCAGTACCGCCAGTAGGTCCAGCTCCTCTGCTGCCTCAATTGTCTTGTCGCGGAGCTGGATGATGTCCACGCCCCCGGCGAAGGCCGCATCAACAAACCCGGCGAAGTCACCGCGATCCTTACGGGCATCCGTGCACAGGTACAGCCGGGCACCGCCCAGGGCCTCAGCATGGCTGGTGGAAAGGAAGGTGCTGTTGGCGACGGCAATGCTGTCAGGAAGGGCTGCGTTCATGGAAACCAGAGTAGTTCCTCTAAACTGGGCAGGTACTGCGGGAGCCCGCGGCAGCTGTCATAAAGCGCCGGGCTGAGAGGGCGTCAGAGCCGACCGCTTGACCTGATCCGGCTAGTACCGGCGTAGGGAAGGAACCACATGATACCGCCAACCGGCAGTCCGTCCGCCGGCGCTCCCAGTGACGCTCTCGCCGACCTCTCTGCTGACGTCGCCGTTATCGGCGGGGGTGTGATCGGGCACGGCATAGCCTGGGAAGCCAGGCGCTCGGGCCGTTCTGTGGTTGTGATTGATGATGCCCCCGGTTCCGGCGCCTCCTGGGCTGCGGCAGGCATGCTCGCCCCGGTAAGTGAGTTGCACTACCAGGAGGAAGAACTCCTGGAGCTGATGCTTGAATCGTCCCGGCTGTGGCCGGCCTTCGCGGCGGACCTGGCCCGGGACGTTCCCGGCGATGCAGGGTACCTGCCCACCCCCACGCTGGCCGTCGGCGCGGACGCGGCCGACCGCCGTGCGCTGATGGACCTCCGATCAGTCCAGCGGGCCCACGGGCTGGACGTTGAACCACTGACGGTGCGCGAAGCCCGCAGCCGCGAAGCCCTCCTGAGCCCCGCGATCTCCTGCGCCCTGGACATTCCCGCTGACCACCAGGTGGACCCGCGGAAGCTGGTGGCGTGCCTGCGGGAGGCTTTGGCCAGCCACAGGGAGGATTCAGGATCCGCCGTCGCAGGAGCCGAACACGGATTCGCCGTTGCCGACCGTGCGTCGTCGCTGGCCTGGAAAGACGGCCGGGTCGCCGGTGTCCGGCTGGCCGGTGGGGGCTCGGTGACCGCCAGCGAAACCATCGTGGCCAACGGGCTTGGAGCGGCGTCGTTGGGCGGGCTGCCCGATGGACTCCAGCTGCCGCTGCGCCCCGTGCACGGCGACATTCTCCGGCTGCGCGTCCCGGAGCATCTCCGCCCTCTGGTCACCGCCACTGTCCGCGGACTGGTCCACGGTGTTCCCGTCTACATCGTTCCAAGGCGTGACGGCACTGTGGTCATCGGTGCCACCCAGCGCGAGGACGCGTTGGCAGCCTCCAGTCCGGAGCGCCGCCAGGACGGCACAGGAACGTCGGCTGGCGGCGTCTCGGCAGGCGGCGTCTCGGCAGGCGGCGTCTACCAGCTGCTTCGCGATGCCCAGGTCCTGGTGCCGGCGGTCGCCGAGCTGGAACTGCTGGAAAGTACAGCCCGGGCGCGTCCTGCTACGCCGGATAACGCTCCATTGCTGGGCCGCGTCCACCTCCCAGGGAACCACGGACCGGTGGATGGCCTGATCGTGGCGACGGGTTTTTTCCGCCACGGTGTGCTGTTGACACCTGCAGCCGCCGCCATCTGCCGGGACCTCATGGATGGACGCACAGACCCGCGCTGGCTCCCGTTCAGTCCGGCCAGATTCTCCACACGCCGTGCCGCCATCCTCCAACCCACCAAGGAAACAGCATGAACATCACCCTCAATGGTTCGCTGCACAGCGTGTCCGACGGCGCGTCAATTACCACCCTGGTCAGCCAGGTCACTGGCCGTCCCCTGGCTGCGAACGGGCAGGCTACCGACGGGCAAAAACTGGGTGTGGCAGTGGCACACAACTCCGAAGTAGTACCCCGCAGCCAGTGGTACGTCACGGCACTCGCCGAAGGTGACGACGTCGAACTGGTCACAGCAGTCCAGGGAGGCTGAACCATGACCGAAACCATCAATACCGTTAACCCGACCGGGCACCCGGACGCGCTCGTGATCGACGGCGTCGAGCTCGGCTCCCGCCTGATCATGGGCACCGGCGGCGCGCCAAGCCTTGATGGGCTGGGCGCGGCCCTGCTGGCCTCCGGGACGGAGCTGACCACCGTGGCCATGCGGCGATACTCGCCAGCCGAAACCGGCTCCCTTTTCCAGCTCCTGCTGGACCATGGCATCCGGGTCCTGCCCAACACTGCCGGCTGCTTCACTGCGCGGGATGCCGTGATGACGGCTGAACTTGCCCGCGAGGCGCTGGAAACAGACTGGGTCAAGCTTGAGGTCATCGCCGACGAACAGACCCTCCTGCCGGACGCCGTTGAGCTCGTGGACGCGACTGAACAGCTCGTCAACCGGGGCTTCAAGGTGTTCGCCTACACCAATGACGACCCCGTCCTGGCCCTGCGGCTCGAAAACCTCGGCGCGACGGCGGTCATGCCACTGGGATCGCCCATCGGCACCGGGCTGGGCATCCTCAACCCGCACAACATCGAACTCATCGTGTCCCGCGCGTCGGTGCCCGTGGTACTGGACGCCGGCATAGGGACTGCCTCGGACGCTGCCCTTGCCATGGAACTGGGTTGCGACGCCGTCCTGCTGGCTACCGCTGTCACCCGCGCCCAGAACCCGGCACTCATGGGGGAGGCCTTCAAACACGCTGTGATCGCCGGTAGGCTGGCGAAAGCGGCCGGGCGGATACCGCGCCGTGAGCACGCCCTGGCATCCTCAGCCATGGAAGGCCGGGCAGAGTTCCTCTGACCCGATTCCGCCGCGGCCGGCCACCAGGCGTGCCCTCAAGGATCAACCCGAGGAGCCAGCCGTGGCGGGCACTGAAGACACACTCAGCAGGTCAGCCATCGATGAAGCGCTGGCTGGCCTCCCGGACTGGCGGTACCGCCTCGGCGGGTTCGTGACTGTGTTTAAAACGCAGACGGCGGCCGCGGCCTTGCAGCTGATAGCCGACGTCGGACGCCTCGCCGAAGAACAAAACCACCACCCGGACCTCGACTGGCGATACAACCGTGTGTTCCTGCGGTACACCTCCCATGACGCTGGCGGCGTGGTGACTTCCCGGGATGTGAGGGCGGCTGGTGCGGCGAGTGCTGCCGCAGCAGCCGCCGGAGCAACAGCGGAACCGGGACTGCATCGGACCGTTGAGGTGGGAATCGACACGACGGACGCCGCTGAAATCTCCGAGGTGTGGCGCGTCGCACTGGGATACAAGAAGGGCCCCGGCACGGACCTGGTGGATCCTCACGGACGCGGCCCGTCAGTGTGGTTCCAGGAGACGCCCACCCCCAACAGCAGCAGGATGCACCTGGACATCCATCGAAGCCGCGCGGAGTCGGGTGCTGTCCTGGAGAAGACTGTGGCTACCGGAGCGTTAATGAACCGTGACCACGCACCCAATTGGGTGGTGGTCACGGATTCACAGGGAAACCGGCTCTGCCTGTGCACGGAGGCAGGACGTCAGCCGGCGGGTTGAGCCTGGCTACAGCTTGAGCGCCGCCGTCAGCCGCAAGGTGTCGTAGTGCGACCTGGTGCGTCCGAGGTACACCGCAGCACCCACCGCGGCCGCTGACCCCAGCACCATGGGCAGCACCCACGGAATCCAAGTGAGGCCCGGCTGGTAGCCGAAGCCTGCGGCAATGAAGATGATCCAGCTCAGCGCGCCGACCGCCGCGGCAACCCCGGCGGGCACCCCCATGCCGTACTTGGCGTGCCGTTTGTCATTGGCCCAGACAATAAAGCCTGCGGCCACGGTCACCAGTACAACAATCGTCAGCGAAAGCATCGAATCTCCTCAAAAGCTACGGATATCCGCCGGATTTTGGCGGTGGGTCGGCTGCTAGAACTGCCCGAAGCCGACCTTGCGGGCTTCTTCCGCGCCGATTTCGACGTAGCCCAGGGCGTTTCCGGGAACGATGATAATGCGTCCTTTGTCGTCCTTCAGGCGGAGTTCGGTGCCCTTGGTGATGGCTTCTTCAACGACCGTAGCCACGGCATCAGCGTCCTGCGCCGATTCCAGCACGATTTCGCGGCCAATGTTCTGAATGCCGATCTTAATTTCCAAAAGGGGGCCTCCCAGCCAATCAAAGTTTCTTGGGTTCTCTTATTTGTAGTCTAGGTCTCTTTGGGGAAGCGAGAGATTCCGCGCCAAGCTAAACGGTAGATGAGGTCGCTGGCCACATCGAGGTCAAGGTTGCCGTCGGTTTCCAGCCAGTACCGGGCGCTGACCTGGGCCATCCCCGCCAGGCCCCGCCCCAGGAGCTGTGCTTCCAGATGGGGCAGCTTGGTGTCCTCGGCAATAACCCGGGCGACGGCGTCGGCGAATGTTTTGTTGAAGGTCTCAAGGCGGGAGCTGACGTCGGGATCGTTGATGAGGTCCGACTCGAAAACCAGGCGGTGGGCCTGGTCGTCGCTGGCAATGAACCGGTAATAGGCGCGCATCACGGCCTGGACGCGTTCTTTATTGTCAACCGTGGAGCTGAGGGCCCCGAGCATCAGGTCCGTGAGCGAGCTGAGATGGCTGTCCAACAGGGCCAGGTACAGCTCGCGTTTGGAGGGAAAGTGCTGGTACAGCACGGGTTTGCTCACATGGGCTGTTTCGGCGATTTCATCCATGGCGGCGCCGTGGTAGCCGTTGGCGACAAAGACTTCCTGGGCCGCTGTGAGGAGCTGTGCCCGGCGTTCATCCCGGGGAAGTCGGGCGGACCGCTGGCCCGCGGTGCGTTGAGGTGCCGGCGGTTCGCCGACGGACGCCCGGTCAGCCCGTGCTTCGTGGACCACAGTTGCCCTACTTTCCATTGCAGTTACCTCCACTTTACTGCGGGGTAATATGACCTCGCGGTATCTCGGGGCATACATTGAAGTATGGCTTCGACATTCACCGCAAATGTTTCCTCTATTTCGCTTGAACCGCTGGTGGAGCCCGCGGGTGATTTGACCCCAGCCGAGGTGGAGCGCTATTCACGGCACCTCATCATTCCCGAGATCGGTGCCCTCGGACAGCGGCGGCTAAAAAACGCGAAAGTGCTTGTCATCGGGGCCGGGGGGCTGGGTTCGCCGGCGCTTCTCTATCTCGCCGCGGCCGGCGTGGGGACCCTGGGGATCATCGACGACGACGACGTTGACCTCAGCAACTTGCAGCGCCAGGTGATCCACGGCGTGGCCGATGTGGGACGGCCCAAGATTGAATCTGCCCGCGATGCGATCGCGGCACTGAACCCGCTGGTGGACGTCCGCCTGCACAACGTCCGGCTGGACTCCTCCAACGCGCTGGAGCTGTTCGCGGAGTATGACCTGATCCTCGACGGGGCGGATAACTTTGCCACCCGCTACCTGGTGAACGACGCCGCGGCCATCCTGGGCAAACCCTACGTGTGGGGATCGATCTTCCGCTTCGACGGCCAGGTGAGCGTGTTCTGGGAAAAGCACGGACCCACCTACCGCGATCTATACCCGGAGGCGCCGCCGGCGGGGTCCGTGCCGTCGTGCGGCGAGGGTGGCGTGTTCGGCATGCTCTGCGCCGCCGTCGGCTCGCTCATGGTCACAGAGGCAGTGAAGCTGATCACCGGCGTCGGGCGTTCACTCCTGGGCCGCGTGGCACTGTTCGATGCGCTGGGCGGAAGCTGGCGCGAGATCCGCGTCTCCAAGGACCCTGCTGCGGAACCCATTACGGAACTGACGGATTATGAGGCCTTCTGCGGCATCACGCCAGCCGCCTCAGCGGACAACGAGCACAGCATTACGGCGACCCAGTTGGCCACCATGCTGGCGTCCCGTAAGGCGGGCCTGAAGGATTTCGACCTCGTGGATGTCCGGGAAACCGGCGAACACGACATCGTCAGCATCGACGGCTCCGTGTTGATCCCGCAGGGCAGGATCCTCGCCGGTGAGGCCTGGGTTGAGCTGCCGCAGGACAAGGAGATCGTATTCCACTGCAAGTCGGGTGCGCGTTCGGCCAATGTCCTGGAAGCGGCCCGGAAGGCCGGTTACCAGCGGGTCAGCCATCTCGACGGCGGAATCCTGGCGTGGGTGCGCGACGTGGAGCCGCAGAAGCCCGTCTACTAGCCCGTTGCGCTATCACTTTTGGTCGCCAAACCGGTGGTTTGAGAGCTAAAAGTGATAGGGCAACGCCGGGTCAGGCGCTTTCCAACCCCTTGTGGTCCACCGGGCATTCGACCTGCGCTGCGGCGGCAGGCTGCTCCACGGTGATGCCGTAGAGGGTTTCGAGCGCAGTCACGTAGTCGTCCTGCTGGCCGTTGGCCGCCAGTTCGCGGGCGCGGACGGTGGGGACGTGCAGCAACTGCTTGACCATCCTGCGGAGCGCGAACTCTACTTCCTCCGCCGCCGCGGTGCAGCCGTGGCGGGCACGGACCTTCTCCATCTCGGCGTCCAGGACGTTCATGGTGTGCCTGCGCAATGCCACGATGGCGCTATCCACCGAGCGGGCCTCCCGTTCCTGCTCGAACGCCTTGGCCGCGCCTGACACAATGCCGCTGGCCTGGGTGAGGGACTCGGCCTGTTCCTGGGGTGCAGCCAGGCGCACGGATTCCAGCGTCAGCAGTTCGACGCCGTCGAGCCCGCCTACTTCCGGGTCAAAATCATGGGTGAGGGCGAGGTCGATGGCGATCAGCGGCTGCGGTGATCCGGCCCGGACCTGGGCCAGTTCGTCTGCCTCGACACGGGTGTCCGAGCCGCTGCAGCCGATCATGACGTCGGCCGCCGCAACGGCTGCGGGCAACGATTCACTGTCCAGTGCCGTCCCGCCGCGGGTGGCCACAAAGCCTTCGGCCCGGCCGGACGAGGAGAACACCGAGATGTCGGTGCAGCCCCGCTCGCGGAGTAGCGCCATGGTGGCGCCGGCGTAGGCCCCTGTGCCGAACACCACAACCTTCTTGGCTGACCAGTCCGGGTTTTCGGATAGGTCCGTGGCCAGGTCCAGTGCCACCGAGACGATGGACAGGCCCCGGGAGCCGAGGGCGGTCTGCGCCCCGACATCCTTGGCCGTCTTGGATGCGGCCTGGAACAGCCGGACGAGGCCCGGGCTGGCGGTGCCCTCGTGCTGGGCGGTGATCAGGGCGCGGCGGACCTGCCCTGCGATTTCGCGCTCGCCTACCACGGCTGAGTCCAGCCCGGCGCTGACGGCGAATAGGTGTTGGGTGACTTCGGGGCCGGTCCGGGTGCTGAAGGAGCGGGAAACGAGCTGTTCGTTGAGGCCGCTGAGGTCGCTGATCTGGGACACCAGGGCCGCACGGGCGGCCTCCACGTCATCTGCGTGGGGCGCTTCACCGTAGATTTCGTAGCGGTTGCAGGTGGCAAGCACCACCGCACCCGTCACTGCCGGCGATCCGGAGAGTGCGGATGTGGCGATCCCGGAAGCACCGTTGCTCAACTGAGCAACGGTCTCAAGGTCGATGTCGGCGTGTGTAGCCACCAATGAAAAAAGAACCACAGCAGATCAATCATAGCTTTTTCGTGCCGCGGTAGAACAACCCGGGATGCGGGTGCGGACGGCCCGGGGCTGTGATTCCCGCCACGGAGCCATCCGGGCCGCTGTGGGTGACAGTCTGTCGTTATCTTTTAGGGCCAATTTTGGGGGACAATCGATGGCATGACTTCCAGTTCCGCTGTGTCCAATGCCGTGCCTAGTGCCCTGTCCCACGACAGCGCCCTCGCTGCCGGCCACCCACTCAGGGACGGCCGCACCGCAGATTCCCCGCTCATCACGGCTTACCGCGGCGGCAAGCCGTCACGCAGGCCGGTGTGGTTCATGCGGCAGGCGGGCAGGTCACTGCCGGAGTACCTGAAGGTCCGTGAAGGCGTGGCCATGCTTGACTCGTGCCTCCGGCCCGAGCTTGCATCCGAGATCACCCTGCAGCCGGTGCGCCGGCACGACGTCGATGCCGCGATTTTCTTTTCGGACATTGTGATTCCGCTGAAGCTTGCCGGCGTCGGCGTGGACATTGTGCCCGGCGTGGGTCCGGTGCTGGACAAGCCGGTCCGTACTGCTGAAGACGTTGCGGCCCTGCCGCAGCTGACCT
Source organism: Pseudarthrobacter sp. CCNWLW217 (assembly GCF_037203985.1). Taxonomy (NCBI): domain Bacteria; kingdom Bacillati; phylum Actinomycetota; class Actinomycetes; order Micrococcales; family Micrococcaceae; genus Pseudarthrobacter; species Pseudarthrobacter sp. CCNWLW217. The sequence goes on from NZ_JBBCBT010000002.1 coordinate 104,280, forward strand.
GGGAAGCCCTGGAGCCTATCCGTGAAGCGGTCCGCCTGACGGTCGCCGAACTGGGCAAGACCCCCCTGATCGGCTTCGCCGGCGCGCCGTTCACCCTCGCCGCCTACATGGTGGAAGGCAAACCCTCACGCGACCACCTCGGCCCGCGCACCATGATGCACGCCGATCCTGAGACCTGGACGGCGCTGGCCAACTGGGCCGCCGACGCCTCAGGAATGTTCCTGCGCGCCCAGCTTGAGGCCGGCGCCTCCGCCGGACAGCTCTTTGATTCGTGGGCCGGGTCCCTGGGCCTGGCGGACTACACGAAATACGTCGCGCCCGCTTCTGCCCGGGCACTGGACCACGTCCGCCACCTGGGTGCCCCGCTGATCCACTTCGGGACCGGCACCTCGGAACTGTTGGTGGCCATGCGCGATGTCGGCGTGGACGTGGTGGGCGTCGACTACCGCCTTCCGCTCGATGAGGCGAACCGCAGGCTCGGCGGCACGGTACCGCTGCAGGGAAACCTCGATCCCGCCCTCCTTTCCGCCCCCTGGGAGGTGCTGGAGGCACACGTGCGCGAAGTCATCCAAGCCGGCTCAGCTGCGCCCGGCCACGTCCTCAACCTTGGCCATGGGGTGCCTCCGGAGACCGATCCCGCCGTCCTGACCCGGGTTGTTGAGCTCATTCATTCCATTTCCCCGGAATAGTCCCATGGGCACGGAACCGGACTCCCGGCAGCAGCCCGACGCGCAGGCCGGGGTGTCCCCGGCGGCCTTGGTGGTGGGCGGAGGGATATCCGGCCTCCTGGCCGCTCGGGAACTCGCCGCGGCGGGCCGTCGGGTCACTGTCCTGGAAGCCACCGACCACTGGGGTGGCTGCGTGGGAAGCCACACAGTTGCGGGCCTGTTGCTGGATAGCGGCGCCGAGTCCTTTGCTACCCGTTCCACCGCCGTGGCCGACCTCGCGACCGAGTTGGGGCTGGCCGGAAAGATCGTTACCCCACAACCTGGTGGCGCGTGGGTGCAGTTGCCCGACGGCCCCCGGGAATTGCCCAAGACGGGTGTCCTGGGCATCCCGGCCAATCCATGGGACCCCGAGGTCCGGCGCTCCCTGGGCCTGCTGGGTTCCCTGCGGGCCTCGCTGGACAGGATCCTGCCCGCCTCGATCGGGACAACGGCTGAGGTAACGAGCGTCTCCTCGCTCGTGCGTGCCCGCATGGGCCGCCGCGTCCTTGACCGGCTGGTCGCCCCTGTGGTCGGAGGCGTGCATTCCGCCGATCCTGGACTGCTGGACGTTGACATGGTGGCGCCAGGACTGCGCGCAGGGCTCCGCAGACACGGTTCACTCGCAGCCGCGGTCTCGGCGCAGCGGCGCGGCCCCATGCCGTCTGGACCGGGGGCGGGGCCAACAACAGCACAAACCACCGCGCCGGCCATCGTGCCAACCCAAGCCGCCAAGGCCGGATCCGCCGTCGCAGGCTTGGAGGGCGGTATGCACACGCTGGTTGCCGCCCTCGTATCGGACCTGCGGGCCCGCGGCGTGGCGCTGGTGAATGGTGCCCGCGCGCAACGGGCCATCCGGACGTCGGACGGCTGGCGCGTCACCGCGGATGAGACCGCTTACGACGCCGGCCTCCTCGTCGTGGCGCTCGACGGTCCGGCCGCCGTCGGGCTGCTGCAGGCTGCGGTCCCGGACCTGGCGGGGAAACAGCCTGCCGGCGGTCCCGACGTCAGGCTTGCCACGCTTGTGGTGGACGTCCCCGAACTGGACCGCCGGCCCCGGGGGACAGGCATCCTCGTGGCACCGCAGACTCCCGGAATTGAAGCCAAAGCACTGACGCATGCAACGGCGAAATGGGACTGGCTGGCCGCCGCTGCCGGCCCCGGAACACATGTTCTCCGGCTCTCATATGGCCGAATTGACGGCTCGGCCTCCGGCACGGGCGGTCCGGCAACCGACAATGACCTTCTTGCCTCGTCCCTACGTGATGCGTCGGCCCTGCTCGGTGTCCCCATCCGGCAGGAAGACCTTATTGGCTGGGACGTTGTGCGGTGGCAGGGGGCACTGCCGTTCGCTGCCGTCGGCCACAAGGCACGCGTGGCGGCCATCAGGACCATCTGTGCCCGCCAGGAGGGACTTGGCATCGTAGGAGGCTGGGTGGCAGGCAACGGGCTGGCCGCTGTGGTGGCAGACACCACGGAGCAGATCCGCAGCCTGCTGAGCTGAGGATCGCCCCAGTTCAGCCGGATATCAGCTGCTTAACCAGGCCCGCCACAGGCTATGTCCGACTTTCACATCCCCCGCCAGCGTGGCTAGGGTTGAGCACTATGGTGAATTACAGGTCCGAAATTTCACGTTCCCGGACCGGTATCCATGGGGGAGTCCGACGTGGCAGCGCCGCTGCCGCGATCGGTGCGGTACTGGTCCTCTCAGCGGGCGTTCCCGCGTCGCAGGCGGACGGAGGTTCCGGCTCCGGCGAACCCGACGTGCAGATCACGGGGAGCACACAGCTACCCGCGATCGGCGGGCTGCTGCAGGGCCTGCTCGGCGATGCGGCCCCCACCGCCCCGCAGCCCACGCCGGTCCCCGAGGCAACCACGGTCTCCCCGTCGACAACTCCTGTTCCGACAACCACAGTCCCGAACTCCCCGGCTCCGGCCCCCGCCGCGGGCGCGGCGGCTACCGGGTCCGCGACACCGGCGACCGCCACTCCACCCCTGCCCGCCGGCACGGCCACGCCGCTCCAGCAGCCTGGGGCCGGGCAGCCGGCGGCAGGGACCGCGCCGTCCGGGGACGCCGCTGCAGACGCGGGCGGAGCCGAAGGGGCGGAGGCACCAGCCGCCGGCCAGCCGGCCGTTGGGCCCGATGGAACACCGTCTGGAACACCGTCGCCGTCTGTCCGCGTACCGGCAGGCGCTGCCGCATCCCGCATCGGGGTTCCCCAAGCTCTTGGCGGAGCCGCCCGGAGCCGGCAGGAGATGACGGTCCCCGCGGAACCGGCGGCCGAGGGTGCCAAGGTATGGCTCGGCGTCGGCCTCGTTGCGACGGCCGGAGCAGCCGGACTCATCTTCACCCGCATCCGGCGGCTTTGAAGGTGCGGCACTGTGGTTTGACCCCGGGGCCTTTGTCCAAAAAATGTGATTATGAACACTTCTACGGCTTGTAGAACTCTCCGGTTTCGACTTGGCGAAGAGGAAGGGGCAAACTGGTAACCATGAGCCACACTTCTGCCGAATCTGTCACTAAAACCGAAGAATCAGCCGAGCAGTTTTTTACCCTCTGGACTGTCTTCAAGCGGTCAGCGGACGTCCTGCGCAGCGCCGATGCTGCCGATGATTTCGATGCCCTGCTGTCCCGCCTGGCCGAGGCCGGGGTGACCCACCGCGGAAGCTACGACGTCTCTGCCATGCGCGCCGATGCCGACGTGATGGTCTGGCTCCACGGCCCCAAGCCCGAAGCCCTGCAGCAGGCGATGCGCGATGTCCGCCGCAGCAAACTCTTCGCCGGAACGGAAATCGTCTGGTCCGCCATGGGCGTGCACCGCGAGGCGGAATTCGCCAAGAACCACACCCCCGCCTACTCGCGCGGCGTGGAACCGGCAGAGTGGCTCTGCGTCTACCCGTTTGTGCGCTCTTACGAGTGGTACATCCTGCCCGAGGCCGAGCGCGGCAAGATGCTGCGCGACCACGGCATGCTGGGCCGCGATTTCCCCCAGGTCATCTCCAACACCGTTTCGTCGTTCGCCCTGGGCGACTGGGAATGGATCCTGGGCCTGGAAGCACCGGAACTCGTGGATCTCGTGGACCTGATGCGGCACCTGCGCGCCACGGAGGCACGGAACCACGTCCGGGAGGAGATCCCGTTCTACACAGGCCGCCGCATCTCTGCAGCGGAGATCGCCGAGGTCCTCGCATGACCCCGTCACATCGCCAGGAAGGCTCAACCCTGACGGCGGTCAACCCCGTCACCGAAGCCGGCCGGATGGCTCCGAAGGACTACGACGCCGTCCTGCTCGCCTCCTTCGGCGGTCCCGAGGGCCAGGACGACGTCATTCCATTCCTCCGCAACGTCACCCGCGGCCGTGGCATCCCTGACGAGCGGCTCGAAGAAGTCTCCACGCACTACCGGGCCAACGGCGGCATCAGCCCCATCAACCAGCAGAACCGCGAACTCAAGGCAGCCCTGGAAGCCGAACTGGCAGCCCGCGGAATCGGCCTGCCAGTGCTGTGGGGCAACCGTAACTGGGACCCCTACATCCCGCAGACGCTGCAGCAGGCGTACGACGCCGGCCACCGCAAACTGCTGATGATCACCACGAGTGCCTACTCCTGTTACTCCAGCTGCCGCCAGTACCGCGAAGACATCGGCATGGCACTGACCGAGACAGGCCTGGACGGCCGGCTTGAGGTGGACAAGGTGCGCCAGTACTTCGACCACCCGGGCTTTGTGGAGCCCTTTGTTGAAGGCACCGCCGCTGGCCTGGCCGACGTCCGCGCACAGTTGGCCGCCGCGGGCACGCCTGACGCCCCCGTGCACATCCTGTTCGCCACGCACTCCATTCCCACGCGGGACGCCGAGGCGGCAGGACGGTCCGACGCCGAGCCACGCGAGTTCGAAGAAGGTTCGGCGTACGTGGCACAGCACCTCGCCACCGGCGCCGCCGTCATCAGCCGGGTTGAGGCCGAGTCAGGCCTCACCGCGCCTTGGTCACTCGTCTACCAGTCGCGGTCCGGCGCCCCGCACGTGCCGTGGCTGGAGCCCGACATCAACGACGCCATCGAGGAACTGGCCGGCCAGGGAATCAAGGGAATCGTGATTGTTCCGCTGGGCTTTGTCAGCGACCACATGGAGGTTGTCTGGGACCTTGACACCGAAGCCCTGGAAACCTGCCGCAACCTGGGCCTGGCCGCTACGAGGGTGCCCACACCCGGAACCCACCGCAAGTTCGTTGACGGGCTGGTGGACCTCATTTCGGAGCGGACGCAGTCCCACAACATCGCCGAGCGACCCGCGGTGACCGGCCTCGGCCCATGGTACGACGTCTGCCGGCCCGGCTGCTGCGCCAATTTCCGTGGCGAGAAGCCCACCATCGCTGGCGCTGACACCACTGTTGGCACCGGTCACGATCCGTACCCGGACGCCTCTGGCGTACCGGCCGGGGGAGCAGGCACCCAGTGACCGTCCGGATCGGGACCAGGGCCAGCAAGCTCGCCCTGACGCAAACACAGCAGACCGCGGACCAGTTGGCCGCCGTCGGCGGATTCCCTGTGGAACTGGTGCACGTCAGGACCGACGGCGATGTCCTCACGGGTTCGTTGTCGCAAATGGGCGGCACGGGCGTTTTTGTTGTTGCCCTCCGCGAAGCCCTCCTGCGTAACGAGTGCGACGTCGCCGTGCATTCGCTCAAGGATTTGCCTACCGGCGCGGCCGTGGGCCTGACGCTGGCTGCGACGCCCCGCCGCGTTGATGTCCGCGATGTGCTCTGCGCCCGCGACGGACTGAAGCTTGCCGACCTGCCGCAGGGCGCCACCGTTGGCACCGGCTCACCGCGACGCGCTGCCCAGCTCCGTGCTGCGCGGCCGGACCTGCAGATCCTGGACATCCGCGGCAACGTGGATACCCGCCTTGGCCGTGTGCCCGGCCTTCCCGGCAACGTAACGGACCAGGTTGTGCCAGGCAAGTCCTGCGACCTCGACGCCGTGGTCCTGGCTGCGGCAGGACTGGAACGCATCAGCAGGCTCGACGCCGTCACCGAATTCCTCGAAACCGACGTTATGCTGCCGGCCGCCGGACAGGGGTCGCTGGCGATTGAATGCCGCACGGCCGATGCTCCCCGTAAGGCGGGATCAACGGAAGGCTCCCAAGGTGTCCTCGCCCAGGCCCTCGCGGCACTTGATGATCCCGACACGAGGCTTGCCGTCACCGCCGAGCGGGCGCTGCTGGCCAGGCTTGAGGCCGGCTGCGCTGCCCCAGTGGGCGCCTACGCCTACCGCAAGGGAAGCATGCTTCACCTCGAAGCCGTGGTGTGCGCCGTGGACGGCACAGCGTCCGTCCGCGACAAACGGGCTACTGACGGGCTGACCGAAGTAGGGGCCACGCTTCTTGGCATCGAACTGGCCGAGGTCCTCCTTGCCGGCGGCGCCGCCGACATCGCAGACCTTCACGCCTCCTGACCTGCCCGTGGATACACTCCCCGGGACGGCCTGACATGGCGGGCCAGGACAAAAGTTCCCAGCAGGACCTGCAGCCGCTCGCGCACGCCCGGGTCCTGATCACCCGCAGCCCGGAGCGGTCGCCGACGCTGGTCGCGGCACTTGAGAAGGCGGGCGCCGAGGCGCTGCTGCTGCCGCTGATTGATTTTGAGCGAGCCGCGGACCAGCACTCCCTGGACGTCGCCTGCGACGCGCTGGCTGCCGGGGCCTTCGACTGGCTGGTGGTCAGCAGCGCCACCACGGTCCACGTCCTCCGCGATAAAGCCGCCGAGCGTGGCCTGACGCTCAGGGATTGGTTGCCAGCCACTACCAAGGTGGCTGCCATTGGCCAGGCCTCGAAAGGGATGCTCGAATCCGCAGGCGTTCCCGTGGCACTCACTCCGGCGGCTGCCCAGTCAGCAGCCGGACTGCTTGACGTGTGGCCCGCCGGGGCCGGCCGGGTGCTGCTGCCACAGGCCGATATCGCGGCCCCGCGCCTCGCTGAAGGGCTGAGGTCCTCAGGAGCGTCCGTCACTGTCGTCATTGCCTACCAGACCGTCGATTTCCCGGCGGATGCAGAACGGAGGCTGGCCGTCGATCCGTTGGCTGCCGACCCCGGGAAAAACAGCACCGCTGCACGCGTGGCCGTGCCGCCGTCGTACTCGATGCTGACTACGGAAGCCGCCCGGACCCAGATTGCGGCGGGCCGGCTCCACGCCGTTGTGGCGGCCTCGCCCAGCGCCGTACGTCGCATTAGGGCCGCACTTTCCCCGCTGCGGGACTGCCGGCTGGTCGCGATCGGACGTTCGACGGCGGACGAAGCCTCAGCACTCGGACTCGACGTTGCAGCCGTCGCGGCTGAGCCCACCCCCGCCGGACTCGTTGCCGCGGTTTGCGAAGCCCTGGATTCCCCGACCCAACCCGGACCACCTGTGGAGGACACACGATGAGCTTTCCCAATCAACGGCCCCGACGCCTCCGCACTACACCGGCGATGCGCAGGCTCACCGCGGAAACGCGGCTGGCCCCGGCCGAGCTCATCCTGCCGGCCTTCATCCGGGAAGGGCTCACCGAACCCAACCCCATCACGTCCATGCCGGGCGTGGTCCAGCACACCACGGACACCCTCAAGCGCGCTGCCGCCGAAGCCGTTGAACTGGGACTCGGAGGCATCATGCTCTTTGGCATTCCGGCGGTCCGGGACGCTGAGGGCACCGCCTCACTGGAACCGGACGGTGTGCTGAACAAGGCCATCCGGGACGTCCGCGCCGAAGTGGGTGACGGCCTGGTCATCATGAGTGACGTCTGCCTGGACGAGTTCACCGACCATGGGCACTGCGGCGTGCTCGATGCCGACGGATACGTAGACAACGACCGCACCGTGGAGATCTACGCTCGGATGGCGGTGGCACAGGCCGATGCCGGCGCCCATATGCTGGGCCCGTCCGGAATGATGGACGGCCAGATCGCAGCCATCCGCCAGGCGCTGGACGAAGCCGGACACAGCACCACCGCGGTGATTGCCTACGCAGCCAAGTACGCCTCCGCCTTCTACGGTCCCTTCCGCGAAGCCGTTGACTCCCAGCTGAAAGGCGACCGGCGGACGTACCAGATGGACGCCGGAAACCGGCGCGAGGCCATCCGGGAAGTGGAACTGGACCTCGCCGAGGGGGCTGACATCGTGATGGTGAAACCGGCCATGAGTTACCTGGACATCGTGGCCGACGTCGCCGCCATGAGCCCGGTTCCCGTGGCCGCCTACCAGATCTCCGGGGAGTACGCGATGATCGAAGCCGCCGCGGCCAACGGCTGGATCGACCGCCGTGCCGCCATCACCGAGTCCGTGCTGGGCATCCGGCGGGCCGGTGCGAACATGGTGCTGACCTATTGGGCTGCCGAGCTCGCCGGCTGGCTGAAGGAAACCCGGTGACTTCGCAGCCGGATTCCTCCCCGACCGCGGGTCCCACCGCGCCGGTAGCCGCTGACCGGATCCTGCTGGGACTGAACACCTTTGGCGACGTCGGCGAGAATCCGGACGGCAGCCCGCAGCCGCACGCCCAAGTGCTGCGCCAGCTGCTCGAGCAGGCGGAACTGGCTGACGCCGTCGGACTCCACGCATTTGGCGTGGGGGAGCACCACCGCAAGGACTTCGCCGTCTCCGCCCCGGAGGTTTTCCTCGCAGCCGCAGCGGCCCGGACCCACCAAATCCGGCTCGGATCTGCCGTCACGGTCCTGAGCTCGGATGACCCCATCAGGGTATTCCAACGGTTCTCGACGGTTGACGCCCTCTCCAACGGCCGGGCAGAGGTAATGCTGGGGCGCGGTTCCTTTGTCGAATCATTCCCGCTGTTCGGCCTGGACCTGGCTGACTACGAGGTCCTGTTCGAGGAGAAGCTTGAGCTGTTCGACAAGGTACGGTCCCAGCAGCCCGTCCACTGGGAGGGCCGGACCCGCCCGGCGCTGCACGGCCTGAGCGTCTACCCGCCGCTGGAACACCACCTGCTGCCCACGTGGATAGGCGTCGGGGGGACCACCGAATCAGTCCTTCGCTGCGCGCAGTACGGGTACCCCATCATCTTTGCCATCATCGGCGGCCAGCCGCGCGCCTTCCGCCCGCTGGCGGAGCTTTACCGGGAGGCGATGTCCCAGTACGGACACCCCCTTCAGCAGGTGGCAACCCACTCGCCCGGCCATGTGGGGCAGACCGATGAACAGGCCCGGGAGGAGTTCTTCCCCCACTGGCTGAAACTGCGGAACAGAATCGGCGCCGAGCGCGGCTGGGGACCAGCCGGGAAGCCGGAGTTCGACGCCCTCTGCGCCCCGGAGGGTGCCCTGTACGTGGGGTCGCCGGATACCGTGGCGCGCAAGATCGTCCGGCTGAAGGCGGACCTGGGTGTGGACCGATTTGACCTTAAGTACAGCAGCGGCCCGTTGCCGCACTCGGCCATGATGCGTTCCATCGAGCTCATGGGCACGGCGGTGGCGCCCCGCGTGTCGGAATTGCTCGGTAACTCACGTGCCGGCGAACTGAAAGAATAGGAACCATGACTTCCAGCAATCCTCGCAACGAGGAACTCTTCGACCGCGCCCGGCGGCTGATGCCCGGCGGCGTGAACTCTCCTGTCCGGGCCTTCGGCTCCGTGGGCGGAACCCCGCGGTTCATGGTATCCGCCAGCGGCCCTTACCTCACCGATGCCGACGGTAAAGAATACGTTGACCTGGTCTGCTCCTGGGGCCCGGCGCTCCTCGGCCATGCGCACCCCGCCGTGTTGGAAGCCGTCCATGCCGCAGTGGACCGCGGCCTGTCCTTCGGGGCCTCCACGCCGGATGAGGCCAACCTTGCAGCCATCGTGCAGGAACGCGTCCCGGCCGCGGAACGCGTCCGGATGGTGTCCACCGGCACCGAGGCCACTATGACGGCCGTCCGCCTGGCGCGTGGATTCACCGGACGCAACCTGATCATCAAGTTCGCAGGCTGCTACCACGGCCATCTCGATGGGCTCCTCGCCGCGGCCGGTTCAGGCGTCGCCACCCTGGCGCTGCCCGGTTCGGCCGGCGTCACCGAAGCCACCGCCGCTGAAACACTCGTCCTGCCGTATAACGATCTCGCCGCCGTCGAGGCCGCCTTTGCCAGCCACGGCGCCAACATTGCCGCGGTCATCACCGAAGCCGCCCCTGCCAACATGGGTGTGGTGACGCCCGCCGAAGGGTTCAACCTGGGCCTGTCCCGCATCACCCGCGAACACGGCGCGCTGCTGATCGTCGACGAAGTGCTGACTGGATTCCGGACGGGCTACTCCGGCTATTGGGGCCTCACCGGCGGCGCCTCCGACGCTGCCGAGCCGTGGACCCCTGACCTGCTCACCTTTGGAAAGGTGATCGGTGGCGGGATGCCGACGGCGGCACTGGGCGGGCGTGCCGACGTCATGGATTACCTCGCTCCCGTCGGCCCGGTCTACCAGGCCGGAACGCTGTCCGGGAATCCGGTAGCCATGGCCGCCGGCGTCGCCACGCTGACCCACGCCACCCAGGAGGTCTACTCGTTTATCGATGCGAGGTCGCTGGAACTTTCCTCGGCGCTGTCCGAGGCCCTGGACTCCGCCGGAGTGGACCACTCGATCCAGTTCGCCGGAAACCTGTTCTCGGTCGCGTTCGGGACGTCGGCCACCGGCGTCCACAACTACGCCGATGCCCAAGGCCAGGAAACCTTCCGCTATGCGCCCTTCTTCCACTCCATGCTGGAATCCGGGGTCTACCTGCCGCCCTCCGTGTTTGAGGCCTGGTTCCTCTCGGCCGCCCACGACGACGCCGCCGTGAACCGGATTTTCGACGCCCTCCCTGCCGCCGCAAAGGCAGCCGCGGCCGCGCAAGGCTAGTTCCGGCGTCGTTGTTTATAAGAAAATCCCCGTCTCCCGGACAAATCCCCGCTGCAAGCAAGGGGGATAAGTCCGGGAGGCGGGGATTTTCTGTGGGTGCCGCTTAGAGGACGTCCGAGAGGAAGCCCTTGAGCCGGTCCGTGCCGGGGGAGGTGAAGATCTGTTCGGGCGGACCCGACTCGACCACCACGCCGGCATCCATAAACGTCACGGTGTCTGAGACGTTGCGGGAGAAGCCCATCTCATGGGTCACTACCACCATGGTCATGCCACCCTTGGCGAGATCCGCCATCAATGCCAGGACTCCCTTGACGAGTTCGGGATCCAATGCGGACGTGGCCTCGTCGAAGAACATCACCTCGGGCTTCATGGCGAGGGCACGGGCGATCGCCACGCGCTGCTGCTGGCCACCCGAAAGGTTGGCCGGGCGCGCATCAGCCTTATGCTTTAGCCCCACGAGGTCCAGTTGCTCCAAGGCCTCGGCATGCGCTTGGTCCTTGGGCAGCTTCCGGAGCTTGCGCAGAGCCAGCGACACATTTTCCACAACGGTCTTGTGCGGGAACAGGTTGAACTGCTGGAACACCATGCCGATCCGCTGGCGCAGCTCGTCTGGGTTGTCCTTCAGGACAGACCGGCCGTCCAGGAGGATATCGCCCTGGTCCGGCTCGATCAGCCGGTTCATGACACGCAGCAGCGTGGACTTGCCGGAGCCGGAGGGACCGATCACCGAAGCCGTGGTGCCTTTCTCCACATGGAGATCGATGCCGCGGAGCACGTGGTTGTGGCCGAACGAGAGGTGCAGGTTCTTGCCGGTCAGGGTGCCGGAGGTAAATTCCGTCATGCCTGTGCCCCCTTGCCGATAGGTGCTGCCAACTCGTCCGGTTCCTTCTTTTCCGGCCTGCCCGTACGGAGCCGGTTATCGATGAAGTTCACGAAGTGGGTCAGCGGAACAGTAAGGATCAGGTACAAGAGGCCAGCGGCCACCAGCGGGGAGAGGTTCCCCGAGTTGGCCATGGCGTCGTTTCCAATCCGGAAGATCTCGCGCTCGGAGGCGGCCAGGCCCAGCATGAACACCAGCGAAGAGTCCTTGAGCAATGCGATGAACTGGTTCACCAAAGCAGGCAGTACCCGACGGATGCCCTGCGGTACCACCACCAGGCGCATCGAACTGCCGTAGCTGAACCCCAGAGCCCGGGATGCCTCCAGTTGCCCCTTCTCCACGCTCTGGATGCCCGAACGGAAGATCTCACCGATATAAGCGGCTGCGATGAGCGTCAGCGCCAGTACTCCCAAGGGATACGGGTTCCTCGAGCCCGTCAGTTCCCGGGCGAGCGGGCTGAGGCCTATCCCGATCACCAGGATCACCAGGATGGCCGGAAGGCCACGGAAGATGTCCGTGTAGATGCGTGCCACCCAGCGTGCCCCGGCATTGCGGGAAATGCCCATCAGGGCAAGCGCCAGGCCCAGCAGGGAGCCCAGGACAGCAGAGGTCACTGCCAGGATGATCGTGTTGGGCAGGCCAACCATGATCAGGGACGGCAGGACCTCCGCCATGGCACCCCAGTTGAAGAAGGTGTCGGCAAGTTGTTCCAGTGTGTCCATAGGGGCAGCGGCCCGGATCAGCTCTGGGGAACCGTGGCAGCCTTGCTGCCCGGCTTCCAGTCGCTCGGCATTTCGCGGTCCGGGTACCATTCCTTGGTCAGCTTGGACCAGGTTCCGTCTGCAATGACTGCATCAAGGCCCGAGTTCAGGGCATCGATCAGCGGCTTGTTGTCCTTGTTCACGGCGTACGCAGTGAAGTTCTGGGTGTTGACCACTGATTCGGCGATGACGGTGCCGTCGCCTTCCTTGACCTGGCCGGTGGCCTGCTGCGACGGAGCAACCCAGGCGTCGACCTGGCCGTTGCGGACGTTGGCGTACACGGTGTTGTAGTCCGGGAAGCGGATGGGTTCAAGCTTCAGCGTGTTCGTGACATAGTCATCCTGCACGGTGCCCTGGACCACTCCGATGCGGAGGCTGTCGTCGAGGTCTGCGAAGCCCTTGACGTCGCCGTCGGTCTTGGCAACCACGGCCATGAAGCCGAAGTCGTAACCGTTGGTGAAGCCGACGTTTTCACGGCGCTTGTCCGTGGTGGAGATGGAGGAGGATCCGACGTCGAACTGCTTGTTCTGGACCTGGGAGAGCAGGGCGGAAAAGTCGGTGGCAACGAACTCGACTTCGAGGCCAAGCTTGCCGGCGACGGCGCGCAGCAACTCGTTGTCGTAACCGGTGAACTTGCCGGAGGGGTCAAGGAAGATGTTCGGAGGGGCATCAGAGAGCGTGCCCACCTCAAGTTTGCCCTCGGTGTTCAAGCCAAGTTTGCTCTTGTCGATCTTCTCGATCGGGGTGACATCAGCGGTGGTGTACTTGTCCAGCGTCTGCTGATCGCTGCCGGCCAGGGCGTCCGTAGGGGTGCCGGCGGGCTGTGAAGAAGCCCCGCCGCAAGCCGCGAGGGAGGCGGCCAGGGCGATAGCCACAGGAACGCTGGTCAGCCATTTCATGGCTTTCGATTTCATCAGGTAGTCACTTTCATCTGAGTCATAAGTTCATCCCGGCCGCACCGCTGCACACGTCTCGCCGGGGGTCTGCCGCGCCAAGGGGACTGACGCTCAGGGCAGGGGACCGCAAAACTTAATCATCTCACTAAGGACTAAATCGGCGGATAGGTGAAGATGGGACGGTCAGGAGTACGTCTAGCCGAATATTGATCGGCCAGGCCGAGCGTGGGCCCCTTGCAGGGCTCGTCGCCGCCGCCATCGCCGAATCACCGGCTGGTCACAGCCTTCCATGCCGTAGGCGGCAATAAGTGTGAGTTAGCTCGCAGCTAGAAGTCGCCGCGGCTGGCATCTTCCGGCGGAAGCACCGGCCAGTCGCCTTCGATGACGGCTGCGGGCTTGGTCTTCCGCAGGTATCCCTGGAAATCAGCTGCCTGGCTAACGGCCCAGTCCACCTGGAGCTGATGAAGCTGGCTGGCCGGCATCCGCAGCTTGGGGAACTTGCCCGCCATCGCATCCAGCACCCTGAGCGTGGCCAGGGCATCCGCTGCGGAGGTGTGGGCGTTGTCCAGGTTGACCCCATACTCCTCGCACAGGGCGGTCAGCGTTCGTTTGCCCTTCCGGTACCGGTCCACCTGCTTGTTCATGATGTAGGGATCCAGGACCGGGAACCGGCTCAGCTGCTTCACGCCATACCTCGCCGATTCGGCCGCCAGCACGGTGAAGTCGTAACTGGCGTTGAATGCAATCACGGGAACGCCGGCATCAAAAAGCTCCTGCAGGACGGTGGCGAGCTCCCTGGTCACCTCATGCGCTGGCCTGCCTTCACGCCTTGCCTGCTCGGTGGTGACGCCGTGGACGTCGCTTGCTTCGGTGGGGATCTCGACCCCTGGGTCTGCCAGCCATTCGTGTTCCTTGATGACATCCCCCTGGTGGTCAACGACGGTCACCGACGCCGTGACGATGCGTGCAGCGCGGGAGTTCCGGCCTGTGGTCTCGAGGTCGAAGGCTGCGCGGGGGAGGGTGTTCCAAGTGCTCATGCTCCCACGCTAGCGGCCGGCACTGACAGTCTCTGGCAGCGCCCTCGGCGGGTCCGGGATTTCGTATCGTGCGGGGCTAGGGTGGGCACGGCATCGGCTAAGCGGACCCCTGGCACCGGTACGCTGGATCCATGCGGACGGAGTATGTTGAGGCGGTGCTGGCCGTGGTGGAGCTGGTGCCTCGGGGCGCCGTCGTTGCCTATGGCGACATCGCCGAATTGCTGGGAGCAGGCGGACCGCGGCAGGTGGGTGCTGTCATGAGCCACTACGGCAGCGGCGTGCCGTGGTGGCGGATCCTCAAAGCCAGCGGGCAGGCTCCCGACGGCCACGAAGCCGCAGCTCTTCGCCACTACCTGGACGAAGGAACACCCTTGCTGGGCAGCCACGACGAATTCCTTCGCACGGGTGAAGGCCGCTGGCGCGTCAACCTTGCCGCGGCCCGCTGGACTCCCACAGACGCCGAATTCGACCAGCTGGACGCCATTGCGGACCGGCTCGAGCGTGGGCTTCATAAATTGTCCGTGGCTGATGATGAAATGTCCGTGTGACGCTAACAAGCCTGCAGACGGACCTCCTGCCCGACCCCCCTGTCGACTACGTCGACGCCGAACATCCTGCAGCGGACCTGGCCGGCGCACCGGGCCAGCGTGAGAACGGGACCGGCCTCCGGCTGCTTCCGCCCCGCCGGCTGCAGGGCTCCATCCCTCTGCTTACAGCCGACCAGCAGGCCGCCGTGGAGGTCCCGCACGGCTCGGGGCCGGTCCTGGTTCCAGGAGCGCCAGGGACCGGCAAGTCCACTGTCCTGATCGAGGCGGCCGTCCGCCGGGCCCTCCACGAAGGCGTGGACCCTGAACGGATCCTGATCCTAGCGCCGGGCCGGCTGGCGGCAGACTCACTTCGTGACCGCTTCACCGCCAGGCTGGATCGGAGCCTGAGCACAACGCCGGCCAGGACCTGGGCCTCCTATGCCTTCGATCTGATCCGCCGGGCCAAAGCGGAGGGCATCCTGCCGCTCCCGCGGCCGCCGCGCCTCCTGTCCGGACCGGAGCAGGACCTCATCATCAAGGAGCTTCTGGAAGGGCACGCCCTTCCAGGGCTGCAACTGCCGTGGCCGGCGGACCTGGGCGCTGCGCTGGAGACCAGGGGATTCCGCCACGAAGTCCGCCAGCTCTTTGACCGGATCATCGAATCGGGCAGGACAGCCGAAGACCTGGAAGACCTTGGCCGCCGCTGCGGCAGGGAGGACTGGATCGCCGCCGCGGCGCTTTATGCCGAATACCGGGACGTCCTGGACCTCCGTATGCCTGAGGCCTTCGACCCCGCAGGAATCATCACCGCTGCCCGGCAAATCTTCCAGGATGCGCCTGACTTCCTCGCCGCCGAACGCGAACGGCTGCAGTTGCTGCTGGTGGACGATATCCAGGAAGCTAACCCGGCCGTTTTTGAGCTGCTCGCGGACATCGCGGCGGGCAAAGACTGCTTTGTGACCTCTTCCCCGGACACCGTTGTGCAGGGTTTCCGTGGAGCCAGGCCCGATCTTGTGGCCGAACTTCCCCGGCTGCTCTCCGGCGGCAAAAATACCTTGGAACGGCCGCTGTGGCACACGCACCGGCACGCGCCCGCCGTCGCGGAGGCATGGCTCGGGGTTGCCGGCCGCATCTCACAGCGCGCAGGCGGCCGGCTGGCCCGTCGGCTGGAGCAGCAGGATCCCGGAAGCCGACTCCCCAGGCAGGGTGCCGTCGAAGCCCACCTCGTGCCCTCACCGGTCCATGAACTGCGCTATGTCGCCCAGCGGATCCTGGACCAGCACATTAGCCACGGCCGTGCCCTCGCCGAAATCGCCGTCATTGTCCGGAACGGAGGCCAGCTCAGCGAGCTTCAGCGATACCTTTCAGGGCAAGGGATCCCCGTCAGGGTTCCCGTAGCGGAGTCCGCCGTGCGTGACGAAGTTGCCGTACGCCCGCTTCTGGACGCCTATGCGATCGCCCTGGATCCTGACCTGCTGACCCCTGAATCGGCTGTTTCACTGCTCACCTCGCGGATCGGGGGAGCAACATCGATTGAATTGCGCAGGTTGAGGCAGTCGTTGCGGCGTGAAGAACTCGAGGGCGGCGGCGGCCGTACCAGCGACGCCCTGCTGGTCGAAGCGCTGTTGGAACCCGGCGCCCTCGCCACGTTGGGGATGGAAGGCAGGGCGGCGCGCCGAACGGCGCGAATGATCCAGGCCGGACGTACTGCCATCAGCCAACCGGGAGCCAATGCGGAGTCTGTGCTCTGGGCTCTGTGGCACTCCACCGGACTGGCGAACGCGTGGACAGAAACTGCGCTCACCGGCGGTCCCCACGGCGCCCGCGCCGACCGGGACCTTGACGCCATGATGGCGCTCTTCCATACTGCGGAGCGCTACGTGGACCAGATGCCCGGTGCGGGTCCGGAACAGTTCCTGGAGTACCTCCTGAACCAAGAGCTTCCCATGGACACCCTGGCAGCAAGGGCCCAGGTGGATGACGCCGTCGAACTGATGACCCCCGCCAGCGCTGCAGGCAGGGAATGGCCCGTGGTAATCATTGCAGGGCTCCAGGAAGGCGTGTGGCCCAATACCAGGCTCCGTGGAGAGCTCCTGGGCAGCACCCTTTATGCCGACGCCGTGGAGCATGGCGTGGAATACGCGCTGCAGCTTGACCCGCTGAGCCGGCTGCGGGACATCCGGTATGACGAACTCAGAAGCTTCTCAACGGCCATCTCCAGGGCGCAGGACCTCCTGATCTGCACGGCCGTCTCGTCCGAGGACGACCAGCCCTCCTCGTTCCTCGACTACGTGGCGCCGCTGAGCCCCGGCCAGGAGGGCCGCGGCTTCACACCGGTGGAACGGCCTATGACGCTCCGAGCCCTCGTCGCGGAGCTCCGGCAGTACGCCCAGCTGGACGGCGCGTACGCTCCGGAAGCCGCGGAGGCGGTCAGGGTGCTTGCCCGCCTGGCGGCGGCCAACCCAGCCGTTCCCGGCGCCCATCCGGACACCTGGTGGGGCCTGGCTCCCCTGACCACGACGGAATCAGTCGTGCCGCCCGGTGGAACGGTCTATGTTTCGCCGTCGAAGGTGGAAGCCGTCCGGAAGTCCCCACTGGATTGGTTTGTGCAGGCGGCCGGTGGCGAGGCTGCGACTGATTTTGCCCGAAGCCTGGGCACTCTGGTCCATGCCATTGCGCAAGACCTGCCGGACGCCTCCGGCAGCGAATACGTCACCGAGCTTGTCCGGCGATGGCCCGCGCTTGGGATGAAGGACAACTGGGAAGGCCGGCTCGATTTCCAGCGTGCCGAGGCCATGGTCCGCAAACTCGCCCAGTACGTGCTGGTGATGCGAAGCGAAGGGCGCAGCCTGTTGGGAGTGGAACAGGACTTTGCGGTTCAGCTCCCGGATGTGATCCCGCTAGGGAGCATGGCCAGCGACTATCCCCTGGAACCGGGGCCAGCCGGCGACGACAGCCAAGCCGCGTCGTCGGAGGACCAAGCCCGGTCAGCCGTCCTTCGCGGCCAGGTTGACCGGCTCGAGATCGACTCCGAAGGAAGACTGGTGGTCGTGGACCTGAAGACCGGAAAAAGGCAGCCCGGCAAGACCGAACTTTCCCGGCATCCCCAGCTTGGGGCCTACCAGGCCGCCGTCCTTGCGGGCGGATTCGACGATGCTTCCGGCGTACCCGGACAAGCCATGCCCGGCGGTGCCGTGCTGGCCCAGCTGGGGACGGGAACCAAGGGTCCCGGCGTCCAGCAGCAGGAATCGCTCGACCCCCGGGACAACTGGGCCCTTGACATGGTGAACGGCGCGGCGGCAGTGATGGCCGGCAGCGTCTTCGAAGCCCGGCACGACCCCGCAAAGGGCGGGCACGGCGGTCACGGCTGCAGGCTTCCCGAAGTCTGCCCCCTTTGCGTCCGTGGAAAGCAGGTAACAGAATGACCCAGGCAACTGGCCTTCCCGAACCCCGGTTCAGTCCCGAACACCTGTCCCGCCTCATGGGTGAAAAAAACTCACCTACAGCTGAACAAGCAGCGATCATTTCCTCGCCGCTGACGCCGCGATTGGTTATCGCCGGCGCAGGATCGGGCAAAACAGCCACCATGGCTGACCGCGTGGTCTGGCTGGTAGCCAATGGATGGGTCAGGCCGGAGGAAGTCCTCGGGGTCACGTTCACCCGGAAGGCTGCCGGTGAACTCGCCACCCGGATCAGGGCCAAGCTGGCGGTTCTGCAGCGCATCGCTGCAGAGGACACGGGAAACGCAGTGTTCCCCGAAGGCCCGCTCAGCAGCGACGCACTTGAGCCAAAAGTATCCACGTATCACTCCTTTGCCAGCGGCATCGTGTCCGACTACGGGCTCAGGCTGGGAGTGGAACGCGACGTCGTGCTGCTGGGTGGCGCCCAGGCCTGGCAGCTCGCCAGCGAAGTGGTCGAAGCCTTCGATGGCGAGTACCGCCACTTCAGCGCGGCAAAGTCCACGTTAGTGAAGGCGGTCATCCAGCTTGCCGGCGAATGCGCGGAACACCTCCAGGAACCCGCCGACGTCGAGGCTTGGCTGATGGCACGGATCGCAGAGTTCGAGAGCCTGCCGTACGTCGCTGACGGAAAGAAGAATCCGACCCAGGCCGCAACGGACCTGGCCGCCATGCTGAGGACCAGGGCCAGCGTCGCCGACATGGTGGGCCGTTATTCAGCGGCCAAGCGTGCCCGCGGTGCTCTCGATTTCGGTGATTTGGTAGCCCTCGCCGCACGCGTGTCCCGGGAGGTCCCGCTGGCTGCCGAGATGGAGCGCCAGCGCTACAAGGTAGTGCTCCTGGATGAATTCCAGGACACCTCGTACGCCCAGCTGGTCCTCTTCTCGCGGCTCTTCGGCGGCGGGCACGCCGTCACGGCCGTGGGGGACCCCAATCAGTCCATCTACGGTTTTCGAGGCGCCTCCGCAGGGCAGTTATTCCACTTCGTCCGGGAATTCCCCGTCCGCCTGCCCGGCCCTCAACAAGACGAAAACTTCAAACCAGCCCCTACCTCCTTCCTGACCACGGCCTGGCGCAACGGCCGGTCCATCCTCAAGGCAGCCAACGTGATGTCGGAGTCCTTGGGCAGGGCGGCCGCGCACAGGGAACCGACCGGCACCCCAGGGCCCCGCGCCCAAGGGGTACCCACCGCGAACGTCCCGCCGCTCCAGCCGAGCCCGTACGCCATGGACGGACGCGTGGTGCTTGGACGGTTCGGGACCGACGTTGAAGAAGCCTCAGCCCTTGCCGAAGACGTACTGAAGTACCGGCTCACCGACTTTGAACTCAAGCCTGATGGCACCCCCGTGCCTCCTGCGCTCGCAGTGCTGTGCCGTCGCCGCGCACAGATGGAAACCATCAGCCGGCAGTTGGAGGCCCGAGGAATCCCCTACGAGATCGTAGGACTGGGCGGCTTGCTGGACACCCCGGAAATTGTGGACCTCGTCTCTACCCTGAGAGTGCTGGCCGATCCAGGACGATCCGATTCCCTGATGCGGCTCCTCGCCGGCGCCCGGTGGCGGATCGGCCCCGCAGACCTGATGGCATTCCGCGACTGGTCGAGCCAGCTGGCACGCAGGCGGGGGCAGCCCGCCGCAGCGCGTGAAGCGGAAGCTGGAACCGCGGACGCCGGAACAGCGGACGACGACGGGCCGGTGGTGGAGAGCGATCTGACGGATGGTTCCAGCCTCGTAGAGGCCCTGGACTGGCTTCCGCGCGACGGCTGGACATCCTCACACGGAAGATCCCTGAGCGCGGAAGCGAGGGAGAGGCTCGGCCGGCTGTCGGTGGAATTGAGGCAACTGCGCGGTTACCTTGGCGATGACTTGACCACCCTTCTTGGAGAAGTGGAACGGGCCATGCTGCTGGACATTGAGGTGGCCGCGCGCCCAGGTATCACCATCCATCAGGCCCGTCGTAACCTTGACGCCTTCCAGGACGCTGCGGCCGGGTTCCTGAGAACGTCGCAGCGGGTGGACATCCTGGCTTTCCTGGCATGGCTGGAGGCTGCCGCCGCCGAGGAGAACGGCCTTGACGCGCCAGCCGCGGACGTCAACCGCGAAGCCGTGCAGCTCCTCACCGTCCACGCGTCCAAGGGGCTGGAATGGGACGTCGTTTTTGTGCCCGGCCTCAACGCTGGCGCCTTCCCCAGCAGCCGCGATTCGCGGTGGAGCAGCGGGGCCGCGGCCCTGCCCTGGCCCTTGCGGGGTGACCGTGCGGATCTTCCCCAGTGGGACCTCGACCAGCCTGACCAGAAGGGATGGCTGGACGCGGAGAAGGAATTCAAGTCCGCCGTACAGGCCCACGGCGAGTCGGAGGAACGGCGCCTTGCCTACGTGGCGTATACACGAGCCAAGCATGTCCTGTGGGTGTCCAGTGCCGCCTGGGTTGGTTCGCGCGCGGGCCGGTCCGAGATGTCCCCGTTCCTGGCTGAACTTGAGCCGCTGGCAGTTCGGTCCGGGGCGGGCAGAGATACGGGCGCTGCGGTGGTTCACCCTGCCTCGGTGGACGAGGCCTCCCTTCCCGAGAAGAGTCCGCTGACTCTGGAAACAGAAATGGCGCAGTGGCCCTACGACCCACTGGAAGGTCCGGTGGACCCCAGGACTGGACAACGCTTACGACTCGTTCCCGGCCGGCGTGCAGCGATGGAACTGGCCGCCGCGCGGTTGCTCGCCGCCCTGGACGGCCCAACCACGGACACGGTCCCAGCCACGGACAAGGTCCCAGCCAGGGACACGAGCCCAGCCCGGGACGGCCGCGGGCTGCGCGTCCCCGCCTCAGGGTGGGATGCTGAAGCATCGCTGCTCCTGGAACGGCGCTCCAGCCGGGCACGCGGGCAGGATGTGCACCTGCCCAGCCACATTTCGGCATCCACGCTTGTTGACCTTGGCGAAGATCCGGCGGCTGTGCTGAAACGCCTTCGGAGGCCCGTTCCCCGGGAACCGGGCATGTCCGCCAGGAAAGGTACCGCCTTCCATTCCTGGGTGGAGGAATACTTCGGTAGCGCCGGAATGCTCGACCTCGGCGACGCACCGGGACCGGACGACCACATTGATGCCGCCTACGACCTCGACGACATGGTGGCCACCTTCCGGGCGTCGGAATGGGCCAACCGTTCCCCGGCATTTGTTGAAGTGCCTGTGGAGACCCGCGTGGGGGACGTGGTGGTCCGCGGCCGGATTGACGCTGTTTTCCGTGACGCGGACGGGCGGTGGGACCTAGTGGACTGGAAGACAGGCCGCCGTCCAGCGGCCGCCCACCTCAAAGCCAAGTCGGTCCAGCTTGCGGCCTACCGTCTTGCCTGGGCAAGGCTGAAGGGCATCGCGGTGGACGAGGTACGGGCAGCGTTCTTCTACGTGGCCGACAACCAGGTGGTCCGCCCGCACGACCTCGCGTCAGCCGCAGAGTTGGAGGCGATGGTGTCGGAGTCCTACTCCGTCACGGCTTCTTGACGTCGATGACGGTGATGGCCGCCGTGGAGGTGTCGTCTGCCGACGGCACCTTTGCCGGCGGTTCAGCCGAGGTGGGCTCCTCGTCCTGCGCGGGTTCGTCCTGCGCGGGTTCGTCCTGCTCGGGTTCGTCGTCCGGGATCGGCGACACCTGGACGGCAGGCAAGACCGGGGTGGGAACCGGGAGCACCGTCACGGGCTGAACGATCCCAGGCGTTACACCGGCGACCACGGGGTGTCCGGCTGCCGGGCCCTGTGCCCTGCCGGGAGCCGCGGCACTGTCCCCGGAGCCGCCGTCGGCCGTGTCCGTCCTGGCTGTAACTGTCCCGGCGGCAGCGGTGGCCGCCGGAGCTGCGGGGGAGGGGAGCGGCTCAACGCTGATGGCCTGCCCGCCGTGCTCGGCAATATCGCTGGCGAGGGTTTCCAGCATGCCCTCCGCTTCGGAAATCATCGCCTCATCGCCAGCCGCGATGCCTTTGACGAGGTACTGCGCCAGGGCGAACTCGGCGGATAGCGCGGCCCTTCGCAGCAGGTGCTTGTCCGGGGCGTCCCGGCGGCTTTCGGTATAGCAGCTCAGGACAGTGTCCACGAAGTCCTGTTCGTTGGAGGCCACCAGCCAGGCGAAGTCATCGGCGGGATCACCGATCCGCAGGTCTGTCCACCCGGTGACGGCTGTTACCCGGTGGCCCTCCACCAGGAGGTTATCTTCGTGCAGGTCGCCGTGGACCACACAGGGGTTGAAACGCCACAGGGATACATCTTCGAGCGCGTGCTCCCAACGGCGCAGGAGGGACGGCGGGATCTTGCCTGTGGTTGCGGCCTGGTCCAGTTCGTTCAGCCTGCGCTGGCGGAATTCGTTGGGTGTGTAGCTGGGCAGGTCCGCATTGCTGACCAGCGCATGGGGCAGGTCGTGGATCGCGGCCAGTGCCACGCCGATTTCACGCGCGAGTTGCTCGGGGCCGGCTGTAAGTTCCTCCACGCTCCGGGTGGAACCGGCCAAGTGGGAGTATACGAAAGTGCTGAGGGCGCCCAAGCGCACGCTACCGGCAACCGTGGGCATGAGAAAGGGCAACTCGGCCCGGATGCCCGGGGCGAACGCGCGCAGGACCAGGAACTCCGTCTCCAGCCGGGCGCTGGCTTCAGCGTGCCGCGGCGACCTGACCCTCCAGCGCTTTCCTTCCGAATCGAGGAGCAGCGCGGTGTCGAAGTCGGCGGCATCATCCGGAGCGGAACTGACCGCAGTTGGAGTCAGCCCGGGGACGGCCGCTGTTGCCACGGCTGCCAGTTCGATCGGTTTTCTTCTCACTGTTCCACGGTAGATTGACACGCGTCCAAGACAACGGTGCGCCAGCGGCGAGTCTCCAGATATGCGTCAAATCTCTGCCTGTAGCCACGGCACCTGTCCCTGGCCTCCCTAAATATCAATTGTCGGCCCGAGTCAGTACGGTGGACTCATGAGTCATGCGGAGTCCGCTACACCGGCCTACCGGACACCGGCAGTCCGGTTGCCCGCCAACCACCTGTTCGATACCGTGCTTCCCGTCCGTCCAGCGATGATGGATCGGGGCTCTGCAGCCCGGACCCGCCCGGGCATGGTGGATGAGCTGCTTGGCCGAGACGGCACCATGGCGGTGGTTCTGTCGGGTCGGCAGGCCCTCGTGACCGGGAACAGCCTGTACCTGGCGGCCGCCTCCCCGCTGGTAAAGAACCTTGAACACCTTGGAGCCGCGCCGGAGCATGTCATCTATCTGGGCGCCGCCCTGGACGGTTCGGACCTGCCGGAAGGGACCGAACTTCTCCTGGTGGTGCTGGAAAAGGCCGCAGCACCGGGCACGGCGGGAATCCCCGCCAATGCCTATTGGGTGGGCTTCCGGGACATTGCTGCCGAACTAAATCCCACGGACACGGCCCTGTTCGTCGAAGCAAGCGCCATCGCCAACTGGCACTCCGGACACACGCACTGTCCGCGGTGCGGCGCTCCCACGGTTGTGGAGTCCGGGGGATGGATGCGCCGCTGCCCGCAAGATAACTCCGAACACTACCCGCGGACGGATCCGGCCATCATCGTCACCGTTGTAGGCCCGGACGGGAGGCTGCTGCTTGGTGGCGGCGGCCCGCTGGACGCCAGGAACTACTCAACCCTCGCCGGGTTCGTTGAACCTGGGGAGTCACTCGAGCAGGCCGTGGTTAGGGAAATCCATGAGGAAGTCGGTGTCAGGGTTTCCGCCTGCCAGTACCTGGGTTCCCAGCCCTGGCCGTTCCCAGCCTCCCTTATGCTTGGATTTACGGCCATCACCGCGGATGCCGAGGCAACGCCCGACGGCGTGGAAGTCACCAGGGCGCGCTGGTTCAGCCGGGAGGAACTCCAGCAAGCAGTGCTTACCGGGGAGATCACCATCTCCAGCCGCCTGTCCATTGCCCGTTCGCTGATTGAGCACTGGTACGGCGGACGAATCCTGGACCGCGCCGACGCCTGAACGCCGGGCAGAATCCACCGACCAGACTCCAGCACCAGGTAGTCGAGACAACAGAGCAGCAGAGTGACTACAGAGAATTTTGACAGTGCAGTGGACAGTTCAGCGTCCCTTGAGGACCGCATCCTGGGTGGCCTGGACGCCGAACAGCGGGAAGTTGCGAGCACACTCAACGGCCCGCTATGTGTGCTGGCCGGCGCCGGTACCGGAAAGACGCGGGCCATCACCCACCGCATCGCCTATGGCGTGCACTCCGGGGTTTACAGCCCGCAACGTCTCCTGGCAGTGACCTTCACCGCCCGCGCCGCCGCCGAAATGCGAAGCAGGCTGCGGGACCTCGGCGTGGGCAATGTCCAGGCCCGGACTTTCCACGCGGCCGCACTCCGGCAACTGCAATTTTTCTGGCCCCAGGCTGTTGGCGGCACCCTCCCCAATCTCCTGGACCACAAAGCCCAGATGATCGCCGAGGCCGCCCGCCGCCTGCGCCTCAGCACGGACAGGGCTTCGATCCGGGACCTCGCCTCGGAAATCGAGTGGGCGAAAGTTTCCATGCTCACCCCCGCCAACTACCTGGAGAACGCCCAGGACCGGGGTACTCCCGGCGGGTTCGACCTCACCGCCGTGGCCCGGGTCTTCCAGTCCTACGAGGACGTCAAAACCGACCGCAACGTCATCGACTTCGAGGATGTCCTGCTGATCACCGTGGGCATCCTGCAGGAGGACCAGAAAGTGGCCGCCACGGTGCGCGAACAGTACCGCCACTTCGTGGTCGACGAGTACCAGGACGTTTCCCCGCTCCAGCAGCGACTCCTTGAGCTGTGGCTTGGCGGCCGCGACGAACTCTGCGTTGTGGGTGACGCGAGCCAGACCATCTACTCGTTCACAGGCGCGTCCCCGAAACACCTGCTGGGTTTCAAGGCAAGGTATCCGGAGGCCAACGTGGTCAAACTGATCCGGGACTACCGCTCCACGCCGCAGGTGGTCAAACTTGCAAACGACCTCCTCGCGGGGCGCCGAAGCGGCGGACCCGTGGCGGACGCAGCGTGGGCCGCGCCGCTGCAACTGGTGGCCCAGCGTCCGGCGGGCCCGGTTCCCCAGTTCACGGAGTGCTCCGATGACGAGGCAGAAGCGGCCACGGTGGCGCTCAAGGTGCAGGCACTGCTCGACGCCGGCACGCCGGCAAGCCAGGTAGCTGTCCTCTTCCGCACGAACGGCCAGTCCGAAGCTTACGAGCAGGCACTGGCTGCCGCGGGCATTGGTTATCAGCTGCGCGGCGGTGAACGCTTTTTCGCCCGCAAGGAAGTCAGGGACGCCATCCTCCAGCTGCGGGCTGCAACCAGGGCTGTGGCGGAAACTGGCACTCCGGAACCGTTGGGGCAATTGGTACGGGACATCGTGGCCTCCCTGGGTTATACCGACTCCCCACCGCACAACGGTGGGGCTCTGCGGGAACGCTGGGAGTCATTGGCGGCACTGGTTGCCCTCGCCGACGAACTGGTCCAGGTACGGGGAGACCAGTTCAGCCTCCCGGATTTCGTCAATGAACTCCAGGAACGCTCACTCGCACAGCATGCCCCCACCGTTCAGGGCGTCACACTGGCCTCGCTGCACGCGGCCAAAGGCCTGGAGTGGGACGCCGTGTTCCTTGTTGGCCTTTGCGAAGGGCTGATGCCGATCTCCTTTGCGGACACTCCGGAAGCGGTGGATGAGGAACGGCGGCTCCTTTACGTCGGAATCACCCGTGCCCGTGAGCACCTCTTCCTGTCGTGGTCCACGGCGCGGACACCCGGCGGCAGGGCAAACCGGAAGCCGTCCCGTTTCCTTGACGGTCTTCGGCCGGATTCCGTGGCCAGTTCCACCGCCCGCGGCAAGGGAGCTGCGCCCAGCCGGAAAGCTGCCAAGCCTGCCACGTGCCGGGTCTGCGGCAGCATGCTGGCAAGTGGCGCCGAACGCAAGGTGGGGCGCTGCAACGACTGCCCGCCCAGCTACTCGGAACAGACCTTCGACGCCCTCCGGCACTGGCGCAAGGAAGTTGCACTGTCTGCAGAAGTCCCGGCTTTTGTGGTGTTCACCGACGCCACCCTGACCGCCATTGCCGAGGCCCGGCCGTCGTCGCTGGAGGAACTGGCCTCGCTCGCCGGCGTCGGCCCGTCCAAACTTGAACGCTACGGTGAGGACGTGCTGAAGGTCCTCGTCGAAAGCACCACACTGTGACCCCGCCGTCGAAACACCGGAAGGGACCGCAGCTGACCACGGCGGACGGAGCGCCCGTGGAAGTCCGGCGGTCAGCGCGGCGCACCCGGACCGTCGCGGCATTCTGGGAGAACGGCACAGCTGTGGTGGCAATACCGGCCCGTTTCACGGCTGCCCAGGAATCCGAGTGGGTGCATCGCATGCTGGAGAAGCTGCACCGCCAGGGCACCCGCCGAGCGCAAAAACGCCGGCACCAACCTGCCACGGATGCCGGGCTTGCGGCCCACGCCGCGGACCTGTCCGCCCGCTACTTCGGCGGCCGGGCAGTACCGACGTCGGTCCGCTGGGTGAGCAACCAGAACTCCCGTTGGGGGTCAGCGACGCCGTCCGAAGGCACCATCCGGCTCTCGGACAAGCTCCGGGCCATGCCACAGTGGGTGATCGACTACGTGCTGCTGCACGAACTGGCCCACCTTCTGGTGGCCGGGCACAATGCCGCCTTCTGGAAGTTGCTGGAGGCTTATCCGGAAACGGCGCGGGCCAAGGCATTCCTGGAGGGCGTCTCGTTCGCCACCTCCCGCGGCCTTGTGGCCGGTCCTGATGGCGGGGTGTCCCACGTGGAGGGCGACACACCAGGCCAGCCCGCCCTGTTGCCGGGCGACGCCGACTAGGTTCGGCCCGGGAGCAGGCTCCTAGCCCTTTGGCTGGTCGCCGCCCTCAGTTTGG
This sequence comes from Pseudarthrobacter sp. CCNWLW217, assembly GCF_037203985.1. Taxonomy (NCBI): domain Bacteria; kingdom Bacillati; phylum Actinomycetota; class Actinomycetes; order Micrococcales; family Micrococcaceae; genus Pseudarthrobacter; species Pseudarthrobacter sp. CCNWLW217. The sequence goes on from NZ_JBBCBT010000002.1 coordinate 131,269, forward strand.
CCCTCAGCGTCGTCGCCCTTGCTGCTTTCGTCGCCGGAATCAGTGTCTGTACCACGTCCGGCGTCCTCGCCGCCCTGTTCGGGTGCGGTGTCGAAGCCACCATTGAGCAGCTTCTGCAGGGCATCGTCCACTTCACTGTCGCTGGCTTCGGCCAGCTTGCGACGGCCGCTGAATCCCAGCGGATCGTCGAGGTCCTCGGCAGTGGGCAGGAGGTCGGGGTGGTGCCAGATGGCGTCGCGCCCTTCGATCCCGCGTTCCTTCTTGAGGGCCGCCCACAGAGTTGCGGCCTCGCGCAGCCGCCGCGGACGCAGCTCAAGACCCACCAAGGAGGAGAACGCGTGCTCGGCGGGACCGCCGGTGGCGCGGCGCCGACGGACCGTTTCACGAAGCGCGCCCGCTGAGGGCAGGAGCTTCTCGGTAGCTGCGGCGGTAAGTTCATCCACCCAGCCCTCCACAAGGGCGAGGGCAGTTTCAAGCTTTTCCAGTGCCTGCTCCTGGGCCGGCGTCCGTTGCGGCATGAACACGCCTTGGGAGAGTGCCTCTTGGATGCCTTCCGGGTTGCTTGGGTCCAGATCCCGGGCCAGCTCTTCAATCCTGGACGTGTCGATGTGGATTCCGCGGGCGTAAGCCTCGATGGCACCCAGCAGGTGGCCTCGCAGCCAGGGAACCTGGACAAAGAGGCGGGCGTGGGCTGCTTCGCGGACTGCCAGGAACAGCCGGATGTCGTTCTCCGGCAGGCTAAGGCCCTCACCGAACTTGGCCACGTTGGCCGGAAGCAAAGCCATCTCCAGGTCGGCCAGCGGAACGCCGATGTCCGTGGAGCTCACCACTTCGGCTGACAGCGCTCCGATGGCCTGCCCCAGCTGCATGCCGAAGATCGCACCGCCCATGTTCTGCAGCATGGACGAGGCGCCGCCCATCATGGACTTCATCTCTTCGGGCATCTGTTCGGTCATGGCGCTGGACAAGGCGTTGGCGATGCTGTTGGCGACGGGTTCCGTCAGCCGCTTCCACGTTCCCAGGGTTGCCTCCACCCATTCCGCGCGGGACCAGGCGCGGCCGATCAGGCCTGTAGCGGGCAGGTCCGTGACCGGATCCAGCCACAGTTCGGCGAGGCGCAGGGCCTCGTCCACCTCGCGGGACTGCAATGACGTGACGGACGGGTCAGCGCTGCTCGCTGCAACCCGCCGGGCGTTCTCGTGGGCGAGCTGCCAATTGACGGGGCCCTCGGAGGGCGCGCTCATCATGGCCTGGACCTGGGAAAACATCTGGGCCAGGAGGTTGGGGTCGTCAGGAAGGCCCGCTGCCTTCGCGAGTTCGGCGGGGTCGATGTTTTCCATGCCCTTGCCGCCCATGAGGTTCTGCAGCATTTCCGTCAACGGATCCTTGGGGGCGTCATCGCCGTTGGACGGATTGAGTGGGTTGGAAGTCATGATTACGCCGATCGTCGGTGTGACTGCTGATCAACTTCACGGTACCCCGGGCAGGGGCGGCTGTCTGCCGGACAGTGCTGACGTTCGCTGTAGGCAAAGAGCTTGCTGCCATACGGGACGCGTAATGTTGGATGAGTGACTACGACGCGTGGCGACAATCCCCCTGAGGACCGCACAACCGAGCCCGACGCCGGCACAGGACCCTTGGACAAGGGGCCGGATACCTGGCCGGTGGGCGGCGCAACTCCCGGTCCCCTGGAGCCTTACGATAACCCTGCCTCCCGTCGGCCACGGCACGGCAAGAAGGTTTCCCTGATGATGGTCTCGGGAGTGGCTTCCTTGGGGCTCGGCCTTGCAGTAGGAACGCTGCCGGTGCCGTACGTCGTCGAAAAACCCGGTCCCACCTTCAACACGCTGGGCGAGGCCCGGGGTGAACCGGTCATCGGAGTCACCGGGCGGGAGACTTATCCAGCGGCCGGGAACCTGGACCTGACCACTGTTTATGTCGAAGGCGGTCCCAACGGTCCAGTCAGCATCCTGGGCGCCTTCGCGGCTTGGCTGGACCCTTCCAAATCGGTGTATCCCGAAGAGCTAATTTATCCCAAGGGAACTACAAGGGAACAGGCCGACGAACAGAGTTCAGTGGCCATGGCTACTTCCCAGGAGAACGCCGTTGCGTCGGCGCTCAAGGAACTGGAGATCCCATTCGGCCAGGAGCTGCAGGCCGCGGGGCTATCCAACGGTTCTCCCTCAGAAGGGAAAATTTCGCCAGGTGACGTATTCCGGTCAATCAACGGGAAGGCCGTTACCGCGCTTTCCGTCATCCAGGATGAACTCGCCGCCGGTAAGGGGGCACCAGCCACCGTGGTGCTGGACAGGGACGGGGAGCAGGTCACCGAGACCATCACACCAATGGACAACGGCGAGGGCCGGTACATCCTCGGGGTGATGCTCAAGTTCAAATTTACTTTTCCTTTTGACGTGAAAATCTCCCTGGACACCGTCGGCGGCCCGAGCGCCGGGATGATGTTCTCCCTGGGCATCATCGACAAGCTGACCCCCGGGGACCTCACGGGTGGCCGGCACGTTGCCGGGACCGGGGAGATCACCCCGGACGGCAAGGTTGGACCCATCGGCGGCGTGGCACAGAAGATGCAGGGTGCCCGGGCTGCTGGAGCCACCCTGTTCCTCGCGCCCGCAGCCAACTGCGATGAAGTTGTTGGCCATATTCCCAACGGCCTGCAGGTGGTAAAGGTGGCGAACCTCGCCGAGGCGCGGGACGCCGTCGAGCTCGCCGCCTCGGGCCAGGACACGTCCGGCCTTGCGGCCTGTACCAGCAACTAGACTGGGGCAGGAACTAAGCTTTACTGCCACTCGTGGCAGATATGACGGACGTTGCCATTCGGTTTGACCGGTACCGGACGTCGCACGCACGCACGCTTCGAATGTTAATCTGACGACCAGCTATGAGGTACCGAGTTTGTCCCGTCCTGCCAGCCCCATCCCGCCCGGAAGACCGCCCTCAAGACGAGGTGCCCTGACACCAACCCTCGTTGTTGTCGCACTCGTGGTGGTAGGTTTCATTTTCTTCGCCAATGTGTGGACTGACGTTTTGTGGTACCGGCAACTTGGCTTCTTCGAAGTCTTCCTGACGGAGAACGTGGCCAGGATCGGTATCTTTGTCGCCGGTTTCGCCATCATGTTTGCCGCGGTCTTTTTCGCGATCCGGATTGCCTACCACGCCCGGCCGGTCTACGCACCGGACTCCGAGATCAGGGACAACCTGAACCGGTACCAGGCGCAGCTTGAGCCGGTCCGCCGCGTGGTTATGCTCGGATTGCCCATCCTCTTCGGGCTTTTTGCCGGCAGCGCGGCGGCAAGCCAGTGGCAGAAGGTCCTGCTGTTCTTCAACCAGGAACCCTTCGGCCAGGCTGATCCGGAGTTCGGAATGGACCTCAGCTTCTACCTGATGACCCTGCCGTTCCTGGGATTCATCACCGGCTTCCTCATCAGCGTGGTTGTGGTGGCTGGCATCGCCGGGATCCTCACCCACTACCTCTACGGCAGTATTCGCCTGATGGAGCGCGGCATTTTTACCAGCCGCGCCGCGCAGATCCACCTTGCCGTTACGGGTGCTGCCTTCCTGCTCCTGCTGGGCACGAATTTCTGGCTGGACAGGTTCGCTGCGCTGCAGAGCAACGGCGGACGGTGGGCAGGCGCCCTCTACACCGACGTCAGTGCCGTTATCCCCACCAAGGCCATTCTTGCGGTGGCGGCAGCCCTGGTAGCTATCCTTTTCATCGTCGCGGCGGTCATCGGCCGGTGGCGCCTGCCGGTCATCGGCACGGCCATGCTGATCATCACCTCCATCCTTGCCGGCGGCGTCTACCCCTGGGTGATCCAGCAGTTCCAGGTCCGCCCCTCGGAAGAGACGCTGGAGAAGAAATACATCGAGCGCAATATCCAGATGACCCGTGCCGCCTACGGTCTGGACAAGATCCAGGTGGACCGGTACGACGCCACCAACACCGCCACTACCGGAGCGCTCGCCCCGGACGCGCAGACCACCGCCAACATCAGGCTCCTTGATCCGAACCTGATTTCAGACGCTTTCTCGCAGCTGGAACAGTACCGCCCGTACTACCAGTTCCCCGAAGCCCTGAACGTCGACCGCTATGAAGTGGACGGCAAAATCCAGGACACCGTCATCGCGGTCCGCGAACTGAATCCCCAGAACGTGGCGGAGAACCAGCAGAGCTGGCTCAACCAGCACATTGTGTACACGCACGGTTACGGAGTAGTGGCGGCGAAGGGCAATAAATTCACCGTTGACGGCAAGCCTGAGTTCCTTCAGTCCGGTATTCCGTCCACCGGTGTCCTCGGCGACGATTCCACGTATGAACCGCGCATCTACTTCGGCGAAAGCTCACCCGAGTACTCGATTGTCGGGGCTCCGGACGGCTTCCCGAACCGTGAACAGGACAGGCCGTCAGGTGAGGGAGAGACGCAGTACACGTTCCAAGGCAATGGCGGTCCAAATGTGGGCAGCTTCTTCAACAAGGTGCTGTACTCCATCAAGTTCCAGTCCTCGGATCTGCTGCTCTCTGACGGTGTCAACGAGGAATCCCAGATCCTTTACGACCGCAGCCCGCGTGAGCGGGTGGAGAAGGTCGCGCCCTATCTGACGGTTGATGGAAATTCATATCCTGCCGTGGTGGATGGCCGGGTCAAGTGGATCGTGGATGGTTACACCACCAGCCAGTACTACCCGTACTCGCAGCAGGAACAGCTCTCAGACGCCACCGCCGACACCCAGACCACCTCCGGACGCGCGGTTGCGCTGCCCAACAGCACCGTCAACTACATCCGGAACTCCGTCAAGGCGACAGTGGATGCGTATGACGGCTCAGTCACCCTGTACGCCTGGGATGACCAGGACCCACTGTTGAAGTCCTGGCAGAAGGTCTTCCCGACGTCGCTCAAACCGTACTCGGAGATGTCCGGCGACGTTATGAGCCACGTCCGTTATCCGGAGGACCTCTTCAAGGTCCAGCGTCAGCTTCTGGGCCAGTACCACGTGACCGATCCCTCCAGCTTCTACAAGACGAACGATGCCTGGAGCGTCCCCGCCGACCCCACAGTGGACACGGACGTCAAGCAGCCGCCGTTCTACATGTCGCTGCAGATGCCTGACCAGGACAAGCCGGCTTTCCAGCTGACGTCGTCGTTCATCCCGCAGATTGTTAACGGAAATGCACGAAACGTCCTCTATGGCTTCCTCGCGGCGGATTCCGACGCCGGCAACCAGGCAGGCGTAAGAGCTGACAGTTATGGCAAGCTGCGGCTGCTTCAGATCCCGCCGGAGACCCAGGTCCCGGGACCCGGCCAGGCACAGAACAAGTTCAACTCGGATCCCACCGTGTCCCAGGCCCTGAACCTGCTCCGCCAGGGTGCCTCGGATGTGCTGAACGGCAACCTCCTGACTCTGCCGGTGGGCGGCGGAATCCTGTACGTCCAGCCGGTCTACCTGAAGTCCACGGGTGAAACGTCCTATCCGACGCTGCAGCGGGTGCTGGTGGCCTTCGGTGACAAGGTGGGCTTCGCGCCCACCCTGGATGCGGCCCTCAAGCAGTTGTTCGGCGGGGACTCCGGTGCTTCCGCCGGGGACTCCGACAACAACGGCCAGACTCCGCCGACGCCCGGCACCCCGCCCGTGGCCGGTGCGGATGCCAAGGCCGAGCTCAAGGCCGCACTCGAGGAAGCAAGGGCCGCCATCCAGGCGGGCCAGGCAGCCCTCGCAGCAGGTGACTTCGCCGCCTACGGCGAACAGCAGAAGAAGGTCGCTGCAGCACTGCAGAAGGCCGTCGACGCGGAAGCCAAGATTCCCGTCATCGTGCCTGAGGCGGTGCCTACTCCCGCGGCCACCCCGACTGAGGGGGCAACGCCAACAGGAACCGCTACGCCGTCGCCCACAGCGAGCAACTGATTGAACCCGCCGGCCTGGCCGCGCTCCGCAAGGAGTGTGGCCAGGCCGACGGCGTTAAGCGGCGCTGGGCGTCACGCCGGCCGCGTTCAAAAGGGAGCATGAGCTCTACGGAGACGCACATCACGCCATCTCGATTTGGCCTCCCGTTCACCCGACGGTAGAGTTGTTCTTGCGACGCGGGGTGGAGCAGTTCGGTAGCTCGCTGGGCTCATAACCCAGAGGTCACAGGTTCAAATCCTGTCCCCGCAACTGACGGAAAGTCCGGAACTGGAAACAGTTCCGGACTTTCCTGTTTTAAGGCTTGTGTGCCCGCCGGGCATCGTTGGGTGGTTCCCGGCTACGTGCTGAGGCGCCGGTAGCGTTGCAGGCGTCGGAACCCGGCCTCCACATCCTGCCCTTGGGTGGGCTCAAGGGCGCTGACAAGTCGTGCCTGTGTGATCGGCACGTCCACATGCAGGCCCACCGCCACCAGCTGATTCGGTTGCTGGTTCGCGGGGCGTTGGCCCGAAAGCGTGGAAGCGGTAGCGGGGTGGGCTTTGATGTGGATGGATCGCCCTACCAGGTTGACCTGGTAGCGCTGGATTCTGCGTCCGCTGCTGACCAGGACTGCGCCTTTGATCCGATATACGCCCAGTGGCGGTTCTTCGAGGAGATCCAGCAAGCGGCCGGCGTCGACTACTCCGCTATTTTGTGTGGACACAGCTGTCGCGTGCTGGTGTGGCTCGGTTTGGTGCTTCGCGTCGTGTTTGGTGCGGGCATCGAGGAGAAGAGAGCGGAGTGGTAACTCCTCAGCGGGTTCCTCCCGGGTTGCTGCGTCGAACACCAAGGCGGGGTCGATACGGCCATGGTGCGTACGGATGATATGGGCGTAAGGGTTGCGTTCGCGAACACGTTGCTCGATGCGGGCGAGTGTGTCCTCGCGAGTCTGTGGATCGAGCCGATCGGTTTTGTTCAAGACAACAAGGGTGGCGGCCGCGAATCGGGTCGGGGGGAGGGACCCGGAATCGATGGTGTGGAAGTACTCCACCGCGTCTACAACGTCGATGACCCCGCCGGGTCGGACGCGTTTGACACCGTTGAAACGGAGAAGGTGCCGCAGAGTGAGCGGGTCAGCGATGCCGCTGGCTTCGATGAGGATCGCATCGAGGCCCAGTTTCCGGCTCGCCAGTTTCTGGAGCGCCCCTTCGAGACCGTCACTGTCCGACAGGCAGCAAACGCATCCTCCTGCGATGGAAACTGGTTCGTCGATCTGTCCTGTGACGAGGCCGGCGTCAATATTGATGTCGCCAAAGTCATTCACGATGACGCCTATGCGTGCAGTTGGATGGCGTAAAAGGTGGTTGACGAACGTTGTCTTGCCTGCGCCGAGGAAACCGGCAACGGCCACGGCCGGCACGTCTGTGTTCATGGATTCGCCCACTTCAACCGTCATTGTTGAGAATCATTCTTATTAATGTAACATGATGGAAGGCTCTCTGATGGTGAAGTGCCCCGAACTGGTTGGGCCTGCCATGCCCCCTTCCGGCGCCGTGGATTTTGTGCCGGCAAAAGTAAGGTAGTGTTGATCAAGCGACGCGGGGTGGAGCAGTTCGGTAGCTCGCTGGGCTCATAACCCAGAGGTCACAGGTTCAAATCCTGTCCCCGCAACCAAGTGAAGGCCCCGGCCGGCAGATATGCCGCCCGGGGTCTTCTTTTTCTTTGATTGCTAGTAGTTCCTAGTATTCTCTTTCGCAGGGCCTCAGATTTTTGGGCCACAGGTCAGTCATTCTCGAGAGGAATGTTGTTCGATGTCCACACCCACCAAAAAGTCCGGTCCTGCGACGGGCAAGCGGAACAAACTCTACTGGGGTGTTCCCGCTGCCTTGGTGGCGCTGGTGCTGGTGGTCCTGCTCGCGAAATGGCTGCGGGAACTGCCGGCCGTCTCTTCATTCCTGGTGGACTACCCGGGCCATTCCGAGCTCCCGAAGGGCGCTCCGGTGGGATTCCCTGCCTGGCTCGCATGGCAGCATTTCCTCAATGGGTTCTTCCTGCTTCTGATCATCCGGACAGGCTGGCAGGTGCGGACCACCAGCCGGCCCAGCGGTCACTGGACGCGCAACAACAAGGGCCTGATCAAAACCAAGACACCGCCCACAAAGATCACCCTGGAACTGTGGTTCCACCTGACGCTGGACGCCTTGTGGATCCTCAACGGAGTGGTGTTTGCCATCCTCCTCTTTGCCACGGGACAGTGGATGCGGATTGTCCCCACGAGCTGGGATGTCTTCCCGAACGCGTTGTCCGCGGCCCTGCAGTACGCATCGCTGAACTGGCCTACCGAAAACGGTTGGGTTAACTACAACGCCCTGCAGTTACTGACCTACTTCCTCACTGTATTTATCGCAGCGCCCCTGGCCTTCATCTCCGGCATCCGGACCTCCTCGGCCTGGCCTAAGAAGGCAAGCGCCCTGAACAAGGCGTACCCGATCGAACTGGCACGGGCTATCCATTTCCCCGTCATGATCTATTTTGTGGCGTTCATCGTGGTGCACGTGTTCCTGGTGCTCGCGACCGGCGCCCTGCGCAACCTGAACCACATGTACGCAGTGTCCGACGGCGACGGCTGGCTCGGTTTCTGGATCTTCCTCGTGTCGGTGGCCGTGATGGTGGCAGCCTGGTTCCTTGCCAGGCCCATCTTCCTGCGGCCCATCGCGTCCCTGATGGGCAAAGTCAGCCGCTAACGGCCGTCCTTCAGCCTCTGATAGGTCTCCAACGCCCGCTCCCGGGATTCGGCCAAGGAGACCAGCGGCGACGGGTAGCTGCCTGCAGCCTCACTGTTCTTCCACGGCTCATGGATCTCCTTGTCGCTGAGGCCCGCGATTTCCGGGACATACTTTCTTAGGTACCGTCCGCCGGCGTCGAACTTCTTGCTCTGCGTGACCGGATTGAAGATCCGGAAGTAGGGCGACGCGTCCGCCCCTGAACCGGCCACCCACTGCCAGTTCGCCGGGTTGCTGGCGGAGTCAGCGTCGACCAATGTGTCCCAGAACCATTCCTCACCCAGGCGCCAGTCTGCCAGCATGTTCTTGACCAGGAATGAGGCGGCTGCCATCCGGACCCGGTTGTGCATCCAACCGGTCGTCCACAACTGGCGCATGCCGGCGTCCACCAACGGGTAACCTGTGCTGCCTTGCTGCCAGGCTCCGAGCTCGGCCTGGGATGGTTCCTCCCAGGCAAAGTCGTCGAACTCCGGCCGATAATTGCGGGTTGCGAGCTGCGGATTCACATAGAGGAGTTGCCAGCAGAATTCCCTCCAGCCAATCTCGGACCGGAAGATGCCGACGTCGGCCGGCGCCTGGCTCGGAAACCGCTGCCTGAGCGCATGCCACACGCGGAACGGACTGATTTCGCCGAAGCGGAGATGAGGGGACAACCTGCTGGTTCCCTCTATGCCGGGGACGTCCCTGCCGGTTCCGTAGTCGGCCGCCGGGCCGTCCAGGAAATCCTCCAAGCGGCCGTGCGCGCCCGCTTCGCCCGGTTCCCAGGTTTCCGCCAGGCCACCGCTCCAGTCGGGTGATTCCGGCAACAGCGACCACGACTCCAGCGCATCGCTTTTGGCATAGTTGTCCCGGCCCGCCTTGCCGGGGGATGGCAGAGCGTCGGGCGCGTCGAAGGGCAACCGGGGCTCCCCTGAGGCGAGGCAGGCGCGCCAAAATGGCGTAAAGACCTTGTACGGGCCGCCGCTGCCGGTAGTAACGGTCCATGGCTCGAAGAGGAGGGTGGCCTGAAAGCTGGCTGCTTCGATGCCCTCCCCGGCGGCCCATTCCTTGATACTGGTGTCCACAGCCCGTTCCGGACCGCCGTAGCGGCGGTTCCATAGGATATGGCCTGCGCCGGTTTCCTGGACCAGGTCACGGAGGATCCGGGCGGCCGGTCCCCGCCGGAGGACCAAGGTGGATCCGGCGTCCTCGAGATCGGCGGCGAGCGAGGCCAGTGAGTGGTGCAGCCACCAGCGGACTGCTCCTCCGAGAGGCCGGATTCCGGCCGATTCCTCGTCGAGGATGTACAGAACAGTCAGGGGCAGGCCGAGCTCGACGGCCCGCATCAGAGCGGGGTTGTCGTCCAGTCGGAGGTCATCACGGAGCCAGACGATGGAGGTTGCGGCGGGGGAGGACATGCCCTCCACGCTACACACATCCGGGAGCGAGCGGCACGGGCTGAGGCGGGGGTGATGCTGAGTTCAGCGTTCAGCGTTCAGGAGACGGCGAAGGCCGGGGTTCGTTGCGAACCCCGGCCTTGAGCCTGCCCGGCGAGCCCGGATACCTGCTGGTTACAGCTTGTCGAAGTCCGCTTCGTCCACCGTGGACTCAGCACCCTGACCGCCGGCCGAGGCACCAATCTCGGGCTTGCTTGTGTTGCCGGATTTCAGCGCGGCAAGGCGCGCTTCGATCTCGACCTGCTCGCCGAGGTCCTCAAGCTGGTTGAACTGGGCGTCCAGGCTGGAGGCGGCAAGTTCCTGCTGGCCCCTGACCTTGGCCTCTTCGCGGCGGATCTTTTCCTCGAACCGGCCTACCTCGGACGTGGGGTCCATGAAGTCGATGCTCTTGATGGCATCGTGGACCTGCGACTGGGCCGCTGCTGTCTTGGAACGGGCCACGAGCTCATTGCGCTTGCTGGTGAGCTCGTTGAGCTTACCCTTCATCTGGTCCAGGCCGGTCTTAAGCTTGTCCACCACTTCCCGCTGGGAAGAGATGCTGGGCTCTGCGCCCTTGGCTTCGTTCTCGGCAGACATCTGGCGCTGCAGCGCCACCTTGGCCAGGTTGTCGAACTTTTCGGCGTCCGCAGCGTGCCCGCTGCTGCGGTACTCGTCGGCCTTGCGCGACGCAGCGAGGGCCTTGTTGCCCCAGTCGCGGGCATTCTTGACGTCTTCGTTGTAGTCGTCCTCGAGCATGCGCAGGTTGCCGATGGTCTGCGCCACAGCCGATTCGGCCTCGGCGATGTTGTTGGTGTAGTCCCGGACCATCTGGTCCAGCATCTTCTGCGGATCCTCAGCGTTGTCCAGCAAGGAGTTGATATTTGCCTTTGCAAGCTGCGCGATGCGGCCGAAAATGGACTGCTTAACCATGGTGTTACCTTTCGTCCTGCTCAGTGGTGGCCACTGAAATCAGTGAACAGTTGTTGTACCGCTATCTATCCGCCGGGTGGGTCGTTCCGCCCGGCGCCTAGTCCTTCGGGTCAGAAGTCTCCGCCGCCGCCGGAATCGCCGCCCCAGCCGCCGCCGGAGTCACCGCCGAAGCCGCCGCCGCCGTCGCCGCCCCAGCCGCCGCCGTCGCTGTGACCGCCGCCCCAACCGCCGCCGCTGCCGCCGTTGAGGATGGAGTTGATGAGGATGCCGCCGAGAATGGCACCTCCGAGGCCACCTCCGCCGCCGCCGCCGAACATGCCTCCACCGCCGTAGCCCTGGTTGGCGTAGCCGCCGAAGTTGTCGACGTCGGCCTGGGCCAGCTGGGCGGCCTGGGCTGCGAGGGCGTGCGCCTGCTGGGCGTACGTGAGGGCAGTGACGGGATCGTTGCGGGAAATGGAGAGTGCGTAGTCCAGGTTTCGCTGGGATTCAGCCAGTCGGGTGCGGGCCTCCGTGCCGACCCCGCCGCGGCGTGCCGTGATGTAGTCCGACGTGGCACTGATCTGGGCTTGCGCGGACATGATGGTCTGTTGCAGCGAGGCCTGTGCCCGGCGAGCCTGTTCCTGCTGGTCGCGGATTCCGGTCAGCGCCTGGTCCAGTGCCTGGTGTGCCGTTTCGACGCGCTGCAGGGTAGCGATGGGATCGATCTTTCCACCTTGTATTTCAGCCTTGACCTGCCCCAGGGCGGACTCGACGCCTGCCACCGGGCCGGCGAGTTCGGGGTGGGCACCGGACTGGATCATGGCCCGGGCCTGCGCGAGGTCCTGGGAGGTATCCACGACGGCGGCTTCAAGGCCGTTGCGGGCCTCATCCAAGCTGGTGGAGACCTTGGAAATCGCGTCGAGGAGAACGTTGGTCTGGTGGAGGCTCTCTTCGGAGGCGCGGACAGCCACTGCCGCAAGGCTGGCTTCGCCTTCGGCCAGCTTCTGCTCTGCAGTTTCCGTGGCGTTCTGGACGAAGGCCAGCCGCTCTTTGGCCTGCGTGATGTTGTCTGCGACCTGGACCAGGGCGCTGTCCGCATATTTGGAGCGGAGAGTCGTCAGCGACTGCTCAGCGTTGGCGATCTTGGCGTCGGCTTCCCGCGCCCCGGCCTTGACCGTGGCGAGTGCCTGTGGCGCGTTCTTCTCCAGCTCGCGCAGTGAATCGAAATCGGCTTTTTGTTCCTGCAGGGAAGCGAGAGCGGCCTCGGAACGGCGGATGATCTCGCCCAGCCAGCTGCGCTGCTGCTCTTCAGTATCGGGAATATGGTCATCCAGCTGCTGCTGGAGTTTGAAGGACTCGGACATATGTCCTTTGGCTTCCTCCAGCGCCTTGGTGAAATTGCCGACGGCGGAATCGCCGTACTGGGCCTGGGCGAACATCAGCTCCTGCTCGCTGGACTTGATCGCGTCATCGGCTTCGATGAGCAGGGATCCGCTCTTGCGTCGGAGTTCCTCCACACTGAGCGAGGCCAGCGGATCGAGTTCGGCGCCCTGGGGACCGTAGCTGGCGCTGGACGCCTGGCCGGCCTTCTTGCGTTTGTTCCTGAGGTACAGGTAGGCGCCGGCACCTCCTGCGGCCAATACTCCGGTGCCTACGAGGATGGCAGTGCCTGCCCCGTTTTCAGACGGGACATTGCCGCTCCCGCCTCCAGCTGCGTCGCCGATGGCAGCGGCAGCATTGATGGCCGCTTTGGCGTAGTCGTTATTCGCCAGCTGCGGGCCGATGGCTTTGCTCTTGATGTTTTCGATTTGGGCGTTGGTGATTTTGCTGCCGCCCTTATTCAGGACGTACTGCCTGGTTTCGGTGGCCACGGCAAAAATCAGCGCATTCGAACCAAGGCTGGCCTTTTCGGCTACCTGGTCTGACCAGGCTTCCCGATCCGTGGGGTTTTCGAACTTCTTGACGGTGACGACGTGGAGCACCATGGCGTGGTCTGTGCCAAGCTTCTTGATGGCTGCCTCAACGTCGGCCTTGCCGCCGCCCAGCACGCCGGCGGAGTCGACAATCTTCGTCGCCGGATCCAGCGTCACCGGATCTTCGGCCCAGGCCGCGCCGGCGGGAGCCGCCAACAAGCCAGTCAGGCCAATCACGGCGAGGATACGTTTGAACTTTGACCGCATGTGCAACCCTTCAGCACGCCTGACACCGATTCGGGACGAATCAGTCGTCTCAGAATGCAGCAGCGCCCCCACGCGTGGTGTAAAGCCGCAGGTCGCTGTGGCAATTCCTCTTGATTCTATGGTGCACCTATTGGTGCGTCCACAAAGCCGAATATGCCACCAGCGAAACGAAATCGGCGGGCCCGGAGCGGTGGCGTCGAGGCATTCAGGAAGCTCCCAGCCAACGTCCGAATTTGTTCCAGCCAAAAGGTTCATAGTTAATGGCAGACGAGGATGAAAGGAAGTCCAATGACTGAGAACCCAACGCCAGGTGCAGCGCCCGAACCCCGGGATCCGCGGCAGCCCGACGCGCCGCAGCCAGCACCGCCGGCCGCTCGCCACCCGGCACCGCTGCACGATCCCGTGTCAGCGGCCCAGGGGGACCAGCAGCCCAATGGTGACCAGCAGCCCACCGAGGCACGGGCGGGCTCCAGCACCGGAGAAAACCCCACCCAAAGGCTCGACACTGAGCCCACAACCGGCTACCCCACCCAGCAGCTTCCCGGCGCCCCCCGTCCGGTCTACCCGCCACGCGAACCCTTTTACGGGGAGCAGAACCACCAGCCCGGCCAACGCCAGCCCGGCCAAACCTTCGGCGCGCACAACGACGCTGGCCACAACCAGGCCGGTCCCCACAGCCAGGGCCAGCAGTACCATCAGCCGCAGTACGGCCAGCACGCTCACTCTGCCGGGCAGGGCGGAGGCGGAGTGGCACTGGCTCCGAACCCTGCCGACGCGCCCCGCCGAAAGGCAAGTTTCGGTGTAGGCACCCTCGTAGCCAGTATCCTCGCGGCCGGACTGGTGGGCGGCGGAGTGGCCACGGTGGGTTCGGGCGACCTCTTCGACGGCGGGAATTCCTCCGCTGTCGGCAGCAGCCAGCCAGAAACGGTCATCGTCAACAACAAAGACGACGTCAACGCAATCACCGCGGCTGCACTGAAGGCTTCTCCGAGCGTGGTGACCATCAGCGCCAGCAGTGGCAGTTCAGGCGGTACGGGCTCGGGCATCATCCTGGACGATGAAGGCCACATCCTGACGAACACCCACGTAGTGACCCTGGATGGAGCGACGGCCAACGCGGCACTTGAGGTCCGTACGAGTGACGGCCGGGTGATCGCCGCAAAGCTTGTGGGCACCGACCCGCTCTCCGACCTCGCAGTCATCAAGGTGGACGACGCCTCCGGCCTGAGGCCCGCGACCCTCGGGGACTCCGGCAAGCTCAACGTTGGGGACACGGCCATTGCCATCGGCTCCCCGCTGGGCCTCACCGGAACAGTGACGGACGGCATCGTTTCCACCCTGAACCGGACCATCAGCGTGGCGTCGTCAGCGGCGCCGAAGGACGGGGACGAGTCCGAAGGTGACGACGAGGGTGGCTTCAAGTTTGCGCCACCGGGCGGTGGCCAAAGCCAGCAGCCGACGGACCAGGGCTCCATTTCCATCAATGTGATCCAGACGGATGCGGCCATCAACCCCGGAAACTCCGGCGGCGCGCTGGTCAACAGCAAGGGCGAGATCATTGGCGTCAACGTTGCCATCGCCTCGGCGGGATCCGACTCCTCCTCCAGCGGCAACATCGGTGTGGGCTTCAGCATCCCCATCAACCACGCCAAGCGCGTGGCGCAGGAAATCATCGACACCGGTAAGGTTTCCCATGGCCAGCTGGGCGTCAGCGTCAAGGACAAGTCATCCACCTCATCCTCTTCAGGCTTCTCTGTCGGTGCCGACGTCGCTACGGTCGAACCGGGTTCGGCAGCAGCGAATGCCGGCATCAAGGTGGGCGACGTCATCACGCGCTTCAACGACCTGACCATCAGCGAACCCAACCAGCTGACTGCTGCGGTCCGCGAGCAGGCCGCCGGCGCCAAGGTCAAGATCACGGTCCAGCGGAACGGCCAGGAACAGACACTGGATGTTACGCTCGGCGCCGCAGCCGAGCAGTAAGTCCCCGGCACCTGTTCTGCCAAAAAGTAGTTCCGACGACGGTGGGCCTCCCTGGAAAGGGGGGCCCGCCGTCGTCATTTTCTGCGCCATAGGCAAACCGGTTGACACAGGCGTTAACGCGACGTCGCCGGGGTACTTCTATATGGTTAGCTAGGATCTACCCGTACCCCGGGCGTTCCGCGGCCATGACCTCACCCGGCTGGCTATCCACAAGCATGGAAGGCTGCTGTAAATACAGTGGAAGAGACATTGAAGATCATCGTCCTGGTCAAGCATGTACCGGACGCCCAGTTCGACCGGCACCTCAACGGGGAGGGCTACACCACGGACCGTGACGAAAGCATCCTGTCCGAGCTGGACGAATACGCGCTTGAGGCAGCACTGCAGCTGGCCGAGGCCCGGGGCGGCAGCAAAGCCGGAAACCAGGTTATCGCCCTCAGCATGGGACCCTCCGGTGCCGTGAACGCCGTCAAGAAGTCGCTGCAGATGGGCGCCACCGAAGGCGTGCACCTCACCGATGACGCCCTGGCCGGCTCGGATGCCGCCGCCACCTCGCTCGCCCTTGCGGCGGCCATCCGTCACCTCGGCGCAGGAGCCCCCGTGGACTTGGTGCTGACCGGAATGGCCTCCACCGACGGCGAAACCTCCCTGGTGCCAGCACAGCTGGCAGAACGGCTGGGCCTGCCGCAGGTTACCTTTGCCTCGTCCCTGGAGGTCGACGGCGGACGGCTCACCGCGCGCCGCGACGCCGACACGTACTCCGAGACCGTCGAAGCGCCGTTGCCGGCGGTGGTGTCGGTAACCGACCAGATCAACGAGCCCCGCTACCCCAACTTCAAAGGCATCATTGCGGCCAAGCGCAAGAGCATCACTACGCTCTCACTCGCGGACATCGGAGTTGATCCCTCGCAGGTGGGTCACGCCGGATCGTGGACCACGGTGACGTCGGCAGAGGAACGCCCGCCCCGCACCGCCGGCACCATCATCACCGACGAAGGCGACGCCGGCATCAAGCTGGTGGACTTCCTGGCCGCCCAGAAGCTGCTCTAAGAGGGATCACAGACATGGCAAACGTACTTATTTTCATTGACAACCCTGGCGCCGCGCTGAAGAAGAGCAGCCTCGAACTGCTCACGTTGGGACGTTCCCTGGGCGAGACGGCAGTAGCTGTCAACGGCGAGCTCAGCAGCGACGTGTCGGCAGCCTTCGCCGAATACGGCGTCAGTCGCGTCTACCGCCCGTCCGCCCAGGACCTGGACGACTACCTGGTGGCACCGAAGGCTGCCTACCTGACAGCGGCGGCCCAGGCGGCCGGAGCCACCACGGTGCTCCTGGACAACTCCCCGGAGGGCAAGGAAATCGCCGCGCGCCTGGGGATCCGCCTCTCGGCGGGCGTCATCACCGATGTAGTGGCCGTGGACCAGGACGGTACAGCACACAAATCCGTCCTCGCTGGTTCCTACAACACCGCCGCGAAGACCACCACGCCGGTCTCGGTGCTGACAGTCAAGGCCAACAACGTCACGCCCGAGCCCGCTGCGGCGCCTACTGCTCCCGAATCGGTCACGCTTGACGTGCCGGCTGACAGCACTGCGGCCGCCGCGCGCATCACGGCCCGTGAGCAGAAGGTGGCCAGTGGCCGGCCCGACCTCACCGATGCGCGCATCGTAGTGGCCGGCGGACGCGGCGTGGACGGCGACTTCGGCCCTGTCGAGCAGTTGGCCGACGCCCTCGGAGCAGCCGTCGGCGCCTCCCGCGCGGCGACCGATGCGGGCTGGATCAGCCATGACGCCCAGGTGGGCCAAACCGGCAAGACGGTATCCCCGCAGTTGTACATTTCTGCGGGAATTTCCGGAGCCATCCAGCAGAAGGCCGGGATGCAGACGGCCAAGGTGATTGTGGCCGTGAACAAGGATGCCGAATCGCCAGTCTTCGAGATCGCCGACTTCGGCATTATCGGGGACCTCTTCGACGTTCTGCCCCAGGCCACGGAAGAAATCAAGAAGCGAAAAGGCTGATTCTTTGACCGATCCTGCTGTTTCAGCACAGAGCCCGTTCAACCCCGCAACGCACCGGGTTGGGCGGGTGCTCTGTTTCGCGGCCCATCCTGACGACATCGACTTCGGCGCGGCCGGCACTATTGCCGCTTGGACTGCAGCGGGGGTGCAGGTGAGCTACTGCATCATGACCGACGGCGATGCCGGCGGCTTCGATCCCGCCCACCGGGCGGACATCATCGCCCTGCGCGCGGCGGAACAACTCCGGGCAGCGGAACTCGTTGGGGTCTCCGATATCCATTACCTCCATCAGCGGGATGGCTACCTGGAGCCCTCACACGAGGTCATGAAGGGCGTGGTCAAGCTCATCAGGGAACTCCGGCCCGACGTTGTGCTCGCCATGCATCCGGAGCGCAACTGGAAACGGATCCAGAAGAGCCACCCGGACCACCTGGCTGTCGGCGAGGCGGTCACGCGCGCCGTCTACCCGGCGCTGGAGAACCCCTTTGCGTACCCGGAACTCGCCGAAGCCGGCCTGGAAGCCTACAAGCTACCGTGGTTGTGGCTGTACGCGGGCCCGGAAGAACGGGAAAACCACTTCGTGGACGTTACCGACCACGTGGACACCAAGTTGAAGGCGATACACGTCCATGTCAGCCAGCACCCCGACGTTGAGGTCATGGAGGCGGCCGTCCGCGCCGGGATGCAGGCAAATGCCGGGCGGGCAGGGCTGCCGGCCGGGCGCAGTGCCGAGGCATTCCACGTCGTGGCAGTCAACGGACCAGGAACGATCGCCGGCTTTTAGAGCCAACTAGGTAGCAGCAGATGTCGTTATGAGCCCTCATAACAGCATCTGCTGCTACCTAGTTGGGCTCGTGGGCTCAAGTGCTGAGAGGTGCGGCAGCAACTGTGGGGAACGTGGGGGAGGACGAGCCTCCCACGGGTTCCACCGTGATGCCAAGGGCCGCCGCCGAAGCGATGCCCTTCACCACGGCAGGCTTGGACAGCGCCGCTTCGTCCATCAGCCCCTGTGAAACCGGCGCCGAACCGTCCTTGGGGATCAGCCACATCTGGTAGACCTTGCCGGCCGGCGGTGCGGGGACCCCGTTCATCTTGACCACGACGGCGTCTTTGGAGGACGAAATCAGGACTGTGGCGGTACCTCCGGCGGAGACCGGCACCGACGCCTCACGGACGTCTTCTGCGCGGATCACCTGGTTGAGCGGATCATTCTGGTCTGCAAGGTAGGCGCCCACGCCCACGCCGCCAAGCGCGATCACGGCCGCTGCGGCAACACCGGCGAGCCAACGGCGGGCACTGCCCGGCCGGCGTCGATCTTCCCTGCGCTGACGGGCTGCGGATAGTTCGTCGCCGTCCACCGCGGCTGCAGGCTGATGCAACGGTACGGCCGGTGTGGCCTCCGGCGCGGCCGCGGCTGCCTGACCGGAACCCTGGGCCGGAAGCTGTGCGATGATACGGGCAAAGAGGTCCGACGGCGGCTCTTCCTCGGCAGTGAACGTCTTCGCCAGCGTTTCCCTGGCTTGGCGCACCCGCTCCTGGAATAATCTCCGTTCAGCCTCGGGGGCTGAGGAGATGTATTGGTCAATCGCCGCGCGCTCGGCGTCGGTCACCGCATCAAGGGCGTACAGTTCCGCCAGGTCGACGGCGCGGCCCGACGCGAGGTCGGCCGGCACGGTCTCGCCGAACGTTCCCCGGCCGCTGCTGCCCTGACTATTCATTTCTGTCATCTCAACTCACCCCCAGACAGGTCTTCAATCGGATCAGTCCATCGCGGATGCGGGACTTGATGGTGGGTACTGCTGCATTGAGCCGTTCCGCGACTTCCCTGTAGGTGAGTCCGCCATAGTAGGCAAGCCGAACAGATTCCTGCTGTGTTTCGGTCAGTGTCTCCAGGCAGCGGACCACGGCCTCGGCCTCGAGTTTGCTGCCCACCTCGTCGGACACGGAATCGTGGTCGATGTCCTGGCTGCTCGCGCCGTACCGGGCTTCGCGGTCTGTTGAGGACTGCGAAGACCGTACTTTGTCCACCGCCCGCCTGTGGGAGATAGTCATCAGCCAGGAGAGTGGACTTCCGGCGTCGGGGTTGAACTTCGCGGCGTTCTGCCAGACCTGGATGAAGACCTCCTGGGTGGTGTCCTCACTGAGTTCCGGGTCAATCAGGACCCTCCGGGCCATGCCAAAAACACGGCGGGACGTCAACTGGTAAAACTCCGCGAACGCGTCCTGGTCGCCCTGGGCGATGCGGCCCAGCAGTAGGGCAAGGCGTTGGCTGACGTCGGTCGGTGACTCTGTGACGGCTGCAGGGGCCTCATAATTCGGCGCGTTGGGAGTTTCCATCACTTCCAAGCATAGGTGTCCGGGCATTGGTTCAGGAGCAGCCAGGCCCAGGTTGCCGCAGGTGCCCAGCAGGCCTGGCAGATCCGTGCTCCTTGCGGCCTCCGCTGCCCTCACCTGCCGCTCCTTGTCCACTGTGGAATGTCTCAGGAGTGATTCGTGCCAGGAAGGTGTGTGGATTGGCCGGTTCAGGAAAAATCCGCCAACCTCTGCAGTGGCGCCGCGATCCGCCTTGGGCGGCCTGGTCAGGTTTTGGCTCCGGCGAATCCTTGCTGCCGCCACGCCTCATAGACCGCGATGGAGGCAGCATTCGCGAGGTTAAGCGACCGAAGCGCTGGGAGCATGGGCAGCCGCACCGTGGAGGTCACGTGGGGGTCGTGTTTGATGTGTTCAGGCAAGCCAACGGACTCCTGGCCGAACATCAGGACATCACCGGGCTGGTAGGCGATGTCCGTGTAGCTGGCGGCCCCGTCCGAGGTGAACGCGTACACACGCTCAGGCTCGAGCGCGATCCAGGCGTCTTCGATGCTCTTGTGGACGGTCACCACGGCGAGGTCGTGATAATCCAGGCCGGCGCGGCGGAGCTTGGCATCAGAAAAATCGAACCCCAGGGGTTCCACCAGGTGCAGCTCGGCACCGGTAATGGCTGCGAGCCGGATGGCATTGCCGGTGTTGCCCGGAATTTCGGGGGAGTGGAAGAGGATGCGGAACACCATCCCATCCTAGCCACTGCGGTCAGTGCATGCCCCGCAGAAGCCTGGCAAGCACTGACACATTGACGGTGTTGGGTACCGGGCCTGAGGAGAGGAACTGCTTGAGGCCGCGGACCAGCCCGGCAGCGTTTACTACCTGGACCGTCTCGAGGGCATCCGCGGACCTTCTGTGGCGGTCGATCACGGGCTCATGCAGGTTCCCGTCGGGGCTGTGCACAACGGTCCAGCCGGTGACGTTCATTTCAGGGAAGATGTCCTGCATTGCGCGGACAACGTGCGCCAACTGTGGAGGAGGGATGGAACGCCCACCATGGTTTAGGGTCCTGCCGTCCCAGGCGTACGCGCCTTTGGGCAGAAGCATGGAACCTATAACCGCCAGGCGGTACCCGGACAGCAGCACATGGTCGATGTGGCTGTTGTCAGCCGGTGACTGTAACCCGTTGATCAGCCGTGCGGCCGGTATTGCAGGCAGGATCTGCCTGCTGATGAGCTGAACGGTCCGCATTTCGCGCTGGATGCGGGCATCGGCTCCGAAGATGCCGCGCTTCCTTGGCATGCCGTGCACCTGTTGGCTGGCCTGGACGAGCGGAATGAGCGGGACCGCGCCGGCCCGCTCGAATGCGGCCGGGTCGTAGGGCGGGATGTAGACAGGGGCGTCGCCGGCTGTGTTGCGCGGCGTGTTGGGACGGTGGACCGTGGCTGAAGCGTGGCTTCCGGCGGCCGGCGCGTCAAAGTGCGGACCGGCATCGGCGTTGCCCGAATCGCCCCCGGTCCCGGCAGCGTAGGAGCGGTCGTAGGCGCTTCTGCGCTTGGGATCGATGAGTGTTTCGTAGGCTGCGGTGACGCGGCGGAAGGCGGCAGCGTCACCGCCGTGATCGGGATGAGCCTTGCGGGCCGCACGGCGGTAAGCAACTTTGATCTCTTTATCAGTGGCTGTCACGGCGATACGGAGCACCTGGTAATGGGAGTTGCTGCTCTCGGTCAAGCACTTGTCCTTTTGTTGGTGTGGCCAGTCCACAGCGGCGGGGAGGGCCCATAGTCAGGTAGGCCCAGTTTAACGGCCCATTCTGACAACGTCCGCGCCGGCAGTTGAGGTTCCCGTGGCTGGCATCATCGGCGCCAGTGGATGTGGATTACGCCTGATGCGCGGCCCGACGGCGGATCCTGGCGTAGCTGCCAGGGCCTGGTCCGCAGTCGGGCCTGTTTCCTTTCCGCACTGAAGGACCGCCGCGACGTTTAGACTCTTTGAGGGGCGGAGCGAAGTACGCCCGAGGCGCCGGACAGCCGGCCAGGCATTGGGGTGGAATGAAATCACGGGGGACCACAGCAACGTCCGCGACGACGATGCTCACCGCATCTTTGTTGGGTGCCGCAGTACTGGGCGGCTGCAGTATTGACATCCAGGACCCGTCCGCCCCCAGGGTGGAACACTCGACCCCCGGTCTGGCCACCCCCACCATCACCCCGGGCCATGACGCCGAGGCGGTGGCAGCCAAGGACCTTCCCTTGGCCGCCGGCGGGACACTGGCGCCCGGAACTCCTGTGGGCATTTCCGACGGGCTGAAAGACGCGCCCGGCTGGAAGCCAGTCAAGGAAAACGTCGCGGGGGAGAGCCAGTATGCCAAGAGCGATGGCTGCCTCGTCGCCGCGAAGGTGCGGACGAACCAGACCCCTCTGGTCGCCACTGATGACCGGGCCTCCACAGTTGGCCTCTTCGCCTACCTTGATCCGAGCATCCTCCCTGAATACCTCAAGACGGAAACCCTGCGCTGGGGCGGAGAGCCGGACAAGCCCGGCCCCCGTGTTGAGGTGCTCGTGCTGGAGCAGCCAGTTGCGCCGGGAGCCAAGGCAACGGCCGTCATGGCACGTTTGTTCAGCATTCCGGCCTCGTCCGTCTACATTTCGGTTTCGTGCCCCGACGCGTCCACGCTGGCAGCGGCGCGCCAGGAAGTGGCCGCCCGCCTGATCATCGTTCCCCCATCCACTTGAGCCCTCTCTCTTGTCCTGGCTTGATGCCAGGGGATCTTCCGGAGGGACGGGCGCTGGTGAGCATAACGCCGCCGACCACCAGCAGGCCGCCCAGGATTTGGGGCAAACTGATGGCCGCGCCCAACAGGACAGTGATGACGGCCGTAAAAACCACCATGAGGTTGAGGTAGTTGCCCGCCGTCCCAGGGGCAGTCGTCTTGAGGGCCAGGTTCCACAGGAGATAGGCGCCGAGAGAGGGGAAGACCGCGATGTAAGCCAATGACCAACTGCCGGCTGCCGTCCCGGGCAGCTGTGCTCCTGTTGCCACGGCGACCGGAGCAAGGACCACAGTGGCCATCGCAACCTGAACTGCCGTAGCGGAGATCGCAGGGACCGGCAGGCGGCGGGCGATGATGGTGTAGAAACTCCACACGGCAACAGCGCCCAGCATCAGGAGTTCGCCCAGGTTGAAAGAAAACCTCAGCAACCGCTGGAAGTCACCGCCGGTCAGGACCAGCAGAACCCCGGAAAGCCCCAATCCGATGCCTCCCCAGCCGAGGACGCCGGGCCGGTCGCCGAGCACCACTGCAGCCAGGACAACGATCAGCGCAGGGTTGGCCGCCGTGATGAGCGAGGCATTCAAGGCGGATGTGTGCAGCAGTGCGGTGTAAAGAAGCAGCGTGTAGCCCCCCATGCCAAGGAAGCTAAGGAGCAGCAGCGTGGGCCAGTATCGCAGGACAGCCCGCCAATCGGGGCGGTCCACTATCTGGGCCAAGGCCAATAACGGCAGGGCAGCGAACGCCCAGCGCCAGAAGGTCAGTTCCACTAGAGTCATCGACGTCACCGCTGCCTGTCCCACCACAAAGTTCCCGGACCAGAAGAGCGTGGCCAGGACAAGGAAGATGGAGGCTTTGGGGGACGTTTTCACCGCTCGAATCTATACCAGGGACGGCGGCTAGAATTGATGGGTGCCCGTTTACCTCGATCATGCAGCAACCACGCCCCTCTCCGCAGAGGCGCTGGCTGCCCTGAACCGGGAGCTGGCCCGCACCGGCAACCCGTCTTCCCTCCACGGCTCCGGCCGCCGGGCGCGCAGATCAGTTGAAGACGCCCGGGAAACCCTTGCCGCAGCCGCCGGGGCGCACCCCTCCGAAGTCATTTTCACGTCCGGCGGTACGGAGGCCGACAACCTGGCCGTCAAGGGCCTGTTCTGGTCCCGATCGGGTGAGAACCCCGCCCGGCGGCGCATTCTGTGTTCCGCCGTCGAGCATCATGCCGTGCTGGACACCGTGGAATGGCTGGAACGGCATGAAGGTGCTGTGGTCACCTGGCTCCCGGTGGACGGCGACGGCGTCGTTGACCTTGCGGTCCTCAAAGCAGAACTGGCGCGGGAACCGGAAACCATTGCGCTGGTGACCGTAATGTGGGCAAACAACGAGGTGGGCAGCATCCAGCCCATCCCGGAAATCGTTGAGCTGGCCCACGCAGCCGGCGTGCCGGTCCATTCGGACGCAGTCCAGGCTTTTGGCTCGCTGCCCATTAATTTCAAGGCGTCAGGGCTGGATGCGATGTCCGTTTCCGGCCATAAGATCGGCGGGCCCGTTGGGGTTGGGGCATTGTTGCTGGGACGTGCAGTCAAGCTGACCCCCGTGCAGCATGGCGGCGGCCAGGAGCGGGACGTCCGCTCCGGAACCCTGGACACTGCTTCCATCGCCGCCTTCGCTGCGGCGGCCGAAGCCGTAACCGTCAGCCTTCCCGAGGAATCAGCCAGGATCACAGCACTCCGCGACCGGCTCATCGACGGCGTCCGGCGGTCCATCCCGGAAGCCGTCCTTCGGGGAGCCCCTGATGGGGGACGGCTACCCGGCAATGCGCATTTCACCTTCCCCGGCTGTGAAGGCGACTCCCTGCTCTTCCTTTTGGACCTCGCCGGGGTGGAATCGTCCACCGGATCTGCCTGCACAGCCGGAGTACCGCGGCCCTCGCACGTGCTCCTCGCCATGGGACTGGACGAGGAAACCGCCCGCGGCGCGCAGCGGTTCAGCCTGGGCCACACGTCAACGGAAGCAGATGTTGACGCGCTGCTTGCGGCACTGCCGGATGCCTATTCCAGGGCTCGGGCGGCCGGGATGGCCGGGCACGAATCCTCCATCCAAACCGCAGGGACAGTGGCTCGTCAGGCCTCCGGCAGGAGCACCTGATCCAGGCCAGTTGAGGCGTCTGCAAGCCGCTCGGGCCCCACGGGGTGGCGGCCCGAGATGAGGGCTTTGATGACCTTCTGCGCGCCGGGGCCCTCCGTGCGGGGCCAGTTGACGCTCATGCCGGCCACCACGCGGGAGTCGCGCTGCCAGAACGCGATGAATTCCTTGTCCTCCAGCGAACCCCGGATCACCGGTTCCGTGCCGGTTGCCAGAGCGGGGAAGCCTGAGTATTCCATGCTGACCTCGAACTGGTCCGTGTAGAAGTACGGGATGGTGCTGTGCGTGGCGTCCTGGCCCAGCATCGCCCGGGCTGCCACCTTGCCGCCGTTCAGGGCGTTGGACCAGTGCTCGCTGCGGTAGTGCTCTCCGGCGAACGGGTGCAGGGCGTTGGCAACGTCTCCTGCCGCGAAGATCCCCGGAACGCTCGTCCGCAGGGACGCGTCGGTGAGGATGCCGTTGTCTACTTTCAGCCCCGCAGTGTGTGCGAGACCGACGGCGGGTTCAACTCCCACGGCAATCACCACAACATCGGCAGGCAGGACTTCCCCGCTGTCAGTGACCACTGCAGAGACGGCGCCGTCGGAACCCCTGAGTTCGTGGGCTGACGCCGGAAGCCTAAAGTCCACGCCATGGGCTTCATGAAGCGATCGGAAGAACCGGCCCAACTCCGGGCCGATCGCGGCGGCCAGCGGAACGTCCTCCAATCCGAGCAACGTGACGTTGTTGCCATACGTAGCCGCGGCTGCTGCCAGTTCCATGCCTATCCAGCCGGAGCCGATCATCACTACGTTCTTTCCGCCCTGGTCCAGGGACTTCCGCAGCCAGCGGCTGTCATCAAGGGTGCGGAACGTGGTGACCCCTGATAACTCGCTCCCCGGCAGCGGAATGGTGCGCGGTACCGCGCCAGTGGCCAGCAGCAGCGACTGGTACGGCAGTGCCGTTCCGTCGTTCAGCAACACCGTGCCCGCGTCCGGCCGTATACCGGTGACGGACGCGCCAAGGCGGAGGTCGACGTCGTTCTCCTCGTACCAGTCCCGCGGCACCACCGCGGCTTTGTCTTCGCCTTCCTTGCCCAGCAGGTAGTCCTTCGAGAGGGGCGGGCGAATATAGGGGTTGTGGCCTTCGCTGCCAATCAGGATGACGGGGCCGGAGTATCCCTCGGACCGGAGCGTCCGCGCAGCAGTGGCACCGGCCAGGCCTGCCCCTACGATCACGATGTTTCCGTCAACCTGTCCTGCTGCCATGGTGCCTGCGCCTCCTGGGTTCGGTAGCTCAACTATGGCCGAACCTTGCAGGCATTAGAATAGGTAAGCGTGCATTGTGTTACCCAGCGATGCAGCCAGGCTCCCAAAGCCCACACAACCCCAAACCCACTTCCACCAAACGGAAAGCCAGCATGCGAGTTCTAGCAGCCATGAGCGGCGGAGTCGACTCCGCCGTTGCCGCAGCACGTGCCGTCGAGGCCGGCCACGACGTCGTCGGTGTCCACTTGGCGCTCTCCAGGATGCCCGGCACGCTGCGGACAGGCAGCCGCGGCTGCTGCACCATCGAAGACTCCCGCGACGCCTGGCGGGCGTGCGACGTGCTCGGGATCCCGTACTACGTGTGGGATTTCTCCGAACGTTTCAAAGAGGATGTGGTCCAGGACTTCATCGACGAGTACGCTGCGGGCCGCACCCCAAATCCTTGCATGCGCTGCAATGAGCGCATCAAGTTCGCGGCGTTGCTGGAAAAGGCCATCGCCCTGGGCTTCGATGCCGTCTGCACCGGCCATTACGCCAAAGTCATCGAAGACACTGACGGTAACCCCGAACTGCACCGCGCAGCAGACTGGGCCAAGGACCAGAGCTACGTCCTCGGTGTGCTCACCCATGAGCAGCTCAAGCACTCCATGTTCCCGCTGGCCGACACTCCGTCGAAGGCCGAAGTCCGTGCCGAAGCAGAACGCCGCGGATTGTCCGTGGCAAACAAACCGGACAGCCACGACATCTGCTTCATTCCCGACGGCGACACCGCAGGCTGGCTGGCGGAAAAGATCGAGATGACCACCGGGGACATCGTTGATGAAACTGGCACCAAGGTAGGCCAGCACCCCGGTGCCAACGCCTTTACCGTAGGCCAGCGGAGGGGCTTGAAGTTGGGCACCCCTGCCGCCGACGGGAAGCCGCGCTTTGTGCTGGAGATCCGGCCGAAGGAAAACAAGGTCGTGGTGGGACCGGAGGCACTCTTGGCCATCGACGAGATCCGTGGAATCAAGGTCTCATGGGCCGGTCTTCCCATCGCGGAAATAGCCACGGGTGAGGACTTCGACTGCTACGCCCAGGTACGCGCGCATGGTGACCCCGTTCCGGCGACCGCCCGGATGGAAGCACCTGGGGCCGGCGAAGTTTCGGGGCAACTGGTAGTGACCCTCACGGAGCCGCTGCGCGGCGTCGCCCCCGGGCAGACGGTAGTCCTGTACCAGGGCACCCGAGTGCTGGGCCAGGCCACCATTGACGCCGCCCGTTCGTTGCAGCGCGCGCAATTGTAGCCTGCCCAAGCCCGCGCAAATCTTCGGTAGAGGCCCCACCCGCCACGCGGGTTGGGGCCTCACAGGCATTAAAGTGAGAGCGCGAACCCATTCAGGTAAATTTTGTGTCTCAACTCACATAATGAATCGATTCACAACAGCTTGGTCTGATTGAATCTAGGCATCAGGACAGCGCGCTGCCCGCTCAAGCAAATACACCCCATTAGCGGGCGGCGAGCGCGTACTCATCGAACAGAAAGTTCACAGATGATCAAGAGCACCAAAGCCTTGCGGAGCGCTATCGCGCTCGCGGGTGTTTCCGCTTTCGCATTGACGGCCTGTACGGGTCCCTCAGGTGGTGGCGGCGGAACGTCCACCGAAAGTGCCGGAGGCGGCGCCATTACCTACGGAACGACGGACAAAGTGGTCACGCTCGATCCCGCCGGATCCTATGACGGCGGTTCCTTTATGGTGATGAACCAGATCTATCCATTCCTGCTCAATTACAAACCCGGTACGGCCGAAGCCAGCCCCGACATCGCGGAATCGGCATCGTTCACAAGCCCCACGGAATACACCGTCAAGCTGAAGTCCGGATTGAAGTTCGCCAACGGAAACACCCTCGACTCGTCCGACGTTGTGTTTTCGTTCAACCGGGTGAAAAAAATCGACGATCCCAATGGTCCCGCCTCCCTGTTGGCGAATATGGAGAAGATTGAAGCCACCGATCCCGACACCGTAGTGTTCACCCTCAAGGCCGCCAATGACCAGGTCTTCCCGGGCGTGCTCGCGTCCAACCCGGGGCCGATCGTCGATGAGCAGGTGTTCCCAGCCGACAAGGTCATGGACGACGACGCTATCGTCGCCGCGAAACCATTCGCGGGTCAGTACACCATTGAAAGCTACAAAAAGAACGAACTTGTCAGCTTCAAACCAAACGCTGACTACCAGGGCATGCTGGGCAAGGCCTCCAATGACGGCGCTACGCTCAAGCACTATGCCGACCCCAACAACCTCAAACTCGACGTCCAGCAGGGCAACATTGACGTCGCGGGCAGGATCCTGACTGCCACGGACATCGCCGACCTCGAGAAAGACTCCAAGGTCAAGGTCCACAAGGGGCCGGGCGGGGAACTGCGGTACATGGTCTTCAACTTCGACACCATGCCGTTCGGAGCGAAAACCCCCGACGCCAACCCCGCCAAGGCCCTGGCCGTTCGCCAGGCAGTGGCTCACCTCGTGGACCGGGACGTCATTGCCTCGCAGGTCTTCAAGAACACCTACACGCCGGTCTACTCCTACGTTCCGAAGGAGTTTGAAGGTGCAACAGAGCCCCTGAAGAGCCTCTACGGTGACGGCAGCGGCAAGCCGAGCCTCGACAAGGCCAAGAAGGTGCTCGCGGATGCCGGCGTCACTTCCGTTGTGGACCTGAAGCTGCAGTACACGGACCGCTACGGCACCTCCGCGGCGGACGAATACGCGCTGGTCAAGGGACAACTCGAGAAGTCGGGTCTCTTCACGGTGGACCTGAAGTCGACGGAGTGGACCACCTACACCAAGGAACGCCGCGCGGATGCCTACCCGGTCTACCAGCTCGGCTGGTTCCCGGACTACTCTGACGCCGATAACTACCTGACGCCCTTCTTCATCCCGGGCAACTTCCTCGGCAACCACTACGAAAACGCGGCGGTCACCGAAGTCGTGAACAAGCAGTTGGTCACCGCGGACAAGGCCGAACGAAGCAAGTTGCTGGGCGAAGCCCAGGAAGCGATCGCCAAGGACCTCTCGACACTGCCGATGCTGCAGGGCGCCCAGGTCATGGTCGCGGGAACGGATGTGAAGGGTGTTGAAAAGACGCTCGATGCATCCTTCAAGACACGGCTCGGTGTGATGTCCAAGTAGGTCCACCAGCCACCCGGCTCTGACCACGCAAAAGGCGGGGCGCCTACCGGCGTCCCGCCTCCTTGCTGGTCAACGGCCAGCGCCCCGGGGGAGCCGCTGGTCCAGGCCACCACACAACGAGGTACCAATGACAACATTGATAGACGCGCCGCCAAGCGACGCAGACGGAATTCTTCCGTCCACCAAGAAATCCTCCGGCGGGGGGCTCGGCCAATACATCCTGGTCAGGTTCCTGCTGATTTTCCCGACAATTTTCATCCTCGTCACCATGGTGTTTTTCCTTATGCGGATCACGGGTGACCCCATTACAGCGGCCATGGGAGGACGGCTGCCTGAAGACCAGCTTCAGGAACGGATCCACAACGCCGGGTACGACCGTCCCATCCTGGTCCAGTATTTTGAGTATCTCGGACAGCTGGCCACCGGAAACTTTGGCCGGACCCTCACAGACAACCGCGCCGTATCGGAGATGCTGACAACCTACGGGTCCGCCACCCTTGAGCTGTCCATCAACGCGTTGTTGATCGCCTTGCTGGTGGGAATCCCGCTCGGGATGATCGCGGCACACCGCCGCGACCACGCGCCCGACGCCGTCCTTCGGGTCTTCGCGATCCTTTGCTACGCGACGCCCGTTTTCTTCGCGGGCATGCTGCTCAAACTCACCTTCTCCGTCTGGCTTGGCTGGCTGCCTGTCGCTGGCCGGGCCAAGACGTCCAGCGAACTCGCCCTGACGTCCCTGCAGGCACCCACGGGCATCTACTGGCTGGACGCGCTGCGCAGCGGAAACATGGCAGCACTCGGTGACGTAGCGGCCCACGCAGTCCTGCCCGCTGTAGCGCTTGGCTTGCTGACCGCAGGTATCTTCCTGAGGCTGGTCCGAACCAATGTGATCGGGACCCTGGGCAAGGACTACGTCGAGGCCGGCCGCTCACGTGGAGTGAGTGAATTCCGGCTCGTGACGAAGCACGCCTACAAGCCGGCGCTCATTCCCATCATCACGGTGATGGGCCTACAGATCGCAGTGATGCTCGGCGGGGCAGTGCTGACAGAGAAGACCTTTGAATGGAAGGGCCTGGGATTCCAGTTGGCCAACTACCTGACGGCCCGCGACTTCGTGGCCGTGCAGGGCATCGTGGTCCTGCTGGCCATCATCGTCGCCATCACCAACTTCATCGTGGACATTTTGGCCGCGCTGATCGACCCCCGCGTGAGGTACTGACATGAGTGTCACAGCAGGCCCTGAGCCCCTCGTTAATCCCCGGGCAGCGTTTTACAAACGGCTTCCCGTTATTTCCCATTTCAACAAGAGCGTCGGACTGCAGCGCGGGATGCTGGTGGCCGGCCTCATCCTGACAGGCCTGTTCCTGCTCACGGCCCTGTTCGCACCGCTGATTGCGCCCTTTGGCTATTCACAACTCTCGGACGAAGCAGGCAATTTCCCCACTCAGGAAGCGCCCGGCGGCCAGCACCTGCTGGGCACCACGGTGGGAGGATATGACGTTTTCTCCCGAGTGGTATGGGGTGCCCAGACCGCCGTCCTGGTAATTGTGGTCGCAGTCCTCATGTCCATTGTTATCGGTGTGGTTCTTGGACTCGTCAGTGGCTACTTGGGCGGCTGGCTTGACCGGATCCTTGTAGTCATTGCGGATGCCGTTTACGCTTTTCCATCACTCTTGGTTGCCATCGTCATGGCCATCGTCATCAGCGGCGGACAATCAAGCCTGATCGGCGGCATTTTCGCTGCCGGAACCGCCATCACCATGGTGTTCATTCCGCAGTACTTTCGGGTGATACGGGCCGAGGCAGTCAGACTGAAAGCCGAGCCGTTCGTCGAGTCCGCCAAGGTGGTGGGAGCATCGAACATCCGCATCATGGGCCGGCACATTTACAAAAATGCCACCCGCACGCTCCCGCTGATATTCACCCTCAACGCCTCCGAAGCCATCCTCACCCTGGCCGCGCTCGGCTTCCTGGGGTTCGGTATTGAACCGAGCTCCGCTGCCGAATGGGGCTTTGACCTCAACAAGGCGCTGGCGGACACCACGTCAGGGATCTGGTGGACGGGCCTGTTCCCGGGCCTCGCCATTGTACTGACGGTGGTGGGCCTCACCCTCGTGGGCGAAAGCATCAATGACCTGAACGATCCGCGCCTTCGCGGACGCAAGGCGGCCGGCGGCACGGGCGGACCGGGTTCGACTGCCGCCGCTCAGGCTGCCATCGACGTGGAAGTGAGAGGATCTTGACCATCAATATTGGATCCGTATCGGACCAGTCCAGGCCGGCAGGCCAGCCGGTCCTGGAAATAGACCACCTCAAAGTCACCTTCGCCACGGACGGCGGTGATGTCTACGCCGTGAAGGACGTCAGCCTTGAGGTAAAGGCCGGAGAGGTCCTGGCCATAGTCGGTGAATCGGGCTCGGGGAAGACGGTGACCGCCAAAACAATTCTTGGGCTGCTCCCGGAAACGGCTACCAGCGGCGGGGCCGTGCTGATCAACGGAAACAACGTCATCAGCGTGAGTGCCTCGAAACTGCGGCAGATCCGTGGGCGCGATGTGGCCATGGTGTTCCAGGAGCCCTCCACAGCCTTGAACCCGGTATTCACTGTGGGCTGGCAGATTGCCGAGGGCATCCGTGCCCATGCCGGCGGAGGGAAACGCGTCTCCGGCAAGGAAGCGAAAGCCCGGGCCATTGAGGCGCTGCGCAAAGTGGGGATCCCGGATCCGGAACATCGAGTGAACTACTATCCGCACCAGTTCTCCGGCGGCCAGAAGCAGCGCGTTGTCATCGCTGCGGCCCTGGCCCTGAACCCGGGGCTGATTGTGGCCGATGAACCCACCACGGCCCTGGACGTCACGGTGCAGGCGGAGATTCTGCAACTGCTGCGAGACCTGAGGGACAAGTACGGGACCTCCATCGTGCTGATCACACACAACATGGGCGTGGTGGCCGACCTGGCTGACCGCGTGGTGGTGATGTATCAGGGCGACGTGGTGGAGGAGGCAACCTCCCGGGTGCTGTTTGCCGAGCCCAAACAGGATTACACCAAGAAGCTGCTGGCGGCCGTGCCCCACCTGGGGCACAACTCGGCGTCGGAAGGCATGACGGAACGCGCCCACCAAAAGGCCAAGGTCCTCGTGGAGGCGAGGAACCTGACCATCGAGTACCCCGGCCGGCTGGGGACGCCGTCCTTCAAAGCCGTCGACGGCGTCAGCTTCACCGTGTCCGAAGGCGAGGTTTTTGGGCTGGTGGGGGAGTCAGGCTCCGGAAAGACCACTATTGGCCGGGCCATCGCGGGCCTGAATCGGACCACAGGCGGCAGCCTGAAGGTGCTGGGATACGAGATGCTGAACCTGAAGGAACGGACGTTTAAGCCGCTGCGGAAGGACATCGGGTTCGTTTTCCAGGATCCGGCAGCGTCGTTCAATCCCCAGCTGACCATCGGGGACTGCGTCGCGGAGCCGATGATCATCCACACCAACCCGAGCCCGGCGCAGGCACGCAAACGCGTTGGAGAGCTGCTTGAATCAGTCCAGTTGCCGGCGTCGTACGCGGCACGATACCCGCATGAGCTCTCAGGCGGCCAACGCCAGCGGGCCTCGCTGGCCCGGGCCCTCATCCTGAACCCGAAGCTGCTGATCGCGGACGAACCGACGTCGGCCTTGGACGTTTCGGTGCAGGCCAAGGTCCTGGAGTTGTTCAAGGAAATCCAGGCCGAATTCGGTTTCGCGGCACTGTTCATCAGCCACGATCTCGCAGTGGTGGACATCCTGTCCCATTGGGTGGGTGTCCTTTACAAGGGGAAACTCGTGGAACAGGGGATCGGCAGCCAGGTCATGGGGGCGCCGCAGCACGATTACACCAAACGCCTCATTGCCTCGCTTCCGGTGCCTGATCCTGAGGAGCAGGCACGGCGCCGGGAAGAACACCGGGCATTGTTGGGAATCTGACCATCCAGCGGGGATGGACACTCCGGCCGAACGAGGCCAGAGTGTCCATCCCGGGGGCACGGAAGGGACGACGGCGGGATGGCTGCGGCGCGAGCTTAACACCGCAAGGGTTTTCCGCGCCTGCCCATAGACTTGGACCATGACGCAGCACAACCACGACGTTCCTGACTCAGAAACCTACGACGCCGCCGCCAGCTCGCTGGCCGGACAGGTGGATAACTCGGTCATGGCGGAACTGCTGTCGATCCGCTCCAGCATCGACAACATCGATGCCACCTTGGTTTACCTGCTGGCGGAGCGGTTCAAGGCCACCCAGAAAGTGGGCTTCCTGAAGGCTGCCCACCGTCTCCCGGCGGGCGATCCCGGCCGTGAAACAGCCCAGATTGCGCGGTTGAAACGCTTGGCCGAGGACGCCCATCTCGATCCCGCGTTCGCCGAAAAATTCCTGAACTTCATCATTGGCGAGGTGATCCGCCACCACGAAGCGATCGCCGAGGACCACCAGGCAGCCGCGGAAAACCACGAGGCCGTCGGACACACCAACGTCGGCGAGGGGACGCAGCAGCCCTCAGGAATCCCCTCCGGGCCTCAGGCGTCCGTCGTAGCGTGAGGAACGCCAGCCCACAAGAGCCAGGCCGGACCCCACAGGGGCAGGCCAACCTGGCCCTAAACCAGCCCGAGTCACTCCCTGCCGGTCCGCAGGAGGTAACCGCTACGGGTCTTGGTTCCTGGCCGGGGGAGGACCCCGTAGAAGCGGCCCGTATTATCCGCGGCGAACTCGGCAGTCCGCACTTACCGTTCCTGGCCGAACTTCCCGACCGCGGAGTGGGCTCGGATGCCCTGGGCCGCACGGCGTCGCTGCTGGTTGAAATGGCAGTGGATGTCCAGCCGTTCGGCTGGCGGCTGGTGGACCGCCCCGGTAAGGACGTTCGCCGGGCCGCATCGGCGTTGTCAACCGACATCAACGTCCTCGCGGACGTTGCCGGAGCGGAGGATGCCCCCGCCAGGGAGCTGAAGGTACAGCTGGTGGGCCCCATGACGCTTGCAGCAGGTCTCCACCTGCATAACGGCGAACGCGCCCTCCTTGACTACGGTGCCCGCCGGGACGTAGCTGCTTCCTTGGCGGCCGGCGTGGGAAGCTACCTGTCGCGGGTGTCCGCGGCAGTTCCCGGGGCACGCCTCGTGGTCCAGCTCGACGAACCGGACATCGCTGCCGTGCTGGCAGGGACCATTCCGACGTCGAGCGGTTACCGCACGCTGCGTGCAGTGGCGGGGCAGGAGGCCACCGAGTCCTGGAGTGTGGTGACCGCCGCCCTGCGGGAAGCCGGGGCCGCGGAAATCATCATTGCCGTGCCGGAAATCGAAGCCCCCTTTGACCGCATCCTGGCTGCCGGGGCGGACGGCATCGCGGTGCCCCTGAAGGCCCTGACATCACGGCAATGGGAGCAACTGGCAGGCGCCGTCGAGGGCGGCAAACAGCTGTGGGCCGGCGCGCTGGACGTGGGCTCTGGGAATCTGCCAAAAGTGCCCGACGTCGTCGAATCCGTTTGGCGGCCGTGGCACCAGCTCGGGTTGCCGGCGTCGTCCCTGCGTACCTTGCGGGTCACACCCTCCGCAGGCCTCGCCGGACAATCCCCGGCGGTGGCCACGGCAGTGCTTACCAGGCTCACGCAGGTGGCCGACGGGCTGAACCAGCTGGCACTGGGGTAGATACAGTCCGACGTCGCCAGGCAGTGCTGCGGGCCGCCTGTCAGGTCCGGTCCTCCCAGCGGTCCGGATGCGCGTATCGGGGCAAGAAACTCTGGGCCGAACTCCCGCCCGCATAGGGGCGCAGCCGGTAGTCAAAGCTGCCGGCATACACCAGGACCAGCCCGATCTGCGGCTGGAGAACTTTGACCTGGATGCGGTGTTTGCCATGTTCCCCGGCGGCAGGGTCCCACCACTGCTCGGCGTAGGCTTTGGCATCGAGAGCGGGAGGCAGCGGGATCCGGAGCGGGCCGAGGAACAGCCGGGAAGCTTCCGAGACTCCCCGAAGGCGGCCCGATTCCGTGACGCTGAGGTTCAAGTCGGTAACCAGCCGCCGGAACCGGCCCACGTAGTCCACCAGCCGTGGGCCGTCGTTTGATTCAGTCACGCTGGTTGTGTCCTGGAAGATCCGGGTCCGGCCAGGGAACCTGATCTCGCGCCGGGCTGTCAGGCTGGAGCGTCCAAAGGGATCTTCGTGGGCATGGTTTTCGATCCTGAAAGGAATGCGCTCGCCGTACTCGGGGAAGAAGGCCTCCTCCCCGGACGTCAGTTTCAGCAGCGGTTGCAGCCAGCGCTGCCTGCAACCGACGACGTCGAACACGCCTTCGCCGATGCCGTACTGCCCCGAACCGGGCACGAGCGAAAAGTAGTCCTGGAGTTCTGGCTGCAGCCGGTCGAAGTCCGCACCCAGAGCCTGCCGGTATATAGGGATATTCATCATGACCTCCTGGTGGCTAAACGGGCGCCGGCGCTTTTGCGTGATCTCACAATCTACCCGCCGCCTTCAGCCGGATATACATGTCTGCCAACCGAGGCGGCAACTGGTGGGGTTCGGCATCCACCACTTCCACCCCGTGCTGGCGGAGCTGGGCGGTAACGGCCTCGCGTTCCAGCAGCGTGCGTTCGGCCGCAGCAGCCCGGAAAACGCCAGCAGCAGTCTCACGTTCCTTGAGCATCTGGCCCAACAGCGGGTCACGCACAGCGGCCACCACCACCACGTGCTGGGCTGCCAGCCGCGTGGCCACAGGGATAAGCCCTTCCTCAGGGGCTCCGCCTTCGAGGGACGTCAGGAGCACCACCAGCGAACGGTGGGCCGATACGGCCCTGATCTGGCCCGGGATCCCCTGCCAGTCCATCTCTATCAGTTCGGCCTCCAAG
The DNA here is from genome assembly GCF_037203985.1 of Pseudarthrobacter sp. CCNWLW217. Lineage (NCBI taxonomy): Bacteria > Bacillati > Actinomycetota > Actinomycetes > Micrococcales > Micrococcaceae > Pseudarthrobacter > Pseudarthrobacter sp. CCNWLW217. The sequence continues at coordinate 166,932 of NZ_JBBCBT010000002.1, forward strand.
GGAGCCATGGCCTGAACAAGCTGGCCCAGGAGGTTTCCGGACACTGCCGATCCGGCCCTTGCCCGCGGGCGCCGGTCGAAGGCCAGGAAGTCCACCCTGTCACCCCCGCGTTCGGCCAGGACCGCCAGCAACAGGGCAGCTTCCATGCCGGTGTCCAGGCGCGGCTCGTCCTCGATCCGCGCCGCCGACGTCCGTGAAGTGTCCAGCACAATGATCACGCGCCTGTCCCGTTCCGGCCGCCAGGTCCGTACGACGACGGCGGAACGGCGGGCGGTTGCCCGCCAGTCAATCGACCGGACGTCATCACCGCGCACATAGTCCCGCAACGAATCGAACTCCGTGCCCGCCCCGCGGATCTGCACAGCAGCTTTGCCGTCAAGTTCACGCAATTTACGCAGTTTGGACGGCAGATGCCGGCGGGAGTGGAAGGGCGGCAGGACGCGGAGGGACCCCGGGCAGGGGATAGTGCGCTGCCGGGCCGCAAGCCGCAGCGGCCCGTAGGCACGGAGCGTGACGTGAGGAGCCAGGAGGACCCCGCGCCGGACGGGGCGGAGCGTAACCTGCACGCGGCGACGCTCACCGGCGGGGATGTCCAACGGCTGGACCGGGTGATGCGCCCCGGCCGAGGGCTGCCAGGCGTCCCGAATGAACCCACGCAGCTGGCGCCTGCCCTGGTTTCGGACCGTCAGGATTGAGTGGGCCACGCCGTTCAGGGTCACCTGGCCCGGATCCTGGCGCTGGACCTCGATGGCGCGCAGGGACGCCGCGAGGCCAAGCTCAAGGCCCAGGATTGCTGCGAGCACAACGATAACGCCCAGGACGGTCCACCATCCGGGCAACAACAGCACCGGCAACAGCCCCAGCAGGGCAAGGACCACAAAGCGCCCGGACAGTGCCATCCCGGTCAGCGCGGAACGGCCACGGAGGCCAGGATGCTGGTCAGCACGTCATCCACCCGGACGCCGTCCATTTGCGCTTCCGGGTGGAGTGCCACCCGGTGCCGGAGGCAAGGCAACGCCAGGGCCTTGACGTCGTCGGGGGTGATGAAGCTCCTGCCGGACATCCACGCCCAGGCCCGCGAGGTGTTCAGGAGCGCTGTGGCTCCCCGGGGAGAAACACCCAGCTGGAATGAGGGTGCCGCCCTGGTGGCGCGGACCAGGTCCACGATGTAGCCGATGATCTCAGGTTCGACAGCGACGTTGGCCACGGCCTGCCGCGCGCGCTCAAGGTCCTGCGCGCCGGCGACTGCCCGGACACCAGCGCCGGCCAGGTCGCGGGGGCTGAATCCGGACGCGTGCCGACGGATCACCTCCATCTCCTCCGTTCGGTTCGGAAGCGGCATGGTGAGCTTGAGCAGGAACCGGTCCAGTTGGGCCTCGGGCAGGGCGTAGGTCCCTTCGTACTCCACCGGGTTCTGCGTTGCTGCCACGAGGAAGGGCACAGGCAATGGCCGGGAAACTCCGTCCACCGAAACCTGGCGCTCTTCCATTGCTTCCAGCAGCGATGCCTGGGTCTTAGGCGGTGTGCGGTTGATTTCGTCGGCCAGGAGGATATTGGTGAAGACCGGTCCCTCGCGGAAACTGAACTCCGAGGTGTGGGAGTCGTAAACCAAGGATCCCGTTACATCGCCGGGCATCAGGTCAGGAGTGAACTGAACGCGTTTGGTGTCCAGGCTCAACGACGCCGAGAGCGCCCGAACGAGCAGCGTCTTGGCCACGCCCGGTACGCCCTCGAGCAGTACATGCCCCTGGGCGAGGAGCGCGATCAGCATTCCGGTGACGGTCGAGTCCTGGCCCACCACGGCCTTGGCCACCTCGTTCCGGACCTCCAGGAGCGCCTGCCGCGCAGGATCGTGCTGCATAGGGTCCAGGATCTGCGGGCCGCGGAGGTGTTCATTCATCGGGTTCTTACCTCGTTCTCTAGGTTGTCCAGCTCCTGGGACCATCGCACCAGCCTGGCTTCGTTCAGGGGCCGTTCATTGATCAATTCCCGCAGGCTGCCCTCAGGCCGGTCGACAATCTGCGCCACGGCCCGGACAACGTCATCGGCCGAGGCCTCGGGTCCCAGCCGCAGTTCTTTGGCCAGCCTGACCAACGTACCTGCCCGGAGGTTGTCCCGGGCGCGGTCCACTGCATGGGAATCGTGATAGAGGCGCGCCCTGCCCTCCGCGGTTTCCGCGGCCTTAACCACCACAGGCAGCGGCTCAAAAACGAGCGGACCAAAGCGCCGGCCACGCCAGAGGATGGCAAGGGCGGCGACGAATACCAGCCACGGACCGAGGAACGCCACCCAGTCAGGAGCGAGCTCGTTGAGCGTTTGCGGGGATCCGGCTCCGCTCACATCGGCCAGTCCGGGAACGTACCAGACCAAGTCCCCGGAACCACCGAGGGTGCGGAGGGCAAGGGCCGAATGGCCGCGTTCATCGAGCCCGGCGTTGCTGATCAGCTCAGTGCTTCCCAGGACTGACAGTGTCCCGTCTTCGGTGGTCGCGAGCAGGCCGGCCTCTGAACCGGGCGGGCGGTAGCACACAGTGTTCCCGCCATCGCCCTCAACGCTGTACAGGAATCCGGTCTCCCCGGAAACCGTTCCCGCTGTTTCGGCGGCGTCGTTCCAGCACCCGGGCTCCAGCGTGGGGGAGGTTTCAGGCACCACCCCGGCCTGGCTGATTCCTGCGTCCAGCGCCGTCAGGGTACTGAGCCGCGGAGTCACGAGCACCACGCGCGTGGCCTCTACGGTGAGCCGTTCCAGTTGCGATTCGTCAAGGATGCCGTTCCGGTCGTACAGCAGCAGCGTTGAATCCGTGCCGGCCTGCAGGGCAGCCAGTGCCGTGCTGAAGGAGTCGACGCCGGCAACATCCACCCCGTGCCGGCCCAGGATTTCGCTGACTGCCCGTCCGCCGTCGGGCCCTGCATTCCGTATGGACAGGGGAACCGAGTCACCCTTCGGGGCCAGTTGCGTGATGATCGTGACGGCCAGCGCGACGGCGAACACCGCAGCCGCGACTGCCTGGCCGCGGTGGCGCCTGCCCCAGCCCGCCAGCCCGCCAGGGACGGGCTGCGGGGTTGCATCACCGGACACGGCTGGGCGGGCGTCGATGTCCGTTGTCATGGGGCGCCCACAGGAGAGGCCGGAGCGTCGCCGGGCCTCAGGGACTGCAGGGAAGCCTCGAGGGCTGTCATGGCTTCGTAGTCAGCACGCTCTGCGGCGCCGTGGCCGTAGCGGATCCGGTCGAAGGTCCTGGCGGCCCGGTCGAGTCGCTGTGCCTCAGGAACAAAAACGCCGGCCAGTTCACGTGCCACTTCGTCTGCGGTCCTGCCCGGCCTGGCGTCCAGGATGCTTCGGTCTTCGGCGGCCCGGACCAGCGCACGGAATCGGTGTACGACGGCGGCGCCCCAGTCTCCGCGGTCTGCTGCGGCTGCGGCGCTTCCCCGGTAGTCCGAGGCACTGACGGAGGTGTCGTCGTCGAACACCTCCTGCGGCTTCTTCGTGCGGGCGTTTAAGCGCGGCCGTGCCACGACAATGGCGGCGGCTATCAGGACTGCTATGACCACCCCCGTCAGCGGCGCCGCAATATTTCCTTCCAAGCCGGAAGGGCCGTCCAGCGAGGCCAGCCAGTCCAGGAAGTCGCGCCATAGTGCATCCAGCCAGCCAGGTTCGGCACTTCTGTACTCAGGTTTGGCCAGTTCCTCCACGGCCCAGCGGCGGGCTTCGTCGGCGTCGGGCAGGACGGGCGGTTCAACGGACATCGGGCCAGGCACGGTACACGGGTCCTGCATTGTTGGAAGGTCCACCCTGTGCCGGCCAGCCGTGTACCGGGATGCCGCGGCCTGGAACGCCGTCGGGATCGGCCCCGGATTCCATCAGGCGCAGAAGTGCGATATCCAGGCCATCCTTCCGCATCCTCAAGTCCAGGTAGAGCAGGGCCATCACCGCCGTCTGGAAGGCGTAACCAACGGCGCCGACAAGCGCGGTGACGATGGCGGTGATGACGGCCACGACCACAGCTGCTGCTATCGCCTGATCCGTGCCGCCATGGGGCGAGACCACAGACGTATAGAACGCCGGCAGCAGGCTCACAGGGATGGTCACCACCTGGGCGATGACGCCCACCATGATGGCCACCACCAAGGTGATTCCCAGGACCCGCCACCAGTTTGCCCGGGTCAGCTGCCATGACCTGCGGAGTCCGTCGACCGCGCCCAGCTCCTCGATGACGACGGCGGCAGGGGCCACCAGGATTTTGATATAGATCCAGATGAAAAGAGCGAAGCCGCCGAATCCGAGGGGGACCAGGATGAGCGCGCCAATTCCACCGGCTGCAGCGATCACGGCGACCGCCAGGCCAACAAACAGTGCTACGCCCAACAGCCAGCCGAGGACTATCAGGCAGGCAAGACGGATGAGCGCGCCGGCATGTGCCTTGGCCAGCGTCCACATTTGCCGGAAGCCCGTGGTGCGGTTGAGGACGGAACGGGCCACGGGCACCACCATGGCCCCTTGGAGGACTGCCGAAAGGAATACCGTCAGGACGACCACGAGCAGGGTTGCGGCCAGGAAGGCCAAACCCGCCGCCGCCATGTCTTGATCGTTGAGGCCCTCGATCCAGCTTTCCAGGGAGGCTGCGGAGGCCACCGTGCCTGCCGTCAGGACGGCGGTCAGGACCACTGCCAACGACTGGGCCAGCAGGGCCGCGCCCAACATTGCCTTGGCATTGCGCCTGATGGTCTGGAAGGAGCCGTCAATGATTTCGCCGAACATCAGCGGCCGCAACGGGATAATGCCGGGTTTGGGCGGGGCAACGTATTGCGGCTGGCGGTAGGGCGGCGGACCGCCGTAGGGGTTGTAGGGCGGCTGGCCCCACTGCGTTGGATGCGCCGGGCCAGTGGGTGGTCCCCATGTAGGCTGGCCTCCCCACTGGGGCGGGCCGAAACCAGGTTGCGGCTGCCATGGCGGCCCGCCGCCCCGTGGTGGCTGCTGCACGTTCGGATCTTGCTGTGACAACCTGTTCCTTCCCCCGAGCGGAACCGGACGCTTGCGGGCGGGCGCCTGTTGCCGCAGGTCAGCGGCCAAGGCGTCCGGCGAGGGCCGGCACGATCCCAGCCTATAGTTCCGGCGCCCGGCATCATAGCGTTGCGCCATGCCGTGGCGGCGATCAACAGGACAAAGGGTGGACTATAAGGGAATATATAACTATGAAGGCACGCATCCTGGTAGTTGACGATGACGAAGCGCTGGCCGAGATGATCGGAATTGTCCTGCGCAATGACGGCTTTGAGCCGGTCTTCTGCGCTGACGGCAGCCAGGCGCTGGATGTGTTCCGTTCATCGAAGCCGGACCTCGTGCTGCTGGATCTGATGCTTCCCGGCGTGGATGGCATTGAGGTCTGCCGGCAGATCCGGTCCGAATCGGACGTGCCCATCGTGATGCTCACTGCCAAGTCGGACACGTCCGACGTCGTCCGCGGACTGGAGTCCGGTGCCGATGATTATGTCCCCAAGCCGTTCAAACCAGCCGAGCTTGTGGCGCGGGTCAGGGCGCGGCTAAGGCCGGGGGACCAGAAGGCTCCCGAAACCCTTCGGATTGCCGATGTCACCATTGATGTGGCGGGCCACACCGTCAACCGCGGAAACGAACGCATTTCCCTCACTCCGCTGGAGTTCGATCTGCTGGTCGCCCTGGCCCGGAAGCCGTGGCAGGTGTTTACCCGGGAACTGCTGCTTGAGCAGGTCTGGGGATACCGCCATGCAGCGGATACGAGGCTGGTCAATGTCCATGTACAGCGCCTCCGGTCAAAGATCGAACGGGACCCGGAGGCCCCGGAAGTAGTATTGACGGTTCGTGGTGTCGGCTACAAAGCAGGTTCCTGACCCAACAGGAGCAGATGGCGGACGCGCTCCGGATGTATCCGCAGAAGACCACGCTGCACGTCCGGAAGAACATCACGCTGCCCCTGAGCACACAGACTCTTTGGCGGCTGGTCTTGAGCAGCTCCCCTTCCGCGCCCGCATCTGGAAACGGCGGGCAGTCATCGTCGGCCTCCGTGTTGCCCGCCTCATCCGCACTGGTATCAGCCGGTTCTTCCCAGCCTTGCGGTACATCGTGCAGTCCCTGCATCGCCGGTGGCGCCGTTCCCTGCAATTCCGGACGGTGCTGACAACACTGCTGCTGGCTGTGACATCGTTTGCCGTGGTGGGTGCCTACCTCTCGAACCAGATCGCCAATAACTTGTTCCAGGAGCGCCTTACCCAGGCCGAGTCAGAGACCCGCTACAACGTCAAACAGGTTCAGGACACCTTTGACGGTGCGCAGGTCACCGACCAGTCCAGCGTCATTACCCTGGTCTACGACACCCTGAACGCGGTCGAGGGCCGGGGTTCGGTGATCCAGCGGCGGTACGTTTTTGAAGCCATGCCGCAGCAGACCAAGCCCCGCAACCGCTGGGTGGAATCCCGGGCTTCCGACCAACTGACGGTCAGTGTCATCCCGCCGGACCTGCGCAAGGCAGTCCAGGAATCCGGCAAGGACCAGTACTGGGCCTCTACCGTCATTCCCGTGGGCACCGAAGACCGGCCCGGCATTGCCGTCGGCAACAAGGTGACCTTCAACGGAACAGTGTATGAGCTCTATCTGATCTACGACCTGAACACCGCGCAACAAACCCTCGATGAGATCCAGAGCGTACTTTGGGCCGGTGGGGCAGTGCTGGTGTTGATGATCGGCGCCATTGCCTGGTACGTGACACGCAACGTGGTCAGCCCGGTCAGCCATGCCGCCGTCGTCTCGGAAAAACTGGCGGCGGGCCAGTTGCAGGAGCGCATGGTGGTCAAGGGCGAGGACGAGGTGGCCCGCCTTGGAGCGTCGTTTAACCACATGGCCGCCAGCCTGCAGGAGCAGATCACCCAGCTGGCCACGCTGTCGCAAATGCAGCAGCGGTTCGTCTCGGACGTTTCCCATGAACTGCGGACACCGCTGACCACCGTCCGGATGGCGGCGGAAGTGCTCTTCGATGCGCGCCATGATTTCGATCCCATCAACAAACGCTCCGCTGAACTGCTGTACAACCAGGTGGAGAGGTTCCAGTCGCTGTTGTCCGACCTTCTGGAGATCTCGCGCTTTGACGCCGGGGTGGCCATGCTCGACGCCGAGCCGGAGGATATCCTTCAGGTCATCGCCCATGTCATTGAAGGTGCCGCGCCCGTGGCGGCTGAATACGGTTCGGAGATCGTCCTTCGGGCGCCGGCGGGCGGCATCGTGGTGGAGATGGACTCACGCCGGATCGACAGGATTTTGCGAAACCTGATCCTGAACGCAGTGGAACACGGGGAAGGAAAGCCCGTGACAATCACAGTGGCCGCCAACCAGACAGCCGTCGGGGTGGCCGTGCGGGACCAGGGCATTGGCATGACTCCTGCCGAAGCTGCGCGGGTGTTTGACAGGTTCTGGCGAGCAGATCCCGCCCGGGCGCGCACTACTGGCGGCAGCGGGCTGGGGCTGTCCATTGCCATGGAAGACACCAAGCTTCACAACGGCTGGCTGCAGGCATGGGGGAAAAAGGGCAGTGGAGCCAACTTCCGGCTGACTGTCCCCCTCCGGCAGGGTGAAGAAATCGACAAATCGCCGGTGCAGCTTGAACCGGAGGACATCGTGCTGCCGGACGTGCCAGCAAGGTCGAGTGATGTCCTGCTCCTGGGTAAGGGCCCGGCGGCCGAGCCGGCTGGGGCTCAAATTGTTCGCAAGGAAGCGCCTCCATCATCAAAGACCGCAGTGCACGTGCCGCCCAAGGAGCCGTCATGACAGGCTCGCAGCCGCCTCGGCGCACCAGGGCAGCTGTCCTCCTGCTGCTGCTGGTTCTATTCGTCGCCGGCTGCGCGAGGATCCCGACCGCCGGACCAGTCGGGAAGAGCACCGATGAAAGCGCGGGCAACCTGAACGCCCCGGTCTTCCTGCCGGCCGCGCCGCAGCCCGGCGCTGCTCCCGAGAACATCATTGAAGACTTTTATCGTGCCGGGAGTGGCTATGAGGATGACTACGCTGTTGCCCGCGAATATTTGACCCAGGCCTCCTCGGTGGCCTGGAAACCGGACCAGCGTGCCTTGGTGTACCGCGAGGCACGCGTGGTGCGCACCGCCGTCGAAAACGTCTATAACTACGAACTGGACGTGGCGTATACAGTCGACGCCGATGGGATCGCAACCCAAACCCCGGAGGGTACCAAGGAGAATATTCCCGCCACGGTAACCCAGGTGGACGGTGAGTGGCGGATCTCGGCCATTCCGGACGGGACAGCCATCCCGGAGGAGACCTTTAAGGTCATCTACGGCGCGTATCCGATCTACTTCTACGATCCGAGTTTCACCTACGCCGTTCCCGACGTCCGGTGGTTCATCAAGAACAAAACCGTCAAGGCAATGACCAGCGCCCTGCTCGCCGGTCCCGCCCCCTATCTCCGCGGTGCTGTGGTCAGTGCGTTCCCGTCCGGCATCAAACTTGCCAGGGAATCCGTCCCCGTCGTGTCAGGCGCTGCGCAGGTGGATCTCACAGCCAAGGAACTGTCTGAGGCCTCCACGGAGGACAGGTTGCGGATGCAGACGCAGCTCGCGCTGACTTTCCGCAGCCAGCCGGACGTAGTCAACGTTGAGCTGCGTGCCAATCAGGACCTGGTCCGGGTGGAGGACAACGGTTCGGTGCTGCCGCCTGTCCAGAACAAGGGCGTCCCGGCCCGGCAGATCGCCGTCAGCGGCAACGAGTTGGTGCGCTATGAGAACAACCGTGTTTCCCCGCTGCCGGACATGCAGCCGGTCTCCGCCCTGGGTCCGCGCTACCCGGCGGAATCGCCGGTGTCCCAGAGCGTAGCCTTCCTCAATGAAAGCCGGACCACGCTCTACAGCATGGTCCCGGGCCAGCCCGCAAGGGCACTCACCACCCGCAGCACGCTCACGCATCCGTCCTTCAGTCTCCATGACTGGGTATGGACGGCCGGCCCGGGGGCCGCCGGCGGTACGGAAATCGTGGCCTACCGGCCGGCGGGGGTGGCACAAGGCGCGGACGTGCCGAACGTTACCCTGTCTCCGGCCTGGCTTGCCGGAAGGACGGTGAAGGACCTGAGGGTTTCCCGTGAAGGCGTGCGGGTGCTTGTCATCTCCGAACAAAACGGGAAGACCCGAGTGCAGGTTGCGGGCGTCATCCGTGCGGCCGACGGTACGCCAAAGGAGTTGACGCCGCCCATCACGCTGGCAACCGGCAGCGAACCGGACCAGGGTGTTTGGGTGAGCGATACCGTTGTGGCGGTCATGAAGGGCGCAGCAGCAGCAAATGTGACCCCTGAGCTGTTGTCGCTGACTTCAGGGCAGCCACAGCAGCTCGCGCCGTGGCCCGGTCTGGTGGGGCTCAGTGCGGGCAACGGCCCCGAGGAGATCTTCGGACAATCCGCCGACGGCATCTTCCAGCGGCTGGGGAACGGCTGGTCGCCGCAGCTCAAGGGCCCGGTTGACCCGTCCTTCGCCGGCTGAGCGCAGCGTGCCGGTCTTTTCCACATAGGAGGCGCAGGCCCTTCGCCGGGAGTCTCCGAGCCGGCACGATGAGGGGGTGTCCGCAGCAGCATCCACCGAAAACAAAGGCGGCCCCGCCCGTCTGCTGGCCATTGATTCGTTGCCCGCGGATCCAGACCTTCGGCCGATTTCACTGCAACCGGCCAAACACAGGGGAGTGCACCGCCGGTGGCTGATGCGTGCAGCCGACCTGGGCGCCGCCGCAGTTGCTGAGTTGCTGGCGCTGGCCGTCCCCGTCGACTGCGTCTGCTGCGGCGCTGAAGACCTGGTCCTGTGCGTGGCCTGCGAACGGCGGGTCCGGCACTTGACCCGCCACCCGTTCAGGGCAGAAGCGCAGGCGCCTGCACTCATGGATGTCGACGGCAGCGTGATACTCCCCGTAGTGGCGGCCGGCGCATACCGGGACGAGCTGGCGCAGGCGGTCCTTTCATTCAAGGGCCACGGCCAGCACCAGCTCAGGCGTGTTCTGTCGCGGGCACTGGTCCGCGCCATCGCTGCCGCTGCGCAGCACGAAGACCAGATCGCCCTGGTGCCTGTTCCGAGCAGCACCGGTGCCTTCGTGCGGAGGGGTTTCAGCCCTGTGCATCTGCTGCTTGGCCCTGCGAGCAGGCTGACGGACACTCCAGTGTTGGATGTGCTGCGGAAGTCGCAGTGGCGAAGGGGACCCGGAGGGCTGCCCGGCGGTCAAAAAGGCCTGGGCCGTGGAGCCCGCGCCAGCCGCGTCCGTGGATCGATGAGGGTCCCGGCGCGGAAGGCCGACGGCGTAGCCGGCCGCCGGTGCATCATCATCGACGACGTGCTGACCACCGGTGCGACACTCGCCGAAGCTGCCCGCGCACTGCACGAAAGCGGGGCCATCGTGGCCGGCGCAGTGGTCCTCGCAGCGACACGCCCGCCCGATTCAGCTGGCGGCGGAACGGTATCGGCGGAAGCTGGCGGAATGGGGCCTGACATAGAAAAAAATAAACGAAGAAAGGATGAATAACCTGTGGCTATGAACTAACGTCGGTTGTGGGTACCAAGAACAGATGTACCTGTCGATAGCGGCTCGGAAAGGGGCTCGACTGTCAAGCAGATCGGCCCTAGGAAGTGCCGCCGTCGTGTCACCGAAGTCATTTGGAGGGCACCATGGAGTTTATGATCAGCGGACGAAATCTGACGGTCTCAGACCGCTTCCGCGAATACGCCGGTGAAAAGATCTCGAAGATCGAATCGCTCGGCGACAAGGTCCAGCGGGTGGATGCGAAGGTCTCGAAAGAAACCAATGCCCGCCAGGCCGGCGACCAGCTCACCGTTGAAGTGACTGTCCTGGGACGCGGGCCCGTAATCCGTGCCGAAGCCAGCGCCGCAGACAAATTCGCTGCCTTCGACCTCGCCTACAACAAGCTGCTTGAACGTCTTCGCCGCGCAAAGGACCGCAAGAAGGTCCACCACGGACGCCACACGCCCAAGGCGGTCCGCGAAGCCACCGCGTCATTGGAGCCAGCAAGTGCCCATGAGCCCATTTATGTCGAGGCAAGCCACCGTAACGAACCGGCGGCCGTGGCAGCCGAAAAATCGCCGTACGACGTTGAGAACGACATTCCGGCTGGGGATTCGCCCGTACTGATCAGGCGCAAGGTCTTCCCCGCAGCATCCCTCTCACTTGACGATGCCGTGGACAACATGGAACTGGTGGGTCACGATTTCTACCTGTTTGTGGACAAAGCCACGAACACACCTTCCGTCGTTTACCGCCGCCGCGGCTGGACATACGGCGTCATTACCCTGGACCATGAGTGCGAACCGGGCGAACAGGTTGTTGAAGAAAAGATCCTTGCCTACCGCTCGGATGACGAGGCTGCCAGGATCTAGGGTGGTGTACACCATCCATCGAAAGGACTGATGTGGCGGCGACGCTGAGCCTTGAACAGGCACGGCGGATCGCACTGGCAGCCCAAGGCCTGGACAAAGGACGGCCCTCCGGACCCGTGACTTCACGGACGGTGGGCCGTACCTTTGCCCAGCTGCAGCTGGTCCAGATCGATTCCGTAAATGTGGTCTCGCGGAGCCACTTTCTTCCTTTTTTCTCGCGCTTGGGCAACTACGACCGCAGCATTCTGCAGCGGATGTCCAGCACGCACCCGCGGCGAATGATGGAGTACTGGGCACATGAAGCCAGTTACATCCGGCCAGAGCATTACCAAGACCTGGTGCAGTGGCAGAAGCGTAAGTGGGTTGGGGCCGCGGCCATGGACCCGGTGCTGCGCGAAGCCGTGGCTGGAAAGATCCTGGACGTTCTGGCCCGCGGACGTGCCATGACGGCGGCAGAACTGACAGTGGAAATCGGGCATGTAGAGGACCGCCGGGATGACAACTGGGGGTGGAACTGGAATGCCGTCAAAAGGGTTCTGGAACATTTGTTTGAAGCCGGCCTCGTTTCCGCGGCGTCGCGAACGGAACAGTTCGAGCGCAGATATACGCTCACCGCGAGGGTTGTCCCGGATCGGCAAGCCCCGGCGGAGGGCCCGCGGGACCCTGACGAGTCCATGTATCGGCTGATCGATGCGGCAGCCCAGGCCCACGGCATCGGGACACTGAGATGTTTCGCTGACTATTTCCGCATGCCGATCAAGCCCGCTGCCGCTGCAGTAGAACGTCTGGTGGGTTCCGGACGGCTGGAGCCAGTGACCGTTACCGGCTGGAACAGAAAGGTCTACCGACACGCTGAAGCCAGGATGCCGCGTCGGGCCGCAGGCCGGGCCCTCTTGAGTCCCTTTGACTCGCTGGTCTTTGAACGCCGTCGACTTGAGGAACTGTTTGGCTTCCACTACCGCATCGAGATTTACACCCCCGAGCACCGGCGGCGCTTCGGATACTACGTGCTCCCGTTCCTGCTGGGCGAAACCTTGGTGGCCCGGGTCGACCTCAAAGCCGACCGTGCGGCCGGAAAGCTGTTGGTCAGGTCCGCCTACGGAGAGCCGGACGCCCCGCCGGAGACCGCCGTCGAACTTGCAGCCGAGCTGGAACTGATGGCTGAATGGCTGGGGCTGGGGGACGTTCTGGTCAGCCCGACAGGAGACCTGGCGGGGGACCTGGCTGCAGCCATCGGAGCGGCTGGAAGTGCTATCCGCTCTCAGGGAACACAGGCATCGCGGCCGGTGTCTCTCCCGTAGACTAAAAACGCCAGAATTCGGCGGCAGAGACTGGGAGCATCTTCACGTGGCATCACTTATCGAAAAACTTCTCCGTACGGGTGACAAAAAAACCCTGCGTCAACTGCGGAACTATGCCGATTCCATTAATGCTCTCGAAGACTCGTTCAAGACGTTTACTGATGCCGAACTCCGGGAAGAAACCGACCGCCTGCGGGCGCGCCACCAGGACGGCGAGAAGCTGGATGACCTCCTGCCAGAGGCCTTTGCCGCAGTGCGGGAGGCCTCATCCAGAACCTTGGGCATGCGCCACTTTGATGTCCAGATGATGGGCGGCGCCGCCCTCCATCTGGGCAATATCGCCGAAATGAAGACTGGTGAAGGTAAAACCCTGGTGGCCACTGCTCCGGCCTACCTCAACGCCCTGACCGGTAACGGCGTCCATGTCATCACGGTTAACGACTACCTGGCTGAATACCAGTCAGACCTGATGGGCCGCGTTTACCGGTTCCTCGGCCTGACCAGCGGATGCATCCTGTCCAACCAGGATCCGTCCGTTCGCCGGGAGCAGTACGCCGCGGACATCACCTACGGCACTAACAACGAGTTCGGTTTCGACTACCTGCGCGACAACATGGCTTGGGACAAGTCCGAACTGGTCCAGCGTGGGCATCACTTCGCCATTGTGGATGAGGTCGACTCCATCCTGATCGACGAGGCCCGCACGCCGCTGATTATCTCCGGGCCCGCCCAAGGTGACACCAACCGCTGGTACAGCGAGTTCGCCAAGGTAGTTCTCCGCCTGCAGCCTGAAGACGACTACGAGGTCGACGAGAAGAAGCGCACGGTTGGAGTCCTGGAAAGCGGTATTGAAAAAGTCGAGGACTACCTTGGTATCCAGAACCTCTACGAGTCTGCCAACACACCGCTCATCGGCTTCCTGAACAACGCCATCAAGGCCAAGGAACTGTTCAAGCGCGACAAGGACTACGTCATCCTGGACGGCGAAGTCCTGATTGTCGACGAACATACCGGCCGCATCCTTGCCGGCCGGCGCTACAACGAGGGGATGCACCAGGCAATCGAGGCCAAGGAAGGCGTCGAGATCAAGGCTGAGAACCAGACCCTTGCCACGGTGACACTTCAGAACTACTTCCGCATGTACGGCAAACTCTCCGGCATGACGGGCACCGCGGAGACCGAGGCCGCAGAGTTCATGGGAACCTACAAGCTCGGCGTTGTGGCTATTCCCACCAACCGCGACATGCAGCGGATCGACCAGTCCGACCTCGTGTTCAAGAACGAAAAAGTGAAGTTCGACGCCGTGGTCAAGGATATTGCTGAGCGCCACGAAAAGGGCCAGCCCGTCCTGGTGGGTACCACGAGCGTCGAGAAGAGCGAATACCTTTCCGGGCTGCTCGCCAAGGAGGGCATCAGGCACGAAGTCCTGAACGCCAAGAACCATGCCCGCGAGGCTGCCATTGTGGCCCAGGCTGGCCGCAAGGGTGCTGTCACCGTCGCAACCAACATGGCCGGCCGTGGCACCGACATCATGTTGGGCGGCAATGCCGAATTCACGGCTGTCGCTGAGCTCGCCAAGCGCGGACTGGACCCCGAAGAGAACTCCGAGGAGTACGAGGCCGCGTGGCCCGCTGCCTTCGAAGCGGCCAAGCAGTCGGTCAAAGACGAGCACGAGGAAGTGCTGAGCCTCGGCGGCCTCTATGTCCTGGGCACCGAACGGCACGAGTCCCGCCGCATTGACAACCAGCTCAGAGGCCGCTCCGGCCGTCAGGGTGATCCTGGCGAATCGCGGTTCTACCTTTCCCTGACCGATGACCTGATGCGGCTCTTCAACTCAGGGGCAGCAGAGCGCCTGATGAACAGTTCGGTGCCGGACGACGTCGCGCTGGAATCCAAGCTGGTGTCCCGGGCCATCGCCTCTGCCCAGGGGCAGGTGGAGGGCCGCAATGCCGAACAGCGCAAGAACGTCCTGAAGTACGACGACGTCCTGAATCGGCAGCGCGAAGCCATATACGGCGACCGTCGGCGGATCCTTGAAGGCGACGACCTGCATGAAAAGGTGCAGTTCTTTATCGAAGACACCATCACTGCTCTTATCGACGCCGCCACCGCCGAAGGCAACGGCGATGACTGGGACTACAACCAGCTGTGGACCAACCTGAAAACCCTTTACCCGGTGAGCGTTACCGCGGAGGACATCATCGAAGAGGCCGGCGGAAAGTCCCGGCTCACCGTGGAGTTCCTCAAGGAAGAGCTTCTTTCCGACGCCAAGCTGGTGTACCAGGCGCGTGAGGAGGCCATCGGCTCGGACAGCATGCGGGAGCTGGAGCGCAGGGTGGTGCTCTCCGTCATCGGGCGCAAGTGGCAGGAACATCTTTATGAGATGGACTACCTTAAGGAAGGCATTGGCTTGCGTGCCATGGCTCAGCGTGACCCGCTCGTGGAGTACCAGCGCGAGGGTTTCACAATGTTCCAGAGCATGATGGAAGCCATCCGTGAGGAGAGCGTGGGTTTCCTGTTCAACCTTGAAGTGGAGGTAACCCCGGCACAGGACGTTGTGGTTGTCGATGCCTCAGGCGGGCACACCGAGCACGTTGAGCCACAGATCCATGCTGCTGGCCTGGAAGCACCGGAGAAGCCTGCGCAGCTGCAATACACGGCACCGGGTGAAGACGGCGCAAGCCAGACACGCGTAGAAAGCCGTTCATCCGGACGGTCGGGCAACCCGGCTAAGGCGGCCGTGCAGGATGCCAGCAAGAAGCCTGCCAAGAAGAAGCGCCGCTGATCACTGGCAAATGACCGATGACGTCTGACCCAAGACGTGAGAACCACAGGGAAGGGCCCGGAACCAGAGTTCCGGGCCCTTCCCTGTGATTCCGGCTGCGTGGGATCAGCCAATCACGAGTTCAGTGACGCGCCACAGCTCCTTGCTTTGTTCCAGCCGGACGGCCACTGCACGTGCCCGCACGTCGTCAACGACGACGGCGCTAGCTTCGTAGATGCCCGGAGCGGCCTCGCACAGCCGGACGGACCTCACCACGGAGTTTTTGTGCAGCCTCGCCAATGACGGCGACGATGAGCGGGCAAGCTCGCGCCGGATCAGCGACGCGCGGTGTTGCAGGGCCGAAAGGCAGCGCGGGTCCAGACGGCGGGCAAGCTGATGGACCGGGCGAATTCCTGCCAAGACCTCCATTGAAGCCTGGACCGTGCTCCGTATGATTGCCAGGACCTCCGCCTTTTCATCGACCGCTCTGAGCGGACGCGGGGCACGTCCCGTCCTGTCAGGCACCAGCCGCACCGCTGGAGATAGCTTTGAAACAGGCGCTGCTGGGCGGATCGGCGTTACTGCACTCATGGTTTCCCCTTTTAGTATTGTGCTGCCCGTTTTACTCACCTAGGCCGCGGCGGGTGGTTTCAGGACCTGGCCCGGGAGCAGGACGTCCGGGTTCTCACCAATTTGAGCTTTGTTGGCCTGGTACCAGCGAGGCCAGTGCAGGGCCACCTCGACGTCAGAGGCGGTGGATCCCAGGTCGCGGGCCGCGATGTCCCAGAGCGTGTCCCCGGCAAGTACTGTGACGCCTGCCCGCGCTGTTGGAGGCGCCTGCCTGGCCCGCGAGGGCGAGGCGACAACGAGGTCTGGTTCAGTGATGGGAGAAGTTGGCCGCCAGTTCGGATGCATCCCCGACAGGGGAGCCTGATGTTCCAACGCCATACCCCCGGAGCCAGTTGATACTTGGGCGATTGTGCCGGCGGTAGGTACCCATACAGCCGGCGCCGCGACCGATAGAGTTGGGCCCCCGCCAGGTCCGGAAACCCGCTCATCGGCATGGGCGAGAGGGGTGGAGACGATCTGAACGGCCAAGAATGCGAGCGCCAGCCGGCGCATAAAGGCCGGACAGAACCTGCTTGCCGTAGCGGCCGCGCGTTTCCGGCCCGTGCGTTCCAAGGCTGCCGCGAGGAAGGCGCAGGACATGCAGAGCATCCACCAGCTGGCAACTCCTACGCCCGCCGCAGTTGTGGCAGCACCGAGCAGTTGGTCCAGGTCAGGTCCGGGTCTGCCCGCGGTTGCGAGGACCCATGGTGCCGCGAGTCCATGCCCTGTGGCCAACAGGAAGCCGCCCAACAACAGGATGGCCGATGCCATGCCGGCGTCAGTGCCAAGCTTCCGCTGCCCTGTTGCTGCCATGGCTACTCCTTGGTCTTTGATGTTGTTTAGTGCTGTTTGATGTATTCAAACATAGTTTGCACTAGTTTATCGATTTTTGTCCATACGTTGGAGTGGATCAGGATATGAATTGACCTCTCGGCAGGGTCGCCTTACGCTGGCCGAATGCGTTGGGATGCCCTGTTCAATGACATGGAGGCCCAGTTTGCCGAAGGCGACAGGCTTTCGATGGAGGCCGAAATCTCTGAACGCGCCAGAGTGGACGCGGCCGGACTCTGTTTGGCCGACCGCCTGCGTGGATCCTTGGGGACCATCGTGAAGGTGCACCTCGTCTCCGGTGCATTTTTGGAAGGGACCCTGACATTCGCGGGGGCTGATGCCTTTGTCTTGAATGACAAGCGGCACCAGGTGCTGATTCCACACGGTGCCGTTTCGAGGTATGCCGGATTAGGCCGGTTTTCCGTGGGTGAGCCTTCTGCGGTGCGCAGCCGCATTGGGCTGTCGAATGCCCTTCGTGCCCTGGCCCGGGACCGGGCGGAGCTGACAGTCACGCTCAGAGGGGAAGATCTGCAGGACTCCGGAGTGTCGGGCGTCATCGACAAGGTAGGCCGCGACTACATCGACCTGGCTGCGCTCCGGCCCGGGGAAGCGCGGCGCGCACCACATGTGGGACAGGTGTCCACTATCCCGTTTTCCGCCCTTGCTTCCGTCAGGTCACCGTTCAGAAGCGAACTGTAGCCCTCACGTTGTTGGCTGGCGGCCGGCAGGGACAGGGCCGAATCAGACTGATTTTGACTTGGATTCCTGGATCATCCGGCTCGCTTCGGCGTAGCGCTCCTCGATGTACTGCTCCAGCATCTTTTCCTCCACGCGCCATTGGCCGCGGCCGCCAACCTGGATCGCCTTGAGTTCTCCGCTGCGGACCAGTGCATAGGCTGCCGGCGAGTTGATCTGGAGTTGCTCTGCGACGTCTGCAAGGGTGAGGAATCGGGGCATAATGCCATTTTGCCACCTCAGGGGCCCTTCGGTGCAGTTTTCCACAATCTGATGCTGTTTGGCCTTTTTTACTTCCTGTTCAGCCTTCCATGCCGTAACAATGAGGTTGTCCGGCGTGCGGCTAACTGCGCCGGTGCGGAGCGAGGGGGAGACTGCGCGTGAGTATTGATAGTGCGACCACATCGGCGAGGTTGAAACGGCCTTCCTGGAAGGATCCTCGGCTTCTTGTTGGCGTTTTGCTTGTCCTTGCCTCCGTGGCGGGCGTTATTTCGCTTGTTGGCAGCGCCGACAGGACGACCGAGGTCTATGCTGCCCGCGATGCCATCGCGGTCGGTGAGGCGCTGACGCAGGACAACGTGGTCCGCGCCAAAGTGCGGCTAGGTGATACCGAACAGCACTACTTCACTGTCGAGGGCGGCCTGCCTGAAGATGCGGTGGCAGTGCAACGAATTGGCAAGGACCAGCTCGTTCCGCGGGAAAGTCTGGGCACCGCCGATGCCCTGGACCGCAAGCCCGTAGCGGTTACGGTAGAGCAGGTGCTGCCAAACCAAGCCGTAGCCGGCACGCGGGTCGATGTGTGGGTTGCCCTACCCGATACGAAGAATGGATACAGCGAGCCGAAGCTGCTCCTTCCAAACGCCGAAATTGCGCAGGTCACGTCGGGCTCAACAGCGTTGGGTTCGTCGCGAAGCACCGTGCTGATGGTTCTGGTGTCAGATAGCCAAATGCCAGGGCTGCTGGGCGCGCAGGCAAATCAAGCCAAGATCGCCGTGGTGTGGAATCCTGGCGGGGCCGCTTCGTGAGCATTCCCGTAGTGACCGTCGGGCAGGCGCAGGAAGATGTTGTCGGCGGACTCGAACGGTTGCACGGTCCGGTCACGGTGGTCCGTCGATGCGCCGAACTCACAGAGTTGCTCGCCGCCTGCCAAAGTGGTTTGGCCCGCGCCGCCGTGGTCGCGGACGGATGTGAAGGATTGACCGCCTCCCTTGTGGACAGGCTTGGCGCCGTCGGCGTGGTGGTCATCGCCCTCACCGATGATCCTGATGAGACATCCCGGCTCCGCGGAATCGGTGTCGCGTCAGCTCTTTCGGGTGTTGAGCCTGCCGCCTTGGCGGCACGGATTTCTGAGGCTGTCGGCCGATTGGGGGGTTCCTTGAAGCCCGGCAATCCATCGTCCGGCCTGGCCGATCCCTCCGCGGCGTTAAGGCCTGTTCCTGCAGTCCCGGAGGAGGTCATGGACACTCCCGGTGCCGGCAGCATCATTGCTGTCTGGGGTCCCACAGGATCGCCCGGAAGGACCTTTGTAGCCGTGAATATGGCGGGCGAGCTTGCCGCTGAGGGCAAATCCGTGCTGCTGATTGATGCCGACAGCTATGGGGCCAGCGTTGCGGCGGTCCTGGGCCTCTTGGACGAATCGGCAGGCCTGGCACAGGCTTGCCGGCTCGCGGACCAAGGTCTTCTTGACGCCGACGCAATGCTCAGGATTGCCGCGCCAGTAGCGACCAGGCTTGGCACATTCCGGGTCCTGACCGGCATTACCCGGGCGGACAGATGGACCGAACTGCGCGCGGCGGCCCTTTCCCTGGTTCTTGAGCGGGCCCGGGATATCGCCGATGTAGTGGTCATCGATGCGGGATTCTGCCTGGAAGCGGATGAAGAGCTCAGCTTCGACACCATGGCCCCGCGACGCAACGCAGCCACCCTGCGGAGCCTCGAACTCGCTGACACGGTCTATGCCATCGGGTCGGCAGACCCTATCGGCGTGCCCCGGCTGGTCCGCGGTGTGGCCGAACTTGAGCTCGCCGTCCCGCATGTAGCTCCGATTGTGGTGATGAACAAGGTCCGGGCCGGTGCTGTGGGCAGGGCGCCCGAACGCCAGCTGCGCGACGCGTGGAACAGGTATGGACCAGCCGCGGCAATCAGTGCGTTCCTGCCCGCAGACGCTCCCGCGGCCGATTCGGCCCTGCTCGGCGGCTCGCTGCTGCTTGAATCCTCGCCCGAATCGAAGCTGAGGGCTGCGATCGCTCAATTGGTCTGTGCATCAGTCCAGCAAAAAGGCAGATCCTCTGTATTTTCTTCCACAGCGAGGCGCGGACTAAAGGGTTAGGCTCACCATAAGAGCTGCAAAGGTGCAGCATTAATCTTGTGATGGAGGCGTTTGTCGATGTCGTCTGGATCCAGCGTGGAGGATCAACCCCTTGCCATTGGGGACCGTGAAGGTTTCCTGGGGGACTACTACCAGCATCTAGCCGAAGAGGATGCGCGCAGTTATTCGCAGGATGTGCTTGCCTCCCGGGCCGAAATGCACCGCGAGGTCGCAGCTGTTCGCCTGCCTGGCCAAGCCAAGATCGCGATCAGCACGGAGGCGGACAGCAGCGTTGTGTATGTTGTCACGGACGACATGCCGTTCCTCGTTGACTCGGTCAACGCTGAGCTGGTCCGCCAGAACTCGGCCATTCACCTGGTAATCCACCCCCTTTTCGTGGTCACCCGCAATCGCGAATCGGGACAGTTGGTCAGGGTCGACCGCGTGCCTTCCCAGTTCGGAATTTCCAGCGGCGACACCGCCGCCATGCCCAGCATGTCGCACCTCATCGCTACAGGCGACAACGCCTCCCACATGGAGTCCTGGATCGCCGTAGAAATCGATCGCACCAATGACGACGCCCGGGATGCACTGCTTGCCGGCCTGGAACGCGTCCTGGGTGATGTCCGGGCCGCCGTCGAGGACTGGCCAAAGATGCGCAACAAGGCCCTGCAGATTGCGGAGAGCCTGGACAAAGTTGCCAACCCTGCCCAGATCACGGAGCTGAGACAGGCCCAGGATCTCCTCCGCTGGCTCGATGAAGGAAACTTCACCTTCCTGGGCTACCGGGAATACGACCTCATTAACGTCGACGGCGAAGACGTCCTCGAGCTGCGCGAAGACAGCGGGCTCGGACTCCTGCGGGCAGCAGCTGATTCCCACCATGTCCAACACCTGACTGACGCCGGCCGGAAGAAGGCACGTGAAAAGCGCGCACTCGTAATTACCAAGGCCAACTCAAGGTCAACGGTGCACCGGCCCGCGTACCTCGATTACATTGGCGTGAAGAGCTTCGACGCCGCGGGAAACGTCAACGGTGAGCGGCGCTTCATTGGACTGTTTGCCACCAGCGCCTACGCCGGGTCGGTCCGTAACATCCCGATTGTCCGGGAAAAGGTGGACGCCGTCCTGAGGAGTGCCGGCTTCCCGCCTGATTCGCATTCCGGCAAGGACCTTTTGGGAATCCTGGAGACTTATCCGCGCGACGAACTGTTCCAGATCGAGATCCCGGACCTCGCGGCGACCGCGATGGGGATCCAGCGGCTGCAGGAACGCCGCCGCACCCGGCTGTTCCTTCGGCCGGATATTTACGGCCGGTTCATGTCCGCCCTCGTATACCTTCCGCGTGACAGGTACACCACCAACGTACGGCTCCGCATAGAGGACGAGTTGCGGGAAACGTTCCAGGCTGTCTCCATCGACTACGAAGCCCGGATGACCGAGTCCGCCCTGGCTCGCCTGTTCTTCCGCATCCGCCTGCCTAAAGGCGCCGACGTCAGCCACGTTGACGCCGAAGAGCTGGAGAAACGGCTGGTTCGTGCTGCCCGCTCGTGGAGCGAAGGCATCGCAGAAGTCCTGCGAGGGCGCGAGGACGATGATCAGGCCAAGGAACTGGCCTCCATCTGGTCGGAGGCGTTCCCAGCGAGCTACCGCGTGGACTACGAAGTCGAGGAGGCCCTTCAGGACATTTCCCGCTTCGAAAAGTACGGCGCCGAAGCGGAACGCATCGCTGGGGCCAAGCAGGAGCGGCCGGGTGTCCATGTCTATCTCCCCGAAGGCGCAGGAGCGACCCTTGAGGAAGACGCCCGGGTCAAGCTCTACATGCTCGAACCCAAAAGCCTCAGCCAGATCCTGCCCTATTTCCACAACATGGGCCTTGAGGTACTGGATGAGCGGCCTTTCGAGATCGAGACGGCTGACCGCCGCGACTTCTTCCTTTATGACCTTGGGCTCAAGTACCCGGCAGGTGTAGACCCGGTAGCCACCGGCGAACTGCTGGCAGACTCCTTCGGGGCCGCGGTGTCCGGTGCCATTGAATCGGACAGCTTCGACCGCCTCGTGCTCCGTGAGGGAATGCACTGGCGCCAGATCACCGTTTTGCGGGCCTACGCGCGCTACATGCGGCAGATGGGAAACACCAACTCATTCGGGTTCATCGCTGATACCCTGCTTGCCAATCCTGCGGTGACCAAAGGCCTCAGCGCGCTCTTCGCCGCCCGTTTCGATCCCTCTGTCGATGAAGATCAGCGGGCCGCGACCCAGGGCTCCGTCCGGGCTGCACTGAACGAAGCGATCGAGCAGGTCGCAACCCTCGACGCCGATCGTATCCTTCGCACCTTCATGAATTTGATCGAAGCCACGCTGCGCACCAATTACTACCAGTTCAAGCAGCACTTGAGCTTCAAGCTGGATCCGACGAATATCGACGGGCTGCCGTTCCCGCGGCCGAAGTTCGAGATCTGGGTGTATTCGCCAAGGGTGGAAGGCGTGCACCTGCGGTTTGGCAAAGTGGCACGCGGCGGCCTTCGCTGGTCTGATCGCCGCGAAGACTTCCGTACCGAGATCCTGGGCCTTGTGAAGGCCCAGACGGTCAAGAACGCGGTGATCGTTCCTACCGGTGCCAAGGGCGGCTTCTTCGCCAAACAGCTCCCTGATCCGGCAGCAGACCGCGCGGCCTGGATGGCCGAGGGCATTGAAAGCTACAAGACCTTCATCCGTGGGCTGCTGGACCTTACCGACAACCTGGTTACGAGCCCTGACGGCGAAAACCTGGTGCCGCCGTCGGACGTTGTGCGCCACGACGACGACGACTCCTACCTTGTAGTGGCGGCAGACAAGGGAACGGCTACTTTCTCCGACATCGCCAACGGCCTGGCCGCCGAGTACGGTTTCTGGCTCGGAGACGCCTTCGCCTCAGGTGGTTCCGTAGGTTACGACCACAAAGCCATGGGGATTACGGCGCGCGGCGCCTGGGAATCGGTCAAGCGCCACTTCAGTGAATTGGACCTGGACACCCAGACCCAGCCCTTCACTGTCGTCGGTGTCGGGGACATGTCAGGTGACGTCTTTGGCAACGGCATGCTCCTGTCCCGCCATATCCGCCTGCTCGCCGCGTTCGACCACCGCCATATTTTCCTCGACCCCAATCCCGATGAGGAATCGTCCTATGCTGAGCGTCAGCGGTTGTTCGAACTGCCCCGCTCCTCATGGGATGACTACGACAAATCGCTGATTAGCGAGGGCGGCGGCGTTTTCGTCCGCCAGGCCAAGACTGTCCCTGTTTCCGAGCAGGTGCGTGCGGCGCTGGGCCTCCCGGAATCCACCACCCAGCTGAGCCCGCCGGAACTTCTTCGCGCAATTCTGTTGGCGCCTGCCGATTTGCTCTACAACGGCGGAATCGGAACATATGTGAAGGCAAGCACCGAGTCGAATGCCTCCGTCGGGGACAAAGCGAATGACGCCATCCGGGTGGATGGCCGTGACCTGCGGGTGAAAGTCGTCGGTGAAGGCGGCAACCTGGGGATGACCCAACGCGGGCGCATCGAGGCAGCACTGCAGGGCGTGATCCTCAACACTGATGCCATCGACAACTCGGCTGGCGTGGACTGCTCCGACCACGAAGTCAACATCAAGATCTTCGTGGACCGGATGGTGGCCGCTGGCAAACTCTCCGCAGAAGAACGCGCCGGATTCCTCTCATCGATGACCGAGGAGGTGGGCAGGCTGGTACTCCAGGACAACATTGACCAGAACATCCTGCTCCTGAACGACCGGATGCGTGTTGCCGAGTGGAGCCCCAGCTATGAACGCCTGATGGACTGGCTTGAAAAATCAGCCGACCTCAAGCGTGATCTGGAAGCCCTGCCTTCCACGGAGTCGTTGCGGGAAAGGCTGACCCAAGGACAGGGCCTGACGTCCCCGGAACTTTCGGTACTGGCGGCGTACGCCAAGATCGAGCTGACCTCCGCCTTGCGGGAAAGCGACCTCGCCGACGATCCCTGGTTCCGCAGCACTCTGCGGGCCTACTTCCCCCGTCAGCTCCGCGAACGGTTTGATGCCGAGCTCGACACACATCCGCTGCGGCGGGAGATCATCGCGACGGTTGTGGCGAACGACATGATCAACATGGGCGGCATCACCTTCGCCTTCCGGACGATTGAAGAGACGTCCGCTACGGAAGTCGCTGTTGCCAAGGCGTTCGTGGCCCTCCGCGAGATTTACGAGCTGGACGTCATGGTGGATGAACTCAACAGCCTCCCGGCGTCTTTCCCCACGGAGCACTGGAGCACCGTCCACCTGGACATTCGGCGGCTGCTGGACCGCGCCGTGCGCTGGCTCGTCGGGCAAGGCGGAGCCAGCAGGCCCATCGCTGATATCGTCGCCGAATTCAAACCGGTCATGGATCCCATGCGAGCCCGCCTCCTCGACTATGTGAGAGGTGACGACCGGGAGCGTCTCTCCGCCTGGCTTGAAGAAGCCAGGGAATGGAAGCTGCCGGAAGGCCTGGCTCTGCGCTGGGCTGAACTCTTTGAAAGTTTCGTGCTCCTGGACATTGCCAAGATCGCCAAGGTCCGCAAGGATCCAGTCGAGGAGATCGCCTCCGTTTACTACACCGTGTTTAATCGCTTCCACGCTGATGCCCTGCTCGAAAGAATCAGCAGCCTGCCAAGGCAGGACAGGTGGCAGGCGCTGGCACGTGCGGCCTTGCGGGACGACCTCTACTCGACGGTGTCGGATATGACCATGGCGGTGCTCGAATCCACCGGTTCGGGGCTTTCGCCGGAGGACCGGCTGAAGGAATGGGAAAGCCAGAACGCTGAACAACTGGGCAGGGCCAAGAGCATGTTCGACGAGGTCAATTCCCTCGAAGCGGACGATATGGCGTCACTGTCGGTAGCATTGAGGCTCTTGAGGTCAATCGTCCGACGCTAGGGATACTGGCGTCGCAACTGGAGGTGCAGTGGCAATCTTTACGGACCCCATCAGGGAACATGCTGATTTCGGGCCGGGCGATGCCGAATGGCTGCACCTCCTGGTGGGTGACTGGCAGATGGTTGCCGACCTCGCGTTTGCGGACCTGGCCCTCTGGTTCCCCCACCCGGACTACGGTTATGTGGCGTTGGCGCACGTCCGGCCGTCCACCACGCACACCGTTTTCCACGGGGACTTTGTGGGGGAGGGTATCAGGTCGGATCTGCAGCCCCTTGTGGACAAAGCCTGGTCCAGCCGTGCCATTGAACGGTCCAGCGAAACAAACTGGAGCAGCGACATGGCTCTGCGGGTCGAGGCCGTGCCCATGGTCCGCAACGGCCGAACCTTGGCCGTTGTAACCACTCACATGGATCTGTCCAGTTCGCGAATGCCGTCAAGGCTGGAACTCACCTATCGGCAGTGTGCCTATGACTTGCTGCGAATGGGCACGTTGGGGCTGTGGCCAGATTTTGCCTCGCCCACTGGATCCCGTCGTGGCGCACCGCGGGTGGGAGACGGCCTGATCAGGCTCGACGCTGAAGGCATCGTGCAGTATGCGAGCCCCAACGGCGTGTCCGCCTTCCGGCGGCTGGGCGACGGTGAATCGTTGGAGGGACGTTCGCTTGCGGAGGTGACAGCCAGCCTGCTGAAGGACAGGCGAATGGTCGATGAGACGCTGCCACTGGTGGTGACGGGCCGGATGCCGTGGCGCAGTGAGATTGAATCCCGCGGCGTGAGCCTGTCCCTGCGGGCAATTCCGCTTCGTGATGAGCAACACCGTTTTGGGGCGCTCGTTCTATGCCGCGACGTTTCCGAACTGAGGCGGCGCGAAATGGAACTCGTGACCAAAGACGCGACCATCCGCGAGATCCACCACAGGGTCAAGAACAATCTGCAGACCGTGGCGGCGCTGCTGCGCATGCAGTCGCGCCGCATGGTCAGCGATGAGGCCAAGCAGGGCCTGGAGCAGGCGATGCGCCGCGTAGCCACCATTGCCCTGGTCCACGAAACGCTTTCACAGGGGCTCGCGCAAAGTGTTGACTTCGACGAACTGATCGGGCGGCAGTTCAGGCTGTCCGCTGAGGTTGCGTCACCTTCGCAGCAAGTCAAGACTCAACGGGCAGGGTTGTTCGGCGAACTGCCCAGTGACTTCGCGACCCCGCTGGCGCTGGTGATTAATGAATTGGTGACCAACGCCGTCGAGCACGGCCTCGAGGGACGCACGGGGACTGTATGGCTTCTGGCTGACCGTTCTGAAGGGGACGACGGTGAAGAACTGCTGACGGTTACCGTCGCAGATGACGGCGTGGGCCTGCCGGAGACCCCGCATGTCGAGGGACTGGGGCTCCAGATCGTCCGGACACTGGTAACCAGTGAGCTCGGCGGCACCATCGCGTGGCAGCCCCGGGAGGGCGGCGGAACCGCCGTCCGGATCCGGCTGAGCCTCATGCCGAAGTAATCGCGACACGTGCACTTGCCGTAGTCATCCGGCTGCCCAAAAGGAATGGCCGCAACCCCCTGGGGTTGCGGCCATTGCCGTCTGTTGCTGCCTTAGCTCAAATTACGAGGCCCGGCGGGCGCGGGCGGCCCGCCGCTTCAGGGCGCGACGCTCGTCCTCGCTCATGCCGCCCCAGACGCCGGCATCCTGTCCGGACTCCAGCGCCCACTGGAGGCACGTATCAACAACGGGGCAGCGGCGGCAAACGCTTTTGGCTTCCTCGATTTGGAGGAGGGCAGGGCCCGTGTTTCCGACCGGGAAAAACAGTTCCGGGTCCTTGTCAAGGCACGCTGCGCGGTTACGCCAATCCATGCTGATCAGTTGCTCCATTTCTGGGAAGAGCTCTTTGTGAAATTATTCACTAGTAGCTACAAAGGAAAGGGGCCCTGCGGGCCCCCTTGGTCATCTGAATTAAGCCTGTCATGTTAACGCTGTGTAAACAAGGGGTAATTAGGCTTGAAATCCCCGGAAAGCTGAGCGATACATCACATCGGTGTTAGTGGCCCTCACCACTGTCCGACTATGTCCGGTAGGGTGCCAGTGTGTCAAGACCCCCCGTACCCCCCTCGAACGCCCTTCCCGACCCTGATGCTGAAGAACCTGGACGGACAGCCGTGCGGCCCCGGGCCATCACGGTCATCGCTTCTGTCGTCGCTGCTGAAGCCACGGCTTTGCTTGGTGCAGCTGCCTGGTACGGGTACGAACTCGTTACCGGTGCCCCAGTTCTCTCGTTCTGGGGAGCCGTATTCACTTTGGCCCTGCTCCTCGCCTTTGCCGCGTGGCTCTACGCAGTGGGTCATTTCCTGTTCCGCGGATACCGCTGGACCCGGGCGGCTGCCTTAGTGGCCCAGCTTTTCGTCCTGACCATCGGATTCCCAACCCTGACGGGGGGCCTTGTCTGGGCAGGTCTTGCCATGCTCGTCCCGGCGGTCCTTGTGATCGTCCTCCTCTTCGACAAGCGGGTTGTCACTTATGCGTCGAGGACCGGCGGTTCCGCGCCGGCCATCTGACGGGCCACGCTCCCTTCTTTCGTGGCAGGCCGGACCCAGCCCAACTGGATCGGGAGCGGCCGGCCATTTGCTATCAGAATGCTCCGACCCGGGGGCGGAGTGGGCTCCACCTCGAACCTGACTCCAAACAGGTCGCCGTCCATGACGCTCCGTGGCGCGATCAGCATCCCGTTCCCCGTGCCCCGGGCGCTGAGCGCCAAAGGTACTCGCTGGGTCAGCAGGGGACTGTACCCGGCAGTGAAAATCACACTGACCCCTCTTCCGCTAAGTTCCGCAAGATCCTGGTGTGTTGACTGCGGGAGCAAATCGGCATCATCGACAAGCGCGATGGCGTGCCGATCCACAGCCCCGGCCGCAGCCTCCCGAAGAACACCGGACCAGTATTCGCATGGTCCGACACCCTCATCCGGGGCCAGCCACCGAGCTGACCGTCCGTTGAGCGCAGGCAACACGTGCAGAAAGTTGGTCTTGCCGGCACCAGGCCCACCGAGCACGGCGAAAACTCCGCCAAAGGGAATCCGGAGTGAGGCCGGGGCCAATTCGTCGCCGCCGAGGCCAATGAGGAAGGTCCGTGAGCCGGGCTGGGCGGCTGCAGTCCTCGGAGCCGTGGCCACCAGAAGGTCTGATGTCGCGTCCTCGCCGGGTATTCCTCGGGCCACGAGGTCCTCTACCGTGATTCTCGTAGGCAGTGGTTCCACGCGGAAGGGTCGGCTGATGACGGAGTGGCCCACGGCTTTCTCCGCGGCAGGCCACAGGGATTCTTCGCCATCAGGATGGGCATAGAACTGGCACACGGCAGTTTTGCCGGCCGATACCGGTCCGAAGGCCACCGCTCTGCCAGGGACTGGAGCGGTGGTGGGCATCTTCGGCCAGGCAAGGCGGCTGTCGTCGTTGGCGCCACACGGAAAATAGATACGGTTCGGCACCGAAGCGAAGAATCTGGCTGTCACCAGTTCGCGTTGTCCCGAAATAGCGACGATGATTCCTGCACGGCCGCCGTCGCGGAGAAGGTCGTGGAGCAGGTCTTCCGCCCAGGCCAGCGGCCCCGACCGGAGGGAGGAGGCCCACGTGCCCCATCCTGCGATGACCAGCAGCAGGGGAGTCCGATGACCGTCCCTGGAGCCCATCAGCCGCTCAGACAGCTCCTGTTTGAGTCGTTCCAGTATCCGTACAGCCCGTCGGAGGTCGTGCGGACCAGCTTTAGCACCGAGGCGGCCGCCCCACTCGATGCCGTCCAGGGAAGCGTCCGCGTCAAGGACGTAGAAATGAGCCTCGGACGAATGCGATGCGAGGGCTCTGACGGCCACCGCCAGAGCCTCGGGCAGGCCTGACGCAGGTGCTCCAACGAGCCCCAGATGCCCGTGTTCGGCGGGAAGCCAGTCGAGCGGTGCTGTCCGCTGCTCGTCCGGAAGATCCATGAGGCCAAGGCGAACGGCCCACGCCTGGGGTGCGCCATTCCGGGACCCTGGGGCAGGGCAAATATCTTGGACAGCTGACGCCAGCGGTGGTTCCAGAATGGATGGGAGTGGCGGAGCGACCGGTGGCCTTGCCGGCTGGCCCTCCAGGACCTCCCACAGGCTGGACATCGTGCTAACAAGGGGCGCGGCAGCCAGCGCGGGGGTCAGGTCCTTGTTGTCGGCAACCTGAGTGCGTTCGATGTCTGGGTCCTTGAGCACATCAGACGAAAGACGAACACGGACCCCATCCGGGAGGCTCGCTTGTGCCGGATCCTGCAAGGACGCTGCCTGAAATTCGATCGGATCTTCCGTGCCGCGGACAAGGAAGGCCCTTCCTGGTGTCCTCAGGCTGATGTTTGACGCGGCGTTGGAATTGATGATGTCCAGCGACTCCAGATCGGATTGGACACGCAGGGCGATGCTCGTCGTCACGTTGGCGCGAATATCTGCTGTCAAAGCCCCCTGCGGGCGCTGTGTCGCCATGATCAGATGGATGCCCAGGGAGCGCCCGATAGCGGCGATCCTCATGAGTTCCGTCAGGGCCGCGGGCGCCTGATCAACAAGCATCCGGAACTCATCAATGACCACAACGAGGTGGGCTAACACTGGATCCCCATCTGTCCGGGCAGCGCGATACGAAGCCAAATCGGGTGCCTGCGCGGATGCCAGTAATTCCTCACGGAGCCGGATCTCGGCCCGAAGTGATATCAGCGACCGCTCAAGCTCGTGGTGTGCCAGGTCAGTCAGCATTCCCACACAGTGCGGAAGGCCCAGGAGCGGTCCCAGGCCCGAGCCGCCTTTGAAGTCCACAAACAGGAAATTAATGCGGTCCGGCGGGTAAGAGAGGGCTAACGCGATGGTCATGCTGCGCAGGAGTTCGGATTTTCCCGACCCAGTGGTCCCTGCTACCAGCAAATGGGGTCCGTCCCCTTGGAGATCCAGCACGCGTTCGCCGTCGGCGGACTGACCGATTGGCACGGCCAGTCCGGGCCGGTGGCGGGACTCTACCCACCGGGCCGACGTTTCAGCGCCGCCGGGGTTGAGCAGGTCGCGTAGAAGGCAGGATTGCGGCACGAGTCTGTCCAGCGGGGCGGCGTCGCGGGCGTGCAGCCGACAAAAGCGGTTGAAGACGTCACGGGGAGCGAGGTCCGGTACGAAGCGCGTTGGGCCCCCCGGTCCCTGCAGCTGGCCTGCACGGTGTGACAGTTCAATATCGGCCAGCGCCATCATGGCGGGCCGGGTGAGGAACTGGATGACTTGCCAGTGGTTTTCGATCGCGAGCGCGATGACGTCGACCTCGTCCGAGTCTCCGGCGTCGACGACCAAAAGCACACCGGGTGTTTTTGGGGGAGCGCCCTCCGGTGCCAGCACGGCAGTTGCCGCGGCAGCGGTGGCTGTCAGCGTGACATCCGACAGAAAACGGGCGCAGAGTGGAAGCTGCGCGGCTGGCCCATGCACTGCAACGCGGATGTGTGCGGCCCTCGGATAACCAGCCAATTGCATGATGAGTGACCGCATGAGACCTTCCACGGACTCGTGTGGGCCGCTGACGACGGTGACGCGGCGGGCCGGATCAAGGGTCAGCGGCAGTACTCCGGCCGACGGAATTCTCAGATCCGGTGCGGCCGGCTCGAACCGGATATTGGCCGGTTGGACTGCCAGCCCGAGGCGTAGCCAGATCCCTTGTTGGCCGGAACTTTGCTCACCCGAAGTGCCGGACGGCAGGCCACTGGCGAGAACCAGTTCGGAAAGGGGCGGACCGGCGCGTCGACGGCGGTCCTGGTCCTGGCGGAGCGCGTTCGCAACCGCTGTGGACAATTCCTTGCGCTGGCGTCTTCCGGAGAGGACCGGTACCAGAACGGACACGGCAGACACAGCCGTGAAAGCGAGGAACATCCACATGCCTGTAACGACCGCCAGCCCTACCCCAATGGCCAGTGGGAGCCCGGCCGTCAGCACAAGGGCGGTGCGGTTTCCGGATTCCACCCGCCGGTTGATCACCAGAGGTTCCTGCACGCCTGTCCCTGCGGCTCCCAATTTCGGGCCCTCAGGATCCATAAAGACCAGCGACATCGAGGAGTTGCCGCAGCGGATGACTGAGCCGGTTGCTATCACCGTATTTCGCACATACTCGCCGTCGACCTCCGTCCCGTTGGCACTGTCAAGGTCCTCGATGGTGATGGCGGTGTCGGAAACCAACAAACGGGCATGCTGCCTGGACAGGTCAGGATCGGGGACGACTATGTCCGCGTTGCTTCGCCCGATGGTGTAGCTTCCGCGCCCCAGGGGTACTACCGTCCCGGCGCCGGCGCCGCTATGGACTGCCAAAGCGAGCGGTGCCGGCAAGCTGTCGACTCGCCGTGGCCTGAGGGCGGGGCTCCGCGTGCCGCCGTCGACTATTACCGCCCCGTTCACGAGCGGCGGCTCGCCGACTGTCAGGGAGGAGAGTTGCGCGCCGTCGACGGACAGGGCACCAGTGCCGAAGCCGGTTTCCAGCGCTGCCTGAATTTCCGCACCACACGTTCCCCCGGTGGCGTCCACCGTGAGTTCCAATGGTGGTTGGGCTTTCCCCGTGCCGGGGCTGCGAACCAGAGTGCACTCGAGCGGCATGATGGTGAATTCCTAACGGTGGGCCGGTCTACGCGTCCACGCTAGTAACACGGTGAGCATGCTGTCCCGCTTGGAGTGTCCCATGTGGATAAGCGCCGTGTTCGGTGGGTGATGGCGTGTTCCGCGGGCCGGCGGACTGTAACATCCGAGGCAGGCCTCCCGCCGGGTTTGGCCAGCCGCTGCAGCGTCTCGGGTAGGCTAGAACAGCAGACTTTGCACAACATTGCGCTGCCCGTATTCGAAACTGGAGATTTTGTGACTGCTGACCTCGTCATTGTAGGGTCGGGCTTTTTTGGCCTGACAATCGCAGAACAGGCCGCGACTGAGTTGGGCTTGAAGGTGGTCGTCATCGACCGTCGACACCACATCGGTGGGAACGCCTACAGCGAAAAAGAAGAGCAGACCGGGATCGAGGTGCACCGCTACGGTGCCCACCTTTTCCATACGTCCAATGAACGGGTGTGGGAGTACGTCAACCGGTTCACGACTTTCACCAATTACGTCCACAAGGTCTATGGCGTGCACAAGGGCGAGGTCTATTCGCTCCCCATCAACCTGGCCACCATTAACCAGTTCTTCCGCGCCAACTTGACGCCGGGCCAGGCACAGGCCCTGATCCAGGAGCAGGCCGGAGAGCTCGCCGGGACTGATCCGCAGAACCTCAACGACAAAGGCATCCAGCTCATTGGCCGGCCGCTGTATGAAGCGTTCATCAAGCACTACACCGGCAAGCAGTGGCAAACGGATCCCAAGGACCTGCCTGCCGGAATCATCTCCCGGCTACCGGTGCGGTATAACTACGACAACCGCTACTTCAACGACACGTACGAGGGCCTGCCCACCAACGGCTATACCGCTTGGATCGAGAAGATGGCGGAGCATCCGAACATCGAGGTGCGCCTCAACACGGACTTCTTCGATGAAACGCAGGAGTACAGCAAGAACAAGGTTGTCGGCAATATCCCGGTTATTTACACGGGTCCGATCGACCGCTATTTCGACTTCGCTGAAGGTGACCTTTCCTGGCGCACCATCGACTTCGAAGAAGAAGTATTGGACGTTGGGGACTTCCAAGGCACGTCCGTGATGAACTACAACGACGCCGACGTGGCCTATACCCGGATCATCGAGCCGCGCCATTTCCACCCGGAGCGGGATTACCAGACCGACAAAACAGTCATCATGCGTGAGTTTTCCCGGGCTGCTGAAAAGGGCGATGAGCCTTACTACCCGATCAACACTGCTGCGGACAGGGAAAGACTGCTCAAATACCGCGACCTTGCCGCGGCAGAGCAGAGCGTGCTGTTCGGAGGGCGCCTGGGAACGTACAAGTACCTGGATATGCATATGGCTATTGGCTCTGCCCTGAGCATGTTTGACAACAAGATCCGGCCGCATTTCGAAGACGGCGCCAAGCTTGAAAGTGGAGGAGTGGACGCATGAGCGAGACGACAGACTCGAAGACGTGGTCAACGTTGCAGAGGGTGATCCTTCCATCCGCAGACCAGATGGACACGGTGTCACTTTACGTTGACGCCGGTACGGCCAGCGGCATCCGCCTTCGGGAGAATGACGAGCTGGCGCGCACTCCCAAGCTGCCTGAACAGAAGCTGCAGATGTTCAGCTCCGGCAGCCGTGAAGCGCATTTCGAAGACCTGCTGACTAGGCACTCGATGCGCGTCCGCTCGGGTGAGCAGATGTCATTTGGCACCTACTTCAACGCCTTTCCTGCCAGTTATTGGAAACGCTGGACCTCTGTCCGGGACGTGCGCCTGGTGGTACGGACGAGCGGCACGGGAACCGTCACCGTGTACAAGTCCAACGCACGCGGGTCGGTTCAGCGGGTTGACGGTAAGCACGTCGACGGCGCTGCCACCTCAGTCTTTGACCTCACCTTGAAGCCGTTTGGCGACGGCGGCTGGTACTGGTTTGACCTGGCCGCAAGTTCAGGCGAACTGCTGTTGGAGAACGGCGAATGGCAGGCCGAGAGCAGCCGCGATTCCAAGGGCCAGGTCACCCTTCAAATCACCACGATGAACAAGCCCGACTTCTGCCTGAATAACGCCCGAATCCTGGCAGGGAATCAAGACGTCCTCGAGAACGTCAAAGAGATCCTGATCGTGGACCAGGGGACGCAAAAGGTCGAAGCCGAAGATGGCTTCGCCGCAGTCAAGGAATCATTGGGCGGAAAGCTCAGGGTCATCAACCAAGCGAACCTGGGCGGGTCCGGTGGGTTCGCGCGTGGGATGTACGAGTCGGTGGAGAATGGCAGTGACTACGTGCTGCTCCTTGACGATGACATCGTGGTGGAGCCGGAAAGCATCGTTAGGCTGCTGACATTCGCTGACCACTGCAAGAAGCCAACCATCGTTGGCGGGCACATGTTTGACCTCTATAACCGCAGCGTGCTCCACACCTTTGGCGAGGTTGTTGACCCGTTCCGGATCGTCCCGGCACTCCCGCACGCGGACATGGAAGTACGGCATGACTTCAGCATTGCAAACCTCCGCCAGACCGCGTGGCTGCACCGGCGCGTGGACGTGGACTACAACGGCTGGTGGATGTGCCTGATCCCCACCGAGGTCATCAGGGAAATCGGCCTATCGCTGCCCCTATTCATTAAATGGGACGACGCCGAATACGGCCTTCGCGCCCGCGAAGCCGGATTCGCCACAGTATCCTTGCCTGGCGCCGCAGTGTGGCATGTTTCCTGGATCGATAAGGACGACCTCGTGGGATGGCAGGCGTACTTCCACGAACGCAACCGCTTGATTACCACCTTGATCCACAGCCCCTACCCGAAGGGCGGACGGGTTCTGCGCGAATCCGTGCAATCCGACGTCAAGCACCTGGTATCGATGCAGTACTTCACCGAACATGGCCGGATCGAGGCCTTGAAGGACCTTTTCAAGGGGCCGGAAGACCTCCACCGCGTGCTCGGCACCAAGTTGCCTGAAATCAACGCCCTGAAGGCGTCCTACCCGGACGCCCAATTGAAGGATGACGTCGACGACTTCCCCGCCCCGAAACTGGGCCGTGGTCCGATGGGGGGCACCGTCGTTGGCATGCCCAGCAAGAAGGAACTGATTCCCTGGGGCATCAAGACTGTTGCCCGGCAGCTGATCAAGGCGCCCGGACCGGAAAGCGCCGAGCGCCCCCAAGGGTATCTCGCCCACCGGGACAACCGCTGGTACCGGGTCGCCCACTACGACAGCGTGGTGGTCTCCAACGCCGAAGGAACGGGCGCCTCCTGGTACCAGCGCGACCCCCGGAAGCTGAAGTCGATGCTGACAGAGGCAACCCGCCTGCACGTCCGGCTTTTCCGTGAGTGGGACAGACTGGCCGAGCAGTACCGCAATGCCGTTGCGGAGGTCAGCTCAATGGAGTCCTGGAAGAAGACCTTTGACGCCGCTTCGGAGGATTCGAAGTAGATGGCCGGCAGCACTGAAGGAATGATCCGCCCAGGCCAGGGGCGGGGACTCCTTGACGTCTATGACCATCGGTTCCTGCTCAAGCTATTGGTGCGGAAGGAGATCAAGGTCCGTTACCGCGGATCGATCCTGGGTCTCCTGTGGTCCTACGTCAAGCCATTGATGCAGTTCCTCATCTATTTCGTGGCATTGGGAATCTTCCTGAACCTCCAGCGCGGAACACCGAACTACGCCATCTACCTGTTCGCAGGCATTGTCTTAGTGAACTTCTTTACGGAGTCCTTGGGCAACGCCACAAGGTCCATCGTGGACAACCGCGACCTCATCCGGAAGATCTATCTGCCCCGTGAGCTGTTTCCGGTGGCAACCGTGTGGGTTTCAGCAGCACATTTCCTGCCTCAAATGGTGGTGCTCATCGGTGCCTGCCTCATTGCGGGGTGGACGCCGACAGTCCTTCAGCTGGCCGCCGCAATCCTGGCTTTTGTGCTGGTCTCAGTCCTCGCGACCGGACTGGGCCTGCTGTTCAGCGCCGCAAACGTCTACTTCCGTGATTCGGAAAACATCGTTGACATGATCCTCATGGTGGTGACGTGGGCTTCGCCGGTGCTCTACGTCTGGACGATGGTGAGGGACGTGATGGGGTCCTGGTACTGGCTGTACCAGCTCAATCCCATGACCGTCGCTGTGGAAATCTTCCACTGGGCCTTCTGGTTCCCCACTTTGAAAGAGGATCAGCTGGAGCTCGCTGCGATGCCGCCGGACCTTATGACGGTTTGGCTTCCCGTGGCTTTCCTCATTTCCATCGCTGTGCTGTTTGTGGGCCAATTGGCCTTCCGGCGCTCGGCCGTCCATTTTGCACAGGAGCTCTAACGTGACAGCACGAGGCGAGATAGCAATCAGCTGCAAGAAGCTGCGCAAGCAGTTCGTGTTGCGCCATACCCGGTCCATGAAAGAGGCCGTGGTCTGGCTGGTTAAGGGACGGAAGGGCGACCTCTCCAAGAAGTTCATGGCGCTCACGGACGTGTCCCTTGAAGTGCAACAGGGTGAGACGGTGGCCTTGCTTGGGCTCAACGGTTCCGGAAAGTCCACGCTGTTGAAGCTGATCTCTGGCGTTCTTCAGCCCGACGGCGGCACCGTCCACACCCGCGGACGGGTTGCGGGCCTTATCGAGGTTGGAGCAGGCTTCCACCACGACTTGAGCGGGCGCGACAACGTCTATTTGAACGGTGCGATCCTCGGCATGACCGAGAAGCAGATCGATGACATGTTCGATTCAATCGTTGAATTCTCGGAGATCGGCGAGTTCATCGACACCGAGGTCAAGTTCTACTCTTCCGGGATGTACCTGCGGCTGGCCTTCTCCATTGCCGTGCACACCGACCCTGAGGTTTTCCTTATCGATGAAATCCTTGCGGTGGGGGACGAGCCGTTCCAGCGCAAGTGCATTGCCAAGATCAAGGAACTGTCGGACAAGGGCAAAACCCTCTTTGTAGTCAGCCACGACCTGGATCTGGTTTCCACTGTCTGCGAGCGGGGTATCCTCCTCGAACACGGCGAGGTCATCATGGACGGCGAAGTGCATGAGGTTGTGGCTGAGCTTCGGAGCCGCACGGCCGCCTGACAACCCGCCTGCCTGAACTGACCGGTGCGTGCCCCGGTTAGTTCAGGCAGGCCGTGATGTGATAAAGCCTGGCCTCGCCTTGGCTGTCCACCAGCTGCACGCCCGGATTCCGGTCAAGGTTTCTGAGCCCGGCCGGAGTATGGCTTCCGCCATGGACTTCCTTGGACCCAAAGTCGAGGACATAGAACGCATTTTCATTCCTGACCGCGCGGCAAACGTTCGGGTCGCTCTCCACGGAGCCGAGGTCGTTATAAATCTCCTGCAGTTCAGGGGACACATAGCTGAGGATATGCATCTGCGCAGCCTTCCGATCTCCGATCGCGTAGGCCAGCGCGGCGCCGGTGTAGGGATTTCCCAACAGGACCGAGTCGGCCGGCACAGTCTCCGGAAGTCGGTCCATGAGTTCGAGTTCATCCGCTGATACCAGCGGGGAATCATTGCTGATGGCATAACGCGTCGACGCCTGAGCCGCCTCGTGCTGCACTCCACCCTGTTGTCCCAGCGCAACCGCACCCACGGAAAGCCCACCAACGGCAGCGATTCGGAGCAGTCGCCCCCTGCCCTCGGAGCCAGCAGCCCGTTGGAATATTGTCAGGGCCGGACTCGGCCGCTGCCCTGTGCTGAGTTTTGCTTCTGCCCAGTTCACGCCGATGGCCACCAAGAGCACGGCGGCTACGGGAAGAAGGGCCGCAAGGCGGTAGCTGTCGTTGTACCAGACGCCGGCCAGGAAGTTCCTGATGGGCGAGATCGGGAAGCCGGAAACAACAACGAAAATGGCAGAGAAAATCAGGAAAGCAACTCCGGCCCAGGCGAGGTTTTTGTTCGTCCTGAAGCAGGCCCATAGTCCAACGAGTGCCAAAGGTGCCACCAACCAGGCGGGGGCGAGCCCCATGGGTGCGAGGAAGAGGGCCTCACCCAACGCCTGGGGGACCGTGTGATACGGACCCCAGAATGACGCCTCCTCGGGTGGCCTTAAGAAGATCCACAGAGCGAGGAAAACAAGGCAGTACCCGACGAGGCCGGCCGCCTGAAGGTTGAAACGACGCCGGTTGGCGGCCCGGTCTCTCCACAGGCCGGAAGCCGACCTGTAGGCGGAGAAAGCCACCATGGGAAGCGTCCAGACAAGCCAGGCCATAAACGTTGTCGGGTGGGCCACGATCAGGCCTGCAAGGCTCAAGAGCAATGCAAGGATTGCAGGCAGAGCCGGTATTTGCGTACTCGGCGCCGCTCCCGTGATGCGGGCCGCCAAGGCGATGCTTGCCGGCAGGATGCTGATTGCCAGCAGGTTCGGATACAGGACACCGAAGTCCATCATCAGCAGCGGGAAGGCCCCGAGAGAAGCACATGCTATGCCGGTTGCAATCGTTGCTGCCGTCTGGCGTCCCGCAACCCAGGTTGTCATCAGGAGGCAGCTCAACGGCCAAAAGACCGCCGCCAGGACAATGCTGGTGATGTTTACGGCCACGGGTACGGCAGCGCCTGTCGTTGAGGCCACAAAAGCCGCTACCGCGTTCCACCCGGCCGGGTAGAACCCGCCTCCGGTCATCGCGCCAATGGTGAGGGAGGAAGCCTGGCCGGTATCTAAGGCGAACCGGACGGAGTTAAGGTGAAATACAGCGTCATAAGTCTGGGATATGGATCCCGGAGACCCCAAGACCTGAAAAGTCCGCCAACCCAGCAGCACCGCGGCAACAGTAACCGCAATGAACGGCGCCAACTTGGCCAACGTTGACCTTCCTTGGCCAGCGTGCTGTTGTTGGGGGCTGAGACGGCCCAGGAAAAATCCAAGGGAGGCCAGCAAAGCCGTGGCGACGCCGACAGGCAGCACCCCAAACTTCACCCCAAGGAACGGGGTGGCGGTGGCAGTCAAAACGATGACTCCCACCGACAAAGCCGGCGCAAGCGAGAGCGCGTTGAATGACCTAAACCTCAGGGCAAGGGAAACTATGAAGCCCGGGGCCAGGAGCAGGAGTGCGGCAATGAAAATTTGCGGAAGGACAGGCAACCACATCTGGCTTGCTACGGCTCGAGCAAGCCGAGCAGATATGCTCCGTAACCACTCTTCACCAGGGGCTCTGCACGCTGGCGAAGCTCATCGTCGCTGAGGAATCCGAGGCGCCAGGAGATTTCCTCGGGCGCACCGATCTTGAGTCCCTGACGGTTTTCGACCGTTCGAATGAAATTCGATGCGTCGCTGAGATCGTTGAAGGTACCGGTATCCAGCCAGGCCGTTCCCCGGGGGAGGATCTCCACCTGGAGCTTTCCCTTCTCAAGGTAGGCACGGTTTACGTCAGTAATCTCAAGTTCCCCCCGCGGCGAAGGCCTGAGGTTGCGGGCGATGTCGATGACGTCATTGTCGTAGAAGTAGAGACCGGGCACCGCGTAATGGCTCCGGGGCTTTTCCGGCTTCTCCTCCAAGGAGAGGGCCTTGCCCTCGTCATCGAACTCCACCACACCATACGCCTTGGGGTCTTTGACCCAATAGCCGAAGACAGCGCCGCCGTCGATGTCAGCGTGTTTGCGGAGCTGGGTACCCATTCCCTGACCGTAGAAGATGTTGTCACCCAGGACGAGCGCAACCGTCTCGTTGCCGATGTGCTCAGCACCCAGGATAAATGCCTGGGCGAGTCCATCCGGTGAAGGCTGCTGGACGTACGTAAGATTGACGCCAAACTGGCTGCCGTCACCGAGCAGCCTCTGGAACTGCTCCGCGTCGTGGGGAGTGGTGATGATGAGGATGTCCCGGATGCCCGCAAGGATGAGCGTCGACAGCGGGTAATAGATCATCGGCTTGTCGTAGACGGGAACCAGCTGCTTGCTGATGCCGAGGGTGATCGGGTGTAGCCGGGATCCGGTCCCGCCGGCCAAGATAATTCCACGCATGGTCCCAATCCTCTATCAATGAAGCCCTCACAGCAAACCAGTGCAGAGTGACCTAATCGATGACCTTGGTAGTATCTAAAGACCCCCTGTCTCGAAAGTAGTGGAAATACCTATGTCGTCAGCACCCGCCCTCGGGCTTCAGTCCCGAGCGCAAACGCAACCTCAGGGGCACAGGCGTCGACTGGATATCGAGGGTCTTCGCGCCGTTGCCGTTCTTGCGGTCGTTTTCGATCACTTGATTCACTGGCCGGGCGGCGGGTTCATCGGCGTAGACATGTTTTTCGTTATCTCCGGGTACCTCATTTCCGGAATCCTGCTTCGTGAGGCGACAACTCGAGGAAGAATCTCGTTCCGCGAGTTCTACCTGCGTCGCTTCAAGCGAATTCTTCCCGCCGCTGCGCTCGTATTATCCGTAACAGTCACGGCGGCGTACGTTATTTTTTACGCGGGCCGTGCCTCATCAATTGCGACAGATGCCTTCTGGGCTTTGGTCTTTTCGGCGAACTGGCGGTTTGCCCTCCTCGGGACCGACTATATGAATTCAGGTTCGTCCGTATCGCCGATCCAGCATTATTGGTCCCTCGGCGTTGAGGAGCAGTTTTACATTTTTTGGCCCTGGGTGATTATAGGGGCACTGTTTCTCGCGCGTCGATTGAAGTGTAACCCTCGCGGAACTGCCGTAGTCTTGGGCTTCTTTGTTGCTGTGCCCATTCTTCTTTCGTTTGCATTTGCCCTTTGGGAAACGAATTCCAACCATACGGTGGCCTACTTCTCGACTTTCTCTCGGGGATGGGAGCTGGGCGCCGGAGCGCTGTTAGCGGTATTGACGGCGAGATTCAGCGGATTCCCTCAAAAATTGCAGATCGGCCTTCTTTCATTTGGCCTGTTGCTCATTGGTGCCTCACTCATCCTGATAACGCCAGAGACACCATTCCCTGCACCATTCGCCATTTTTCCAGTCTTGGGCACCTGCCTGGTTATCCTTGCGGGTTGCGGGGGCACCGGGCCGTCATACAATCGGCTGGCGTGGATTCTGACTAACCCAGCTTCCCGGTACGTCGGCAAAATTTCGTACTCTCTGTATCTTTGGCATTTCCCCGTGATCATTCTTCTCGGCGCATTCGTGGAGCCAGACACCCTGTGGTTCTATCTCGTAGCAGTCACGCTCATGACCGTTCTATCGGTGGCGTCGTTCAAGTGGGTTGAGGATCCGATACGGCGTAGCCGCCTCGGTGCCAAGCCCTCGCTAAAGACCGGCCAACGGCCACGACCGGTGCGACGGCGGGAGGTCCAGGGCCTTGCCGCATTCGCAGCGTTGGTTCTGGCATTGCCACTTATTGCTTTCGCCACTATAGGTCAGCGCGATGCTTCAGACCTTGGGGCCGGAAGTTCTGCTGATCCCGGGACTCCGGTGACGGCCATGACTGCGGACCAGAGGCAGGAGCAGTTGCGGGCGGCCCTAGCGTCTTCTGAGTGGCCAGCCCTCCGGCCGAATCCGGCGGAAATGGGGCCGGACGGAGCACTCGCTAAACCCGACGAGTGGATAAAGGACGGCTGCTTAGGTGGTGAGCTATCGCCGTTGGCTCATGACAAGGACGTGACTGCCAACGCCTTGCGGTGCGTATATGGCCCTGAGAACGCAACTCGTTCATTGGTAATCTTCGGAGATTCGACGACGATGAGTTTTGTCCCTGGCATCCGGAAAGCCTTGGAAGGGCAGGACTGGCAGGTGCACATATACACGGTGGCAGCCTGTTCGCCGGTGCTAATACCAGGCCGAAACGACGCATCGGCAGACGAATGCAAGCGATTCAAGCTCTGGGTTCAAGATCAGATTGGACGTCTCAATCCCGATGTTGTCGCGTCCTCGTTCTTGCGCAATGACGGTCAGTTGTCGAGCGGTGCAGTTGGGCGCGAAGCGGATGCCGAGTGGCAGAAGTACGTCACTGACATGGGGCGTTACGTTGTCGGGCAGGGCGCTCGATATGTTCTTCTGGAGGCACCTGCTCCCGCTAAGGCCGAGCCAAGCCAATGCATAACAAGGTTTAGTGTGCCCAGTGACTGCATAACGGAGCGCAGCACGATATTTGATGGGCAAAGCGAAGTGGAAGCCCGTGCAATCGCCGATGTCGGTATCAACGCAACGTTCGTCCCCACAAAGGAGTGGTTCTGCGTGAACTCAAGATGCCCGGCCTTTGTCGGAAGCACAGCCATGTACGCCGACATCAACCACATTAGTGCCCTTGCCTCGGAGGAGTTGGCGCCACTGCTGAGGCCGGCACTAGCACCGTAGTGCCCGCGAATGAAGGATGATGACCTACAGCTGTCGGCGGGGACGCCATCGAGGGCTGTTATTTACGCCCGCTCGTTCCTTTGAATCCGTCTGACATGCCGGCACGGGCACTTACTATTCGTTGGATTCGTCCGGGCGCAAAGATGCTGACTAGGGCCAGATGCCTGAAATCAGCCAGGAAGCCCTTCGCAGCCCAGCCGGGGTGGCGCCGGCCGTAGATTTTGGCGAGCAGGATCCGGTTGCGGAAAATGTAGTAATACCGCCACGTTGCGGCCGTCCTGATATTCACTTTCCTGCCCCACAGCGAGAACGTCCTGCCCATGATCTGCGCCGGTGTGCTGCTGCCAAGGGAATGATTCAACGCGGCCCCGGGTGCCAGAACCGTTTCCAGGCCGGCGTTGCGGCAACGTAGGTAGTACTCGGTGTCCACCCCGTCGATGAAGAGTTCGGCCTTGAAGAGCCCCAGCTGCTCAAGGACTTTTACCGGAATCAAGAGGCCGGACTGGATTGGTTCCCCGCCGAGCTGAACGCCCAGCTTCGTGCCCCGCCGTCGTACAGGCAGACCACGAACCGTGCCGGGGGCCACAAGGCCCACCGGGATGCCCTGAACCTCCGCGGCCGTCGCTGCCTCGACAAGGGACTGGACGTAGCCGTCCTCCAGCAGGGAGTCCTGGTCCATGGTGAGGACGTAGTCCGGCTTATCCGCTCGTGAAACTGCAAGCTCTATGCCGCGGTTCAGGGCTGCCGCAATTCCCGAGTTCTCGCTGAGACGTTCCACGGTGCAGCCCGCAGCCGAGAGCTTTGCCAGGATCCTGCTCGGGTCCTCGGTGCTCCCGTCGTCGACCAGCACGACATTGTCCACCTGTGATAACAGGGCAGCCGCGTTGGCCAATACGCCGTCGTCGGGGTTAAACAGTGAGACGACGGCGCAGGTCCGGGTGGTGGTCATCGAGGCGTTTCCTGTTAGGCAGGCTTGACGTCAGGCTGTGCGTCAATCCATGTAGCCAAGCGGTCGATGCCCTGGGAGAGGTTGAACTGCGGAGTCCACCCGAGCACACGCTCGGCTGCCGTGACGTCGGCCCAGGCATGGCGGACATCGCCCTGGCGGTACTGGCCTGTGACGTGCGGTGCCGGCGCCTTGTAGTGCTCGGCGATCAGCTTGGCGGCTGTGCCGATCGTCTGGAATTCGCCGGAGCCGATGTCCATGGGCTCGCCCTGAACCCTGGGGGAGACCGCCCCGGCCACGATCGCTGACGCGACGTCGTCGATCAGGATGAAGTCGCGGCGGACTTCACCGTCTTCGTAAAGGGGGATTGACTTGCCGCCCATGGCCATCCGGCAGAACAGGCTCATGATTCCGGTGTACGGGTTGATCAGGGACTGCCCCGGTCCGTACACATTCTGGAGCCGAAGGATCACCGTCTCTACACCGAAGGACTTGGCCCAGGCCTGAAGCACATGCTCCTGGGCGAGTTTCGTCGCACCGTAGACGCTGACGGGGGCCGGGAACGTTTCGGAAGCCTTCATGGCCACCGGAACGGCGTTGGGAAAATCCCATTGCGCCTTGTCAAGCGTTTCGCTGGTCCGCTGCCCGGGGTAGAAGGTGGTGCCGTCGCCGTCCTGCCAGGCACCCTCACCGTAGACGGCACGGCTGGAGGACAGGACGATCCGTCGCGGCAGTTTCTGGTGACGGTTGAGCCCGTCGAGCAGCTGTGACGTGCCGACGACGTTCACGTGCGTGTGTCGGGTTGCTTCCTCAAGGGACTGGCCCGTACCGGTTTCAGCCGCGAGGTGGATGACCACATCCGGGGTCACCTGCTCAAGCACACGATCCCAAGTGCTGGACTCCGCCACGTC
This sequence comes from Pseudarthrobacter sp. CCNWLW217, assembly GCF_037203985.1. Classification (NCBI taxonomy): domain Bacteria; kingdom Bacillati; phylum Actinomycetota; class Actinomycetes; order Micrococcales; family Micrococcaceae; genus Pseudarthrobacter; species Pseudarthrobacter sp. CCNWLW217. Next base: position 210,513 of record NZ_JBBCBT010000002.1, read on the forward strand.
CGCAATGATCAGTTCAGCGGCCGCATTGAGCTCTGCAGGCCTGGCGCCGGAGGCGTGGATCTGGGGGTGCAGGTTGTCCACCACAACGACGCGGTCGAAGGCCTCCACCAAAGAATCGGAGATAGCGCAGCCAATGAATCCGGCGCCGCCGGTGACGAGAACGGTACCGCCCGGGCGGGCAGGAGTTGCAGGAGAAGTCACTGGTGACCTTTCGTTTCTGGCTTAATTGCCGAATGAATGGCGGATGAGGGCCTTTGCCGCTGTCGCATTGCGGCTGATGATTGCCTTGGGGAGGAGCGCCATGGCGTGGGCGCGCGACGTCAGCCGGAGGCGGGCGGAGCGGGCAGCCCGGGTCCAGCCGAGTTCCTCGGCTTGGGCAGCTGAGACAGCAAAGTAATCACGTTCACCGGCGAATCTGGATCCGTCGATCAGTTTCGTGGAGGAAGCACTGTTGGAGTGCCTGCGGTAACGGAAGCAGACGGCCGGGTCGATAAGGAGTTGGTCCCCGTTGTACACCATGTCCATGATCAGGGCAAGATCCTGGATGATGGGGAACCCGTCACGAAAATCAACCCGGCGGATCTTGTCGGTGCGGAAGGCAAGCGACGGCCAGTAGAGCCAGTCGCCATGCATCAGATTGGTGGCGATGGCTTCGCCGGCAATGATCTGGCGGCCGCCGCCCCGCGGCTTGATGAGCTTCTGCTTGACGCTGTCGACCAGGGTGGAAACGACCTGGCCGTTCTCGTCGATGACTTCCACGCCCGGCTGGATGATGGCGGCGTCGGGGTAGCGTTCGTGTGCCTTGAGGATGACGTCCACGTAGTTGGGCAACAGGACATCGTCGCAGCCGAGGATCACCATGACTTCCTGCGTTGCCATGGAAACACAGGTGCGGTAGTTCGCGGTGATGCCGGCGTTCACCTCCTTGCGGATGTAGCGCACGCGTGGATCATCAATGCCCGCCATGAAGGCTTCAATCTCTTCGCCCGGATAGGCGTCGTCGACGACGGTCAACAGCCAGTCGCCGTTGTTCTGGGAGAGGACGCTGTTGACGGCTTCTTTCATGTATCCGGGGTCGCCCCAGTACGGCACAAAAATATCGAGAGGCATTTAGGAGTCTTGGCTTTCGCTCGGGCGGTCGTAGACCTGGGCAGAGGCTTGGGGATGCGCCGTGTCGTTGGTTGCAGAGTGGATGCCGGCTGTCGGAACGGAAGCCCGGTCTTCCTGGATTGACTCTATCTGGGTTCTGAGGATGGCGACTTCTTCGGCCAGCGTTCTGGTTTCGTCCTCGACGACCGAAATTTCCCACGACAGATGCAGGCACACACCGAGCAGCATGAGGATGCTCATCGCAAACAGCAGGTTCGATGGAACCTGCACACCCACCAGCGCGGCCACGATGTTGAGCAGTTGGGGAAACGCCGCGAGCACGAGTGTTGCGACGCCGACGATCAGCCATAGGGCGGCGTACTTCTCCCTGAGCTTCTTTCGGCGAAGCATCTCGAAGACCAAGGCCACGATCGCCAGGGCGAGAAGGAAGGCAGCAAGATTTCCCATTCCCTAGGCCACCACGGATTCAACAGCCGGTTTTGTCAATTTTGTAGGCTTTCTGGTCAGGGCGAAGAGGAGTGCGAACACTGATCGTCCCAGGTAAATCGCGGCTTTGAGCGGGTTGTGGCTGGGCTTGCCGCCTTGGCGCGGGCGCATCTCCACCGGGACCTGCGTGACTTTGCAGCCGGACCTGATGGCCACTACGAGGGAGTCGATGGTGTCACCGAGATACTCGGCCGGGTAGTGGTCCAGGTATTGTGTGACCGCACGCTCGTTGGCGGCGCGGAATCCGCTGGTAACGTCCGTGAGGCGGGTTTTTGCCAGGCCGGAGATGACCTTCGCGAGGAACTGCATGGCCCACTTGCGGGGTCCGGTTACTTTGTAGTCACCGCGTTCGGCAAAGCGTGCTCCGATGGAGATATCGGCGTGGGCTAGCCCGGCCAGGACTTCATCAATGCTGCGGGGGTCGTGCTGTCCGTCGGAATCCACCTGGATCACCTGACGGTAGCCAAGCCGCTGGGCGTACTTGAATCCGGCGCGCATCGCCCCGCCCACACCGAGGTTGAACGGAAGGTTCAGGACAGTCGCCCCTGCGGCTGCGGCTTCGTCGGCGGTGGCATCGGTGGAGCCGTCATTGACGACCAAAACGTCGTATCGGGTATTGGTGGTGAGAACCTCCCGCACGGTGTTACCGACAGCTTCGGCTTCATTCCAGGCAGGCATGATCACCAGGACGCGCGGATTGGGATTGGGTTCCATGTTGTCCAAACTATATCAATTGCGGGAGGGCACATCGGGAGCCGGCGGCCAGCACGGGCCCGGCTGTTCCGGCTATCGGTTCAGTTTCTCGCCCAATGCCGGGGGAATCGGACCCGTTCCGCCGCGCACGGCGTCACGGAAGCCAGACACCGCGGCCCTGACGAGTTTGCCGCGGCCGCGACTGAACGCCAGCCTCAGCGTATGGGCTTTGGCCTCCTCGATGAGGCGACGAAACACCCATTGGGGATCCTTGCGGACGTAGCGCAAGGAAAGCGCTGTTCCGTTGCGGCAGATGTAGTAGACGCGGCCCGGTGAATGGTAGTTGTACGAGATGTCCCTGCCCATGATCCGTACCGGCCGTCCCAGCAGGACAGCGGGCTCCCGTTGTCCGAGATCATGCTGGATTTCACAGCCATCGCCGACCAGGACTTCAAGACCGGCCGAGCGCGTGCGCATCGTGTACTCGGAGTCGACGCCGTCAATGAACAGGCCTTCGTCAAAAAGGCCAATCTCGTCCAGTGTTGCGCGGGGAATGAGGAAGCCGGACTGCATGGGGTCGAAGGCCCTGACAAATCCGGCTGCAGAACCGCGTACAGGAATGGGGTGGCCGCTGTAGGAAGAAGCGGAAATGAAGCCAACCCGCAGTCCGGCAAGCTGCGCCCTCCTGCACGTGTCCACCGCCGCAGCAACGTATCCGGGGCCGGGAAGGGAATCCTGGTCGAACGTCAGGAAGTAATCCGGTTCAGATTCCTCCCGGGCGTGAGCGATACCTGCGTTGAGGGCGGCGGCTATTCCCTTGTTGGACGGCTGCGTCACGACCGTAACACCCTCGGCCCTAAGCTCGGCAAAGAGCTCCTCGGACCCGGCTGGAGAGCCGTCGTCGACGACTACAACACGGCTGACCTGCCGGGCGATGCCTGCGATGTTTTCGCGCAGGGCAGGGCCGGGCCGGTAGGCAGCGATAACAGCCACGACACTCGGGGGAGGGTTATTAGGCGTCAACGCGGTCCATTCTCTCGTTGGTCAGGAGCTTCCGTGCAGGGAGCATGAGGGTAATGAACAGGAGGCCTTCGCTCAGGGCCATGCCCAGCGCAACTCCCGGGGCGTTACCCAGCACACCCGCCCAAACCATGACGGCTAGCCCGAAAGCGGCAGAAACAAGAGTCCAGCGCAGAACGAGTCGGTCCTTACCTGCCGGAATCAGCAGGTTTCGGATAAACGGCGTGCTGGCACTAAGGAACGCGAAGGCGAGACCGTAGTAGAAGCACAATTCGGTGGTGGCTTGGGCTTTTCCAACGAAGAGGAGGCTGCTGGCAAAGGGGCCGGCAAGAGTGAGGATCACCGCGCCGACCGCGCCCAGGCCCACGTGAGCCCAAATGGCGGCCAGGTGCCGATTCCGGCGGTTCTCCGCTCCGTGTTCGAGGGTCCATCCCTGGAACGCGTTACCCAGGGCTACCACTGTGAAGAGACCGAAGCGGTATAGCGTGTCGGCGGTTGCAAGGCTGCCGGACGCGGCCGGAGCAGTCGTGGCGGTGGCGATCGGTGCTGGTGTGGAAGCATATGCGTTTGCGGCAAGGCTGATGCCGGCAGTGCGCCGCTGGGCGGAGAGGTCACGCACGGCCGCAGGAAGGTCGCTGGGGAACCAGCGGCCCCCCTTGGCATACCGCGTTTGGAACGCCGTCAGCGAAATGACCGTGGCCAGCGCGGCAAGGCCCGGGTAAAACCACAGCTGTCCGGTGGTGAGCAATAGCGGAGCCGCTGCGGCGGTCGCGATGAAGCGCGGAACAGTGTCGTATACAGCCAGCAGTTTGGGTTGCCCCATACCGATGCAGAACCATGCGGGCGAAAGTCCTGCGAGGGCGACAGCGAAAGCCATGGCCATGGCTTCGCTTCTGAATTGGGGCACGGCGACTACCGCCGCCGCTGCTCCTGCCAAGGGAAAGACGAGAACCAGCAGAACGAGTCGGGTTCGGATGCTTTGCAGGTAGACGTGCGCCCGGGCTGCCGGATCCACCGACCGGGCCACGGCTACGGGCCCTTCAACATTCCATCCCCACATCAGTACCGTCGCGGCGAAGGTGCCGATCGCCTGGCCTGAGATGATGCTGGAAATGCCCTCCCCACCTACGATCCCCGAGACGATGGGGATGAGGAGAAGTGGCGTGATAAGGGAAAGCAAGGGCAGAACCGTGAAGCCGGACAGGCGAAGCAATACGGTTTTCATACGGTGGTTTGTCCTTGGTTCGCTGGCAGTCCTGAACGATCTTACGTGATTCCTTGGCCTAGCTTGGGGTCGCATAGGATGGGGCGGGCAACCGGTGGGACCCTTACTGCCGTTGTTTTGCCCTTGAAGTCGAGCGAGACGTGAGGCCATGAACGCCCCAACCCAGCCTGAGACGGCGCCCGTACGAGCGAGCATTTGTATGGCCACTTACAAAGGTGCCAGGTACATCGACGAGCAGCTCACATCGATCCTGGATCAGCTCGCAGAAAACGACGAGCTTGTCATCGTGGACGACGCTTCGCCCGATGACACTGTTGAACACATCCGCAGATTTCATGATCCCAGGATTAAGTTGATCCAGGCCGAGCGGAACCAGGGATACGTCAGGTCCTTCGAACAGGCGGTGCTTGCGAGCAAGGGCGCTGCCATTCTCCTGGCCGACCAGGACGATGTCTGGATTGAGGGTCGCCTGGATACCTTGCTGGCCGGGCTGGAAACGGCGGACGTCGTGGCCAGCAACTTCGACGTGCTGGGCGGCGGCCGTCGCCCCGGCATTCCGCTGCTTCGAAGCGCCGACAGCGGACGCCACCGTGCGAATCTTTTAGGGATTCTGATCGGTTACCGTGCCTACTACGGCTGTGGGATGGCCTTCCGGCGCGACGTTCTGCACGACTTTGCCCCGGTGCCCCGCTACCTCCGCGAATCCCACGATCTTTGGCTCGCCATCCTGGGCAACACGGCAGGATCCATCATGCATGTCGACCGCCCGACACTGCTGCGCCGACTGCACGAGGAGAACGCCACGCCCAGGGGCTGGAGGTCCTTGAGCGTGATCGTCGCCGCGAGAGTGGTCCTACTCAGGCTAATGGTCGAGGCGCGGCGGCGCCTGCGGTCAGGGAAGAAGCCGCGGCCCCGATGAGCCAGCTGGTAGTGGTCGCGTCCCGGCGAAACGGCTCATGTCAGAACTAATACACGACTGCGTCAACGGTTTGGGCCGGGATGGTGTTACTTAGGAAATGGACCGTAGTGCGCCGTAGGCCCACTGTTGTTGACCAATTCCCATTCCAGTCGCCGGCTAGGGGACGGTCGCCCGGATTGCCAAACGGAAACGCTGAAGCGACGGATGAGCTCCGGTTGCTATTGCCGAGAGCAAATACGTTGTTTCTGAAGATACCGATGGTTGTTGTTCCGTTGGCGTCCCAATCACCAGCGAGGGGAGCGTCGCCGGCCTGACCAAAGCTAACTACGTGAGTGATGCTGGCTGCCCCCGCGCTTCCGTTGCTCAGAGCCCAAACTCCATTGCGAAAAATACCAATACCCGTCCGTCCAGTAGCCGACCAGTCGCCGGTAACAGGGATGTCCGTGGGCAGCCCGAACGATGCCACCGAATCAATCGCGGGTCCTGTCAGACTATTGGTGAGGTACCAGTGGCCGTTGCGCACGATACCAATGGTGGTTATTCCGTCACCATTCCAATCCCCAGTTACGGGAATATCGCCGGCAGTTCCAAACGAGAAGCAGAGAGGAACGCCATTGGGGTTCTGAAGGCACCAGAAGCCATCAAGCATCCACCCCACCAGCCAACGCCCTGCCCCGTACCATTTGCCAGAGATTGGCGTCGAGTTTGCGGGCGGGGCCATCGTAGTGAAATCCGGCGTCCCTGCGAGTCTCCGCAGCTGGTCCATTGTGCCGTTGAACACATTCTGGTCCCCGGGGAACGTTGCCTTGACGGTCTGTGAGGCGTCGGCATAGTCGTTGGCGTACTGCCAGATTGTGTAGGTCGACCAGCCCCCGGGAATGGCGGGGCTGTTGGTGTAATACGAGGCGAGCCAAAGGGGATTGGTGCTGCTGAATTCGGTGGTGTTTCCCAGGCAGTCGCGCCAGAACCAATAGCCCGTGTAGATCATGGCCTGTTTGTTGGTCAGCCGGTAGATCGTGGAGGTAAAGTCCCGGACCCAGGTGGTGAGCTGGGACGGAGACATGCCATAGCACTTGTTGGTCCCGCCGTACGGGTTGTCCTCAATGTCCAGCGTTGGTGGCATGGTGATTCCGTCGGCTGACCAGCCACCACCATTGTTGACGAAGTAGAATGCCTGAGTCGCTCCATCGGATGCACTTGGTGCTGCGAAGTGGTAGGCGCCCCTGATCAGCCCCACGGAGGTGGCACCGCCGATCTGGGCGCCGAAGTACGGGTTCTTGTAGGTGGTTCCTTCGGTCGCCTTAACATAGGCAAACCGTGCGCCGTTGCTCTTGACCGCGGCCCAGTTGACCGACCCCTGCCACGAGCTGACATCCAGGCCCAGTGGCTGGCCCACCGTGCTGGCAGGCTGCTCGGGAACCGATGGCTGCGCTGACTCCGCGCTCAGTGCCTTGGCTTGGGGAAGCTGGCCCTCCGCCTCCGGTCCATTCATCCCAGCCCTGCCCATCGCGGCCTGTCCTGCTTCGAGGGACGGAGCTTGCGCTGCCGCCGCTGTTTCGATGGGGTCAGGCGTGGGCGATGGCGAGGGCGTCGGCGACCCTTCGGAAGCGGCGGCCGGAGGGGTCGACGTCGGCTGCAAGGCACGTGCGGTCTGTCCAGGGGCTGATTCGGACGGCGAAGGCTCCGGAAGTACCGCCGTCGTGGGCGGCGGAGTCGGTGCCGGAGTCAGTGCCACGGCTGACGTTCCGTTCAGAATGAGTGGAAAAACGAGCGCGGCGGTTATCAGGGCCGTCCGGCGGGAATTCAGCATGGTCACGGTTGCTCCCGGTTATATCTTGCGCGGGGAGAACTTCCACCGACGTCCTACCGAGAGTACCCAACCGTTACTGGTGTGACCAGTGGTGGAGGAGTGAAGAATTTGTGGCTTTCTCTGAAATCGGCCGGCCACGCCTCAGCCGGTAAGCTGGGCACCATGCAGAAACTCCTCGTTACCGGCGGCGCCGGCTTCATCGGTTCCAACTTTGTTCACTACGTCATCGCCAATACGGACAGCCACGTCACCGTTCTGGACAAGCTCACGTACGCGGGAAACCTGGAATCGCTGCGGAACCTCCCGTCGGACCGCTTCGCCTTTGTGGAAGGTGATATTGCCGACGGCGGCCTGGTGGACGGGCTCGTGGCCGACACCGATGTGGTGGTGCATTACGCTGCCGAGTCACACAACGACAACTCCCTGCATGACCCCCGGCCGTTCCTGGACACGAACATCATCGGCACGTACACGCTGATTGAGGCGGCCCGAAAGCACAACAAGCGTTTCCACCACATCTCCACCGACGAGGTCTACGGCGACCTCGAACTCGATGACCCGGAGCGCTTCACGGAGCAGACCCCCTACAACCCGTCCAGCCCCTACTCATCCACGAAGGCCGGTTCTGACCTGCTGGTCCGTGCCTGGGTGCGTTCCTTCGGCCTGCAGGCGACCATCAGCAACTGCTCAAACAACTACGGCCCATACCAGCACGTGGAGAAGTTCATCCCGCGCCAGATCACCAACGTGATCGACGGGATCCGCCCCAAGCTGTACGGCAAGGGCGAGAACGTGCGGGACTGGATCCACGCCAACGATCATTCCTCGGCGGTGCTGGCCATCATTGCCAAGGGCAGGATTGGGGAGACCTACCTGATCGGGGCCGACGGGGAGAAGAACAACAAGGACGTTGTGGAACTGATCCTCAAGCACATGGGCCAGGCCCCGGACGCCTACGACCACGTCGTCGACCGGCCCGGGCATGACCTGCGCTACGCGATTGACTCCACCAAACTCCGCGACGAGCTGGGCTGGCAGCCGCAGTTCTCCAACTTCGACGCCGGCATCGAGGACACCATCGCCTGGTACCGGGACAACGAGGACTGGTGGCGGCCGCAGAAAGCCCAGACCGAAGCCAAGTACAAGGAACAGGGCCAGTAAACGATGACCATCGAGTTCTCGAAAAAGCTGACCACACACGAAACGCCGATCCCCGGCGTCGTCCTGTACGACCTTCCGGTCCATGGCGACAACCGTGGCTGGTTCAAGGAAAACTGGCAGCGGGAGAAAATGGTGGCCTTGGGGCTGCCCGATTTCCGTCCAGTGCAGAACAACATCTCCTTCAATGAGAAGGCCGGAACCACCCGCGGTATCCACGCTGAGCCGTGGGACAAGTTCATTTCTGTTGCCACCGGGAAAATCTTCGGTGCGTGGGTGGACCTGCGCGAGGGGCCTTCCTTTGGGGCGGTATTCACCGCCGTCATGGACCCCAGCCAAGCCATTTTTATCCCCAGGGGAGTGGGTAACGCTTTCCAGACCCTGGAGGACAATACTGCCTACACCTACCTCGTCAACGACCACTGGTCAGCCGACGCGCAAGGCCAATACACCTTCCTGAACCTGGCTGACGAGACTGCCGCCATCGAATGGCCGGTGCCGCTGGCGGAGGCCGAACTCTCGGACAAGGACAAGGCCCATCCCAGGCTCGGCGAGGTAGTCCCGATGCCGCCGAAGAAGACACTGATCCTTGGCGCAGATGGTCAGCTGGGCAAAGCACTGCGGGAACTTTACGACGGCGACACATCAGTCGAGTTCGCCGGCCGCGCCGACTTCGACATCACCAGCGCGGACGCGTATGCCCGGAAGAATTGGAAGAACTACTCGGCCGTTATCAATGCTGCCGCGTACACCGCAGTTGACCAGGCGGAGACCCCTGAAGGCCGGGCCGCGGCGTGGAAGATCAATGTGGAGGCTGTTGCCCACCTGGCCCGCACCGCCGTCGAGCATGACCTGACCCTGGTCCAGGTCTCCTCGGACTACGTTTTTGACGGCTCCGAAGCTGACCACCATGAGGGCGAGGCGTTCTCGCCGCTTGGCGTCTATGGCCAGTCGAAGGCTGCCGGCGACGCAGTTGTATCCGTGGTGCCGCGCCACTACATCGTCCGCACGAGCTGGGTTATCGGCGAAGGGAACAACTTCGTCAGGACCATGTCATCCCTTGCAGGCCGTGGGATTGCACCGTCGGTGGTCAACGACCAGATCGGGCGGCTCAGCTTTACCCAGGACATCGCCGCCGGCATCAGGCACTTGCTTGAATCCGGCGCAGCGTACGGGGTCTACAACCTCAGCAATGATGGCGAGCCGCAGTCCTGGGCAGACATCGCCGCTGATGTTTACGAGCTCACCGGAGCCTCCCGGGACGACGTAACCGGCGTCAGCACCGAGGAGTACTTCAAAGGCAAGTCCGTCTCTGCCCGCCCGTTGAACAGCGTGCTGGATCTCTCCAAAATCAAGGCTGCAGGGTTCTTTCCTGCCAAGGCCGGGGACCGGCTCCAGGAGTATCTGCGGGGCTAAGACCTTGCAATACAAAAGAACTCTGGACTTCCGCGGTATTGCGGAGGTCCAGAGTTCTTTAGGGTGTTGTCAGGGTTTTGTGGAGTCTGCCCGCGCAACCGCCTGGCCGTTCGCAGACTGGGGGCCCTTCTGCCGGAACGAAAGCCGGGCCAGCGACCCTGGCATCGACAGCAGGGTGCCGCCCGGGTGAAGGTAGCCGAACAGCATGCCCGCACCAATCAGGACCGTGACGGCGTAAACGAGGGTCAGGACCTCCCAGGTGAAGGGTGGCTGCCATCCCGGAACAGTGATCATCGTCTGCCAGTTCCCCTTATCCGGCAGACCTACAACGTACCGGCGCAGCACAAACAGGAACCCGTAGACGTGGGCGATGGCACCAGCGAGGAGCACGAGCCGTGTCATCGCCTGGGAAGGCCGGCTTTGTGGAAAGTGCCGGAACCGGAACGCCATGCCCGCCGCGATGACCGCTATCAGGAACAGAGGCAAGCTATAGCGGCCCTGCCAGATGAACCCCACGCTTGCCACGAGTCCGGCCTGCATCACGGACGGAACCAGCAGCAATGCTGCCAGGGCGGCAAGGAACCCCAGGCGCAGGCGCCAGTGCCTGACCAGGAAGACCATCAGGATCGCGAGCATCAGCAACATGTTCCAGAACATCAGGACAGCCTGGGGCATGGGGGTGTCAAGCCAGCCCACAACGCCGACGTACTGGATGACGTAGTCGAAGGACCGGTCAAGCATGGTGAGGAAGGCGTTGTACGGCCGGACATCGTCACCGGTGACATTTGAAATTCCCGGCGGCGCCTCTCCCGCTGAGGGCGGTGCGTTGAGGATCAACAGGTTCCAGGCCATGCCCAGGGCCACCCCGACTGCTGCCACACCCACGGCCATGAGGACCACCCTGTTGCGGAATAACACGAGAAAGTCTTTCCAACGGTAAAAAACACAAGCGACGACGACGGCGCACAGCAGCCAAACGAGCGACACCGCCCTGGTATTGGCCAAGGCGATGATTGACACCGCCACGGTAATCACCGCTGGACGCACGACTCTCAGTTGGCTTGAGTTCTCCAAAACCACGAGGAAGCCGCAGAAGGCGGCCATGGTCGCAGCCACTTCCAGGGAATTGGGGTTGATGCCGCTCGCCAGGAAGAGAACCATGGGTGTCGTTGCCACTGCCGCGGCCGCCATGGGCCACTTTGGATGCCGCAGCCGGCTGAGGGCGGTGAAGCCTGCTGCGTAGAACGCGGCGGAGAGCAGCGCACTCAGAATGCGCATGGCGAAAACCGCAGGCGCTCCGGACATGAACAGGCTGGGGAGCCCCACGAGCCAGTAGTACATCGGGTTGTACAGGCCTGCGGATGTCACGCCGATCGTCAAGTAGTTGTCATCGGCAGGGACCCCAGGGGCGCACCCGGCTGACCGGTCACGGTGGAACGCAAAGCAGGTCTGCGCCTGGAGGTTAGCAATGTAGGAGGGCACTTGTACATGGAGGCCGTGACCGAAGGACTTCCCCGCCTCCGGCGCGATCTGTCCGCGCGCGACGGCGGCGGCTTTGATGGTGTGCACCGGCTCGTCGGGGTAGGCCATGAGGGGAGTGGCCAGTGCCCAAAGCACCATCAGCCCTGACAACAGCGCGAAAACCCGGAAAAAGGTCTTGGCCGCTGGTCTCGTGCGGGTGGTTTGATCAGCGGGTGTTCCCGGGACGATGTGTGTCATGCCTGCCTTGCCTGAGGACGGACCGTGGGGCGTCATGCCCGGCCTGAGTTGTGCGCTCATTCGACGGAGGTGATGTCGTCGACGCGGGACTTGGCCATGGTCAGTGCCTTCTCGCTAAGGGTGGAAACGCCGGCGAACCGGGCGGAGTTGCCTTGTCCGCCTCCGCTGAGGACATAGTTGCCCCAGGATTTCACAAGCGTGGTCAGGGAAGGATTCGCGTAACTGCTGCAGTAGGCCTGGTAGGTCACTGTTGCGAGGCCATAACCGGAAGCGGCGGTGTTGTCGACGGCGAATGTGACGCTTTCCCCCGGACCGGTGCCGGTGGTTCCCGCTGCGATGGACTTGCCGAGGCTGTCGTCGCTCATTCTGACGAATCCTGTTCCGAAGTCGAGCAGTGCAGTGTCGAAACCGGACCCGATTCCTGCCCGGTCGACGAAGGCTATGGAGCCTGCCGTGTCGTCGACTTTCCGGGGTACTGCGTCGTACTTCTTGACCGTTACGTCTCCGGCCGGCTCCGGCCAGCTCCGGTCGGCCCGGGCAGGCCATCCAGCCGGAGTCAAATAGTCAGTGACAGCAGCCGTCAACGGGGACGCTTCTTCCGCCCTGATGGGAACGATGTCCTGGTCGGGAAACTCTGACTCCGGGTTGAGCCTTGCAATCTCCGGGTCTTCCCAGTTGGTGATCCGCCCGCTGAAGATTCCAGACAGCGTCTCGGAGTTCAGTTTCAGGTTTTTGACACTGGGAAGGTTGAACATCACGCCGATCGGGATGACGGCTACGGGGACCGAGAATGCGCCGTCAGGCCCGCAGGCGTCCCTAGATTTCTCCACATCCTCGCTGGTCAGCGGGGTGTCGGTGGCAGCGAAGTAGGCCTGGCCGGTGATGAGCGCGTCCACTCCAACGCGCGGACCATCGGGTGAGTAGTTGAGCGAAGTCTCGGGAAATTCCTTCATCCAGCCGCTGCGCCATGCCGAGATCGGCGCGCCCTGGGCAGGCGTTCCGATTGCGGTCAGTGCGCCGCGCACGGGGGCCTCGGATTGCGGCACCGCGCAACCTGCCAGGGAGGCTGCCAACGCGGCCGTCATGGCGAAGGACCGGATCGAGAGTGGTCTCAATGCTGTATTTCCTCTTCGTTCAGATTCTCCGCACACGGCGGACCGGGGCCAGTCAGGCCCGCACTTCCTCGGCCTAGCCTACTTTGCCGGAGCCCACGGCATGGTCAGCGCTGGGCCTGACCGGGTTTTCCACATCTTCACAATATGACTTGGTCGTATGGTGTAGGGTGCCTAGGCTGTACCTCAGTTACACTGCTCCGCTGGGGGCGGCAGTTGTATGGGGGAATCATATGGACGCTGTGCAAATCGTGGAGGACGAAGTCCGCGAGCTGATCCGACGTCGTGGCCTGGACCCATCGCGGCAGGCCGGAGAGGTCCGTCGGCTGGTTGAGGCTGCTGTCACCGACTACGACGAACGGGCTCTCGTGGGGCCACTTCCTCCGATCGGTCCGCTTGAGACGGCGCGCAAGTTTGTTTTCGATGCCGTTGCAGGGTTCGGGGTCCTTCAGCCTCTGCTGGATGATCCCACCATCGAGGAAATTTGGCTCAACGCCCCGAACGAAATCTATGTGGCACGGAATGGTGAATCCGAGCTGACATCCCTGAGCCTTTCAGACCAACAGGTCCGCGACCTGGTGGAACGGATGCTGAAGAGCTCTGGCCGCCGCCTGGACATGTCGTCGCCATTCGTGGATGCCGCCCTTCCGGATGGATCAAGGCTGCACGTAGTCATACCGGATGTAACGCGCCGGCACTGGGCAGTGAATATCCGGAAGTTTGTCGTGAAGGCGAGCAGGCTCGAGCACCTGGTTGAGCTCGGCACGCTGACGCCGCAGTCGGCACGGTTCCTGGGGGCGGCCGTCGCAAGTGGGCTGAACATCCTTGTGTCCGGCGCTACCCAGGCCGGAAAAACCACCATGCTGAACTGCCTGGCCGCGAGCATCGGTAGCAGGGAGCGGGTGGTCACCGTAGAGGAGATCTTTGAACTTCAATTTCCGCTACGTGATGTCGTGGGCCTGCAGTGCCGTCAGCCCAACCTGGAAGGCCAGGGCGAGATACCGCTGCGCCGGCTGGTGAAAGAAGCGCTGCGGATGCGTCCGGACCGCCTGGTGGTGGGGGAGGTCCGGGAGGCTGAGAGCCTGGACATGTTGATTGCCTTGAATTCCGGACTTCCCGGGATGTGCACTGTCCATGCGAACTCGGCCCATGACGCAGTGACCAAGATCTGTACCCTCCCGCTGCTTGCCGGTGAGAACATCTCGTCGGCGTTTGTTGTACCCACGGTCGCATCATGCATTGACCTGGTAGTGCATTGCAGCCGCCAGGCCAACGGGCGCCGCCAGGTCACCGAAGTACTGTCGCTGGGGAGAAGAGTCGAAAACGGCGTTATCGAGTCGTCGATGGTTTTCGGTATGGACGATGGGATGCTCCAGCCACGGGCCAACTCCATGCCGGCAGCTGAGAAATTTGCGCGCGCCGGCTACGACGTCGCGGCGCTGCTGGAACCGCACTGATGGCACCGCTCATGGGGGTAGTTGCCGGCGCTGGGTTCTTTCTTATTTGGTGGTCGTGTTGGGAGAATCCGCAACCGGCCGCCCGGCCGGCCAGATCAAGCCGGCTGGAAGACCTTCTGGCGTCCGCCGGTATTGAGAGAGTCTCGGCGGCCGGTTTGATGGCCAGTTGCCTTGGACTGGGCCTTTTTGTGGCGCTCGTATTCTTCGCCGTCAGCCGCTCGTGGCCGATGGCGGCGTGCTTCGGCCTCTTCGGTGCCTGGCTTCCGGTCAGCGTGATCCGCTGGCGTGCCAGGAAGAGAACGGCGCTGCTCCGTCAGTTGTGGCCGGACGTCGTGGACCACCTCAGATCCGCTATCCGGGCGGGACTGTCACTGCCGGAGGCCCTCATCCAGCTCGGGGAGAAGGGTCCCGAGGAACTGCGGTACGTCTTCAGGGACTTCGGCTCGGACTACCGCGCCGGAGGCCAGTTTGATGCCTCGCTGAACAAACTCAAGGACCGGCTGGCCGATCCCGTGGCTGACCGGATCGTGGAAGCACTGAGGCTGACGCGCGAAGTCGGAGGCGCGGACCTGGGGAAACTGCTCAGCACGCTTGCGGAGTTCCTGCGGGAAAACGCCCGCACACGAAGTGAGCTTGAGGCCCGCCAGTCGTGGACCATCAACGCAGCCAGGCTGGCGGTTGCTGCTCCCTGGATCGTTATGCTGCTTCTGGCCACGAGGCCAGAGGCGGTCCAGGCGTACAACACGCCGGTGGGTGTCGCTGTTTTGCTCGGCGGCCTTGTTGTGTCCCTTGTCTGCTATTCGCTGATGCTGAGGATTGGCGCCCTCCCACCGGACGAAAGGGTTCTCAGATGACGGGCTCTCAGGCCGCGGCCACCATCTGCGGAATCGTCCTCGGAGTGGGACTGTGGCTGGTCTTCGTCCGATTGCCGATGATGCGCGCCACTACACTGGCCGAACGCATTGAACCGCAGCTGAAGTCACAAAACCTTGAGTCAAGGCTGCTGCGCGCAGCGGGGGACCAGAACGTCACACCCTTCGGCCCGCTGGAACGCATTATGAGGCCCCTGATCCGCGACGGCTTCGCGGCCCTGGGCGGGCTGAACCTGGGATCCAAGGGCCTTGCACGACGGCTCGCCCAGGCAGGCATCAACAAACCTCCGCTCGACTTCCGGGCTGAGCAACTGCTCTGGGCTGCGGCAGCCTTCAGCCTCTCGCTGTCGTTGGTGGTCCTCGGTGCCCTAGCGGGCCGTTTCAGTCCATTGCTGGCGGTCCTCGCGGTCGTTGGGAGCGGGTTCGGCGGGTTTCTGTTCCGCGACTATTGGCTTGGGATCCAGATCAGGAACCGGGAAGCCCGGATGATGGCTGAGTTTCCCAGCCTGGCCGAGTTGATGGCGCTCGCGGTCGGTGCCGGCGAAAGCGCCACCGGCGCGCTGGACCGCGTCTGCCGCAGCGCGCACGGGGAACTGGCCAAGGAGTTCTCCCGGATCCTGGCCGAAACCCGGGCCGGCAGACCACTCGTGGAGGCCATGCAAGGGTTTTCCGCCCGAACCGACCTGGGTCCGCTGATCCGGTTCGTTGACGGCATTATCGTGGCCGTGGAACGGGGGACCCCGTTGGCGGACGTACTCCGGGCCCAAGCCCAGGATGTCCGGGATACGGCCAAACGGAACCTTATGGAGTCGGCCGGTAGAAAAGAGATTGGGATGATGGTGCCGCTCGTTTTCGGTGTCCTGCCCTTGACCGTGATCTTCGCTGTTTACCCCGGCATTGCAGCCATCAGCCTTGGCTTATAAGCGGCCTCGCTGGGCAACCATAACCAGCCGGGCTGCCGGCTTTGAGAACGCGACTACTGAATAGGACGAAAGATGAAAAACTTGGGATTGCGCAGCGGATTGCAGCTTTTGGGCATCGTGGCCGGCATCTGGTGCTTAGCTCGGATAAGCCTGCAGCCGTACGGGGCGCTGCCCGCCGGGCGAAGCTACGCAGCCTCCGAACACCCAGAGCGTGGCGACGTCCCTGGCTGGGTAATGATCACACTGATGTCGGCGGTCCTCGTGGCAGCGTTGCTGGCTTTGGCGGGTCCGGCTTTGGAGTCGATGTTCAACCAGGCCATGGACAGGGTCGGAAACTGACCATGCCCCGACGCCTTGGGCGGGACCGTCTCCGCGGTGGCAGTCCCGTTGCAGTACAAGGCCGTTTCAGGCGTGCGTCAACGGGCGAACGCGGTTCGGCCGTGGTGGACTTCGTCCTGGTGGGTGGCCTGCTCAGCATGTTTTTCCTGGCCATCATCCAACTCACCTTGGTCCTCCACGTCCGAAATACCCTGATCGACGCCGCGGCATCAGGCGCCCGTTACGGCACCTTGGCAGACAGGGGCGCCGCCGATGCCCAGGAGCGCGCCGGGGCGCTGGTTGGAATGGCACTTAACGAGGAGTTCGCCCGCGATATCAGCACCTCCGAAGTGACCTTCCAAGGCCTCCGGACGCTGGAAGTGACCATCAAGGCCCCCATGCCGGTTATCGGATTGATCGGGCCCCGGGACATGTTGGAAGTCAAGGGCCATGCCGCTGTCCAGCCCTGAAGCCATCCATTCGGCCGTAGTCCGAAGGCTGAGGTTCGCGTGTGGCCTCCCGGCCACGACCGCTCCGCCACCGGACGACAACACCAGAGCCATCCGCGAACAGGGGAGCGCAGTGGTGGAATTTACGTTCCTCGCGCTGCTTCTGATGGTTCCGCTCGTGTACTTCATCATTACTATGGGCCAAATACAGGGCGGATCCTTTGCCGTCGTTGGGGCGGCCGACCAGGCCGCAAAAGTGTATGTCGCCCAGCCTGACGCTGCCTCGGCGCAGCGCGCGGCCGAGCAGGCGGCCCTGGTTGCCCTCGCAGATTACGGTCATCCTGCCGACAACGCCCAAATAACCACGAGTTGTGAACCGTCTGCCTGCCAGGCGGCCGGAACGGCGGTGACCGTGACCGTCAGCTTGATGGTGCCTCTGCCGTTTGTGCCGTTCAGTGACGAGTTCAGGCTCAACGCCAGCAACGTCGAAGCATCTTCGACCCAACTGGTTGGCAGGTTCCGGTGAAGGCAAAGAATGCCGGGGAGGACGGCCAGATGATTGTCCTCATCATCGGATATGTCCTGCTGGCACTCTTGGTGACCACTGTCGTCGTCGGCATCTCCAGTGTCTACCTGGAGCATAAGCGTCTCCTGTCCCTGGCCGACGGAGCGTCCCTGGCCGCGGCCGACAGCTTCACCCTGGGTGATGTGGGATCCGACGACGGCGGTCCCTCCACTGTCCTCGGTTCCGAACGCGTCAGGAACGTTGCCCGCGACTTCATCGGCAGAAATCCAGCCGCGGCGCGTTTCGACCGCTTGGACGTCGCCCCGGCGACAGGCAGTCCCGAGGGCTCCACCGCCGTCGTTGTCCTCACCTCTGCCGTCCATCCGCCAGTGGTGAATTTCCTCATGCCCGACGGAATCAGGATCGAAGCTTCCTCCACGGCCCGTTCCCGGCTTACGCGGTGACCTGCGGCGGGGAGTCGGGGCCTCCGGCCGGATAGCGTAGGCTTAAACAACCATGGCCAATATTGATTTTTCCGCAGAAATCCGCGCCCTTCGCGCCACCTACACCTCCATCGAGCGAGTCAGCGATGTTGAGGCTCTGAAGGAAGACATCGCTGAACTCAGCGAGCGGGCCGGCGAGCCGAACCTGTGGGATGACCCTGCTGCTGCCCAGAAAATCACGTCCCGGCTCTCCCACCGCCAGTCGGAACTGGAGCGGCTCAACACTCTGGCCTCGCGGATTGACGACCTCGAAGTCCTTGTGGAGCTCGGTCAGGACGAGGACGACGCTGATTCCATGGGCGAAGCGGCTGCGGAACTCGAGTCCATCAGGAAGGCACTGAAGGAGCTCGAAATCGTCACGCTGCTCTCCGGCGAATACGACGAACGTGAAGCGGTAGTGTCCATCCGTGCGGGAGCCGGCGGGGTTGATGCAGCTGATTTTGCCGAGATGCTGATGCGGATGTACCTGCGCTGGGCGGAGCGGCACGGTTACCCGACCACTGTTATGGACACTTCCTACGCCGAGGAAGCCGGGCTGAAGTCCGCCACTTTTGAGGTCAAAGCCCCTTACGCCTTCGGAACTCTGAGCGTGGAGGCCGGCACCCATCGCCTGGTACGGATCAGCCCCTTCGACAACCAGGGCCGGCGCCAGACCTCCTTTGCCGCCGTCGAAGTGATCCCACTCATCGAACAAACTGACTCCATCGACATTCCTGACAACGAGATCCGCGTGGACGTTTTCCGGTCCTCGGGCCCCGGCGGACAGTCGGTCAACACCACGGACTCTGCTGTCCGCCTGACCCACATCCCCACCGGCACAGTGGTGTCGATGCAGAATGAAAAGTCCCAGCTACAGAACCGCGCGGCTGCGATGCGGGTCCTCCAATCAAGGCTCCTGCTCCTGAAGAAGGAGCAGGAGGACGCCGAAAAGAAGGCGTTTGCCGGGGATGTCAAGGCATCCTGGGGCGACCAGATGCGCTCGTACGTCCTGAATCCGTACCAGATGGTCAAGGACCTGCGGACCGACCACGAAGTCGGCAACACGTCAGCGGTTTTCGACGGCGAGATCGATGACTTCATCGACGCCGGCATCCGGTGGCGTACTGACAACCGCAACGCCGAGAAGTAACTGTCCGGCAGTCCTCACGGCACTGATCGCGCGACACGCCCCCGGAAGCCCCTAAATACGGCCTCCGGGCTGCGTATAGTCGAGGAGCCGGAGCTCTACTTCCCCCAAACAGAAGCCCGCGCACCGGCTGCAGATCTGGGCTGCGTAACGATCAGCCGTGCCTGCAGGGTACTTAGGGTCATGATCCGATTCGAAAATGTCACCAAGGTCTACGACCAGCAGGCACGGCCCGCGCTGGATTCTGTCAACCTTGAGATCGACCGTGGCGAGTTCGCCTTCCTCGTAGGCGCTTCCGGATCCGGAAAATCCACCTTCCTGCGGCTGGTGTTGAAAGAGGACCGCGCCTCGTCCGGGGCCGTCTACGTGGCCGGGCAGAACGTCGCCAAGATCTCAAGCTGGCGGGTGCCCCGTCTCCGCCGCGGCATCGGCGTCGTCTTCCAGGACTTCCGTCTCCTGCCGCAGAAAAACGTCTTCGCCAACGTCGCCTTCGCAATGCAGGTCATCGGCAAGAGTCGCAGCGTCATCCGGGACACGGTGCCCGAGGTACTCAAGACAGTGGGGCTCGAAGGTAAGGAAAACCGGCTTCCGCACGAACTCTCCGGTGGCGAGCAGCAGCGCGTGGCCATTGCCCGTGCGGTGGTTAACCGGCCGGGCATCCTCCTGGCGGACGAGCCGACGGGAAACCTGGATCCCACGACGTCAATGGGCATCATGGGTGTGCTGGACAAGATCAACCAGAATGGCACCACAGTAGTAATGGCCACGCACGATGACGACATCGTCAATGAGATGCGCAAGCGCGTAGTGGAGTTGAAGAACGGCGTAGTCATCCGCGATGAAGCGAAGGCCCTCTACACTTCCATGATCCCGGTTGTTGGCCAGTCGCGGCGGCTCAAGGACGCCAGCGGCCGGGAGGAGCCACCGCCTGCCAGCCCTGAAGGACACCGCGAAGGCTCAGGGGAGGGACAGCGATGAGGCTCGCTTTTATCCTCGGTGAGATCGGCAGCGGCCTGCGGCGGAACGTGACCATGGTCGTTTCCGTCATCCTGGTGACCTTTGTTTCCCTGACCTTCGTTGGCGCAGCCGGGATGCTCCAGCTGCAGATCAACCAGATGAAGGGCTACTGGTACGACAAGGTCCAGGTAGCGATCTTCCTTTGCAGTGACGGTTCGACGGCCGCCGGGTGCGCCGCCGGCCCGGTCACTCCGGAGCAGCAGGACAACCTGCAAAGCCTCCTGGAGTCACCGGCGGTGGCTCAGTACATCAACGATTTCCAGTTTGAGTCCAAGGAAGAGGCTTACAAGCACTTCAAGGACCAGTTCTCCAATTCCCCGATTGTTGACTCTGTCACGCCGGACCAGCTTCCGGCCTCCTTTCGGATCAACATGAAGGATCCGGAGAAGTACCAGATCATCAGCGAGACCTTTTCGTCCCAGCCCGGCGTCGAGACTGTTATTGACCAGCGCCAGTTGCTGGAACGGCTCTTCTCCGCCATGAATGCCGCTTCCCTCGTGGCTGTCAGCGTCGCGGGCGTCATGATTGTCTGTGCCATCCTCCTGATCGCTACCACTATCCGCCTCTCGGCGTTCAGCCGACGCCGCGAAACGGGCATCATGCGCCTCGTGGGCGCCTCCAAAACAGTCATCCAGCTGCCGTTCATCCTCGAAGGTGTCATTGCTGCCGTGATCGGCGCTGCGCTGGCGTCCGGAACGCTGTGGGCCGTGGCGCACTTCTTCCTGGGGGAGTACCTGTCCAAGCAGTACCCGGACACGGCCTTCATCTCGCCGGCGCAGACACTCATCCTTGCGCCTGCCTTGCTGATCCTTGGCGGATCCTTGGCAGGAATTTCGTCTCTCTTGACCTTGCGCAGATATTTGAGGGTTTAGGCTGTGCAAACCGACCAAGGAAAGCTTATGACTGGCATGAATCGAACTTCCCGCGCGCCCGGCAAAACCGGCAACCGCCAGCCGCGCCGCGCCGGCATCATTAGCGGTGTCCTGGCGCTTGTCCTGGCGGCAAGCCTGGGCGCTTCAACGCCGGCAGCTTTCGCCGACGAACTGGAAGACAAACAGGCCGCCCTCGAAGCCGAGGCCGCCCGGGTTCAGCAGTCCCTTGAATTTGTTGACTCGCGGATAGCCAAAGCCGCGGGCGACCTGGTGATCTACCAGGGCCAGCTTCCCGGCGCCCAACAGGCACTTCTTGAAGCCCAGGGCAGGGTTGCCAGTGCCGTCAAGGAAGTCGAGGCGCTCTCAGCGCGGGTGGATTTGGCACAGCAGAACAAGGCCAAGATCACTCAACAGCTGGAGACAGACAAGCAGAAGATAGCGGATACAAAGAAGCTGATCGGCCAGATTGCTACGCAGGCGTACAAGTCCGGCGGGGTTCCCTCCAACCTCACGCTCTTCTTCGGATCCAACGCAGGCGGGAGCCTGACCGATACGATGGACCTCGCCGACCAGGCCATGCGCAGCCAAAACTCGGCCATGGACAAGCTGTCCCAGCAGAACGCCACCAACGTCAATTCCCAGGCTCGGCTTGCGGCAGTTGAAGCGGAGATCCAGGACCTGAAAGCCAAGGCCGACGCGGCGCTCGAGCGGGAAAAGGCGGCCCGCGACGAAGCCGCGGCCAAGAAGGCGCAGGTTGACCAGCTGATCGCCGACACCACCCGGCTGGATGCCGAACTCCAGGCCGCACGGCCAGGCATTCAGAGCCAACTGGCAGCCGTCGAGGCCAGCCAGAACGCAGTCGCCAACGAGATTGTCGAGCGTGACCGCAGGCTGCGGGAAGCCTGGGAAGCAGAACAACGGCGCCGTGCTGAGGCGGCGGCAGCAGCCGCGGCGGCAGCGGCGGCTGCCGCGGGCCAAGCTGCCCCGCCGCAGGTGCCCTACGCTCCGGTGACCGGGTCGCCGTCGGCGTTTGGCCTGCGGCACCCCTTCGCCGGCTCCGTGCCCATCACGTCCGGCTTCGGTTGGCGGGCCACTCCGCCGGGAACCATCGACTTCTACGGCACCGGCGGTTACATGCATACCGGCATAGACTTCGGAGCAGCGTGCGGCACCCCGGTGTATGCGGCCGCGGCCGGTGAGGTCTTTTCCTCGGGCTGGAACTCAGCCGACGGCGGCGGATGGCGGGTAAAGCTTTCCCACGGTGTGATGGAAGGCAACTCCCTGACCACCATCTACTACCACAACAGCAGCATCGTCGTCTCCAACGGCCAGAGGGTCTCCCAAGGCCAGCTCATTGCCTACTCGGGCAACACAGGGAACTCCACAGGCTGCCATGCACACTTCGAGACCTGGCTGAACGGCGCAGCGGTCGATCCGATGCGGCTGCTGTAACGCCGCTCCGCGCCTGCCGTACACTGGTATGACTTCGCGCCGGAACGGCCGGAGCCACTGACGATCCAAGAACCGAGGAGTTCCACCGTGCCCAAAGAAAGTGGCCGTAAAGTGGTGGCCACCAACCGCAAGGCCCGGCATGACTACCACGTGCTGGACACCTATGAGGCGGGAATAGCCCTCATGGGAACAGAGGTCAAGTCGCTTCGCGAGGGCCACGCGTCCATGGTCGATGGCTTCTGCACCTTCTACAACGACGAGTTGTGGATGGAGGGCATCCACATCCCGGAATATAACCAGGGAAGCTGGACCAACCATGCTGCCCGCAGGCGCCGGAAGCTGCTCCTCCACCGCGAGGAACTGATCAAGATTTCGCACAAGATCAGGGAGTCCGGGTTCACCATTGTCCCGCTCCAGCTGTACTTCGTCGACGGCCGTGCCAAGGTGGAGATCGGGGTCGCCCGCGGTAAGCGGGAATACGACAAGCGACAGAGCCTGCGTGAGCAGCAGGACAACCGTGAGGCTCTGCGCGAGATCCGGGAACGCAACCGGAGGTAGCGCGCCGCGGGGTGGAATGATTTCCACCTGCTGTGCGTTATGATTGGTAGTCCGGCAGGCATTGGGACGCAAAACCTGACCTGCCGGGTTTGATAACAAAATACGGGGATGATCGGTTTCGACGATGTTAGTCGCGACAGGTGAAGCGGGCCGAGGATGCAGAATTATCTCGTAAACGCTGTCTGCAAACCAATAAGTGCCGAATCTAAGCGCACTGACTTCGCTCTTGCTGCCTAAGCAGTAAGACAGTCCGTCAGCCCGAGGTTGCTATTGCCCCGGAACCTGGCGTCATTTAGATAGCCACTGCTGTTTGCCTCCGTCATCGGGGCAAACGGGACTCTTAGATGACTGGGCCCGGATCAGCCAGCTGTTTGCAGCATGGCTGGGGCCGAGAAAATCCGACGCAAACTGCGCCCGGAGAAGCCCTGACAACACGACATCGGACGGGGGTTCAATTCCCCCCATCTCCACATTTTGCGATGCCGCAAGGCACGCAGAACGGCCCGGACCTTGGTCCGGGCCGTTCCGCGTTAAGCGCAATGCAGCAGCTGACGCTGTCATTTCCCCCCCCGTTCACCCACGGCGTAGACACGCAGGGAGTAGGACCGCAGGCCGAATGGTTGAGACAAATAGGACCAGCAGCCAGTCCGGAGCCAATCGGCTGCCATAACCCCAGGAGGTGGGCCATGGACCAGGTGCGGAAGCCCGGTTCACCAGCGTCCGACGACGGGCCTCTGGACTCGTACTCGGAGACGGTCATGCGCGTGGCCGAGACAGTCACCCCACACGTTGCCGCCATTGAAATGACGGGAAACCGCCGTAATGGACGATTTCGTGTGGGCGCCGGATCGGCGGTGCTGTTCACGGAGGACGGTTACCTGCTGACAAACTCCCACGTAGTGGCCGGTACCCGCCAAGGCAACGCTGTTTTCGCGGACGGTGCCCGCACCGACTTGGAGCTCGTGGGCGCCGATCCATTGTCCGATCTTGCCGTTGTGCGCGGCCGCGCGCCCAAAGTCCCTCCCGCCGAGTTCGGCGACGCGGAAACCCTGCGGGTGGGGCAGCTCGTCGTTGCGGTGGGAAACCCGCTGGGGCTGGCCGGATCCGTGACTGCTGGCGTCGTCAGCGGCCTGGGCAGGGCCATACCAGTCTGGGCAGGAGGCAACCGGAGGGTGATCGAGGACGTTATCCAAACGGATGCGGCCCTGAACGCCGGGAGTTCCGGCGGTGCGCTGGCGGACACCCACGGGCGTATTGTCGGCATCAATACAGCGGTGGCCGGTGCCGGGCTGGGGCTGGCGGTGCCCATCAATGCAACCACGCGAAGGATCATCGCGGCGTTGCTGGCTGACGGGCGCGTTCGCCGGGCCTACCTTGGCGTCGTCAGCACGCCCATCCGCCTAAATGCCAGTGCCGTGGTCCGGACAGGGCAGCGGGACGGGCTGCGCGTGGTGGAGGTCCTGGCAGGTTCGCCCGCGGACCGGGCAGGCCTGGCGGCGGGCGACATCATCCTGACAGCAGGCGGCCGTCCCGTCAGCAACGCTGAAAGCCTGCAGAAGCTGCTGTTCGCCGACGCTATCGGCCAGCCCCTGCGGATTGCGGTGCTGAGGGACGGCAAAGAAACTGACCTTGTTGCCGTACCCGAAGAAATGGCGGCTAACGGGTAGTGGCCGCTACCGGCGCTTCTTCAGGTGCGCGACCGGATCCTGCGGGCCGTCAATGGGGCTCTTGGCCTTCTTTTCGGCGCGTTTCTCTTTGATGGTCTTGACCGGCTTCTTGGACAGATTCTGGTGAGGTGTCTTGTCAGGCATGGCGTGCTCCCTTATTAGGCGGGACGGCGTACGTCCCATCTCGTAAATTACGCCTGATTCGCCCTTAAGGAAATGCCCGGATTCAGTCCGGGACGGCGACGTCCGCGATGCCCACAAACCGGGTCCCAACGCCGTCGAACTCGCTGCGGACAAAGCCCGGACGTGGGGGCGGCAGCTCACTGGGAGCATGGTGACCGCAGCTGACATAGGTAAACTCGGGCCACCATTTCTTGGGCCGCGCCGCTTCCTCGTAGCCGCACACGGCACATTCCAGATGAACCCACACAGGACGCTTCCCGGTGCGGTTTGCCCTCGATTGGACAAGCCAGGGCGGCGGGTTGTCCAGGATTTCGCCGAGGTCGGCTTCCGTCAGCCATTTTGGGATGCCATGGCGTTGGGCCATCTCCAGGGGTACATCGAGGGCAATTGCCGCGTCACGTCTGCTAATCATCACAGTCAACGATACGGGACTGCGTTAGAGGCCGCCGCCGCCCACCAGGCAACCGGAAGCACAGAGTGCGCTGATTCAGCTAGGACGCAAGGGCGATGCCCACAGCAGCAGCGGCGAATCCCGCGAGTAGATTGGCCGCCACGTTCAAGGCTGCCGCGGCAATCCGGGATTCAGCCAGCAGCCTGATGGTGGCGGTTGTCCATGAACTAAAAGTAGTCAGGCCGCCGGCGAGGCCAGTTGCCACAGCGGCATGGAGGTCTTCGGGCAGTCCCAGCCGTCCTGTCACTCCAACGGAGAGCCCTATGATCAGGCACCCGGCTACGTTGACCACCAGGGTGGCCCACGGCCAGTGCTGGGGCGTCCGACCGGCGGCGTCCTTGGCGCGCGGGCCCGTGGAGGTAGCGGCGGGCCGATGAGCGAACCAGCTGTCCACGGCGAAGCGCAGCAGAGCACCGGCCACGCCGAAGACGCCTACCAGCATTGCGGCGATCACGCAGGGGCTCCGGAGCGGTCGGCCAGCACTTTGCCCGTCCTCCAGCCAGCGGCCGCGGCGCCGAACCCCAGCAGAAGTGAAAGGCCGAGGTACGCAATCCACACCAAGTGGAGGTTGGCACGGGAGAACTGATCCACCGCGAACACCACTGCGGAAAACGTCGTGAAGGATCCCAGCAGACCGGGCCCGAGCCCCGCCCGGAGCCAGAAAGCCGTGCGGGGCCTTGCGATCCAGAACGTAGTCAGGGCTGCCAGGACAAAGCTCCCGGCCGCGTTGATGCCCAGCGTGGTCCAGGGCATCATTCCCGCGGCATCAGGGAAGGCCAGGCCCAGGCCGTACCGGAGTTCGGTCCCGAGGAGTCCGCCGCCGGCCACCGCCAGCCATGCACGCCAGCCAGGTGCCCCAGTGCCGGCCATTCAGCCGTTTCCGAGGACGCAGCCGGCGTGCGGCGCGTCGCTGTGCACCCACAAGGCCGAGGTGATTTCATCAGCGAGGTCATACTCCCGAGTCTTCCCCGCGGAGCTGATTCGCACTACAAGTGCCCCGCCGAATGGCTTGCGGCCCACTACCTCCACCTCGGCGTCGAGGTCGATCTCCTCGGCAGACAGGTACCGGAGCAAGTCAGGGTTCTCATCGCTGATTCGGGTGATCCGGCCGGTGTGTCCCTGATCCAATTCATTCATCAGGTGGGCGTGTGGCATCCGGACCGTGCCATCGGCGCCGGGGATGGGGTCGCCGTGGGGATCCCGAAGTGGATTTCCCAGTTTCGCCGCCATCCGCTCAATAAACGTGTCCGAGACGGCGTGTTCGAGATGCTCGGCCTCATCATGGACCTCATCCCAGCTGTAGCCAAGTTGTTGGACCAGATAGGTTTCGATCAGCCGGTGCCGCCTGACCATGGAGAGCGCAAGCCGCACGCCGGCGTCGGTGAGGGTGATTGCGCTGTACGGCTTGTGGTCCACCAGGCCCTGGTCCTTGAGCTTGCGGACCATCTCGGACACGGAGGAGTTTGCCACACCCAGCCGTTGCGCAAGTTGGGAGGAGGTAATGGGTTTGTCCTGCCACTCCGTGAAGGAGTAGATGACCTTGACGTAGTCCTCGATGGAGGAGGAGGGCGCGCTGGTCTTCACGACACCAAGCCTACCCGTTGCGCGGAGGGCGTCACGCTTTTGCGGCCCGCCATGTCAGGGTGAGGTAGGGCAGTCCCAGGCCCGCGCCGGGGGAGTGTCCCAGATGGTCGTGGAGGTACCAGTCCAGGTTCGCGAGGACCTTGGCGCGGGTGGTATCGCCGGAACGGAGGTAGTAGCTCCGCGACTTGGCAAGCTCCATGATCTCTGTCGTGGTGAGCGCGTCTTCCCAGCGGGTAACATGGCTTTCCAGCTCCACGAACTCCGGTCCCAAGGGCGGCTGGAAGTGCGGCCGGTAGACATCCCCGGCGTGCATGATGCGGGAAAGCCGGTGAACCCAAGGGACTGAAGTGTCCAACTGGTTCCAGATCAGCCCCAACCTTCCGCCGGCGCGGAGAACCCGTGAAAGCTCCGTACTGGCGGCCAGGGGATCGCACCAGTGCCATGCCTGCGCCACGCTGACGACGTCGAACGAGGAGTCCGCGAATCCCGTCGCCTCGGCAGTGCCCACAGTGGCCGCAACACCGGGGTGCATGATCCGCAACTGGTCGAGCATGTCTGCGGAGGGGTCCACGGCGGAAACGGTCAATCCGCGGTCGAGCAGCAGGACCGTGAATTTTCCGGTGCCGGCTCCCACGTCCAGGGCATCCCGGGCCCCCGCCGGAATAAGCCAGTCGGCCGAATCGCCGGGGTAACCGGGGCGCACGCGTTCGTAGTGTTCGCCTCCGTCCTGGAAGCTCTGACCAAGCTCCTGACGGCGTACGTCGTCAAGTTTGGGGCCACCCCGCGCCACGTGCAGCCTCCTTCGCCAGATGCCCTTGGGTATCCTTCGAATTTACCGCATGAGCCGGGTAACCCGGATCAGTCGTCGATGCAGGGGGCAGCGCCTGCCGTGCCAGGCGTATTGGGTGCCCAGTCCGGGTATTTGCGGGTGTCGTTAGCCGGAACCCAGCGGCCCGAGTCAACCACATAGTCCCAGCCCAGGCCGGTTCGGCGGAGTTCCTCGATGCCAGCCAGCAGACGCTGGGCGTCTTCGAGGCGGGACCCAACGCCGAAGCTTGCCCGCAGGGAGCCGGACGGGAGGCCCAGGCGCTTCAGCAGGGGGTGGGCACAGAACCGGCCGTCGCGGAGGCCTACGCCGTGTTCTGCTGACAGGTAGGCAGCCACCAGGCCGGCGTCGTAGCCTTCCACCGAGAAGTTCACTACGCCGATGGTGTCGGTGTCCGGATCGGTGTCCTTGAAGATCTGGTGTACCGTCACGCCTTCGATCTTCTGCAGACCCTCCACCAGGAACGACCGGATAGCCGACTCGTGGGCGTGCCACCGGTCCTGATCCAGCGATGCGATGACCTGGGTGGCGCGAGCCAGTGTGGCGGCGCCCAGGACATTGGGCGAACCGCCCTCGTGCCGGGCTGGGCCGGTGGCCCAGCTGACGCCGTCGAGCCTGGCCTCCCGCACCGCGCCGCCACCGGCAAGATGCGGCGTGCCCGCGTCGAGCCAGTCCGACCGCCCCACGAGGACGCCTGCGCCGAAGGGCGCGTAGAGCTTGTGGCCCGAGAAAGCGAGGTAGTCGACGTCGTCGGCGCTGATGTTGATCCGGCGATGCGGCGCGAGCTGCGCGGCATCGACGACGATCCGGGCGCCGTGCTGGTGGGCAAGGGCGGCGAGGGCACGGATGGGCAGGATTTCGCCGGTGACGTTGGAGGCGCCCGTGACGGCGAGCAGGCTGATTCCGCCCTGTTCCAGTTCGGCACGGAGGGCCTCGATGGTGCCGGCCACGGTGTCGGCCGCAACGACGCTGCGGTGCGGGACGCCCTGCCACGGCAGGAGGTTGGCGTGGTGCTCGATGTCGAGGTACAAAACCTCCCCCGTGGGGCGGCCGTCCGCGGACGGAAGGCACCCGGCGAGGAGGTTCAGGGAGTCCGTGGTGTTCCTGGTGAAGATGACGGAGTCACCGGGCCGGCCTCCCACGAAGTCACGCACGATGTTCCGGGCGTTCTCGTAGACGGACGTGCTGATCTGGGATGCGTAGCCGGCGCCGCGGTGGACGCTGGCGTAGAACGGCAGGATCTCGTTGAGGTAGGCGGAGACAACCGAGAGGGCCGGGGCAGAGGCGCCGTAGTCCAGGTTGGCGTAACGCACGTGGCCGCCCTGGATCAGCGGGGCCTGGATTTCGGCGCCGGTGACGGCGGAGAGCGGCCGTCCGGCAACGGCGAGCCGTTCGCTGAACAGGGCTGCGGTGTCGTTTGCGGCCAGGGTACGGACGGCGGAGTTGGGGGAGACGGTGGCTGTTGTCACAGAGACCTCACTTTAGAGGGACTCCCTGTCCCGGGAATCCGCGCTTGCCGGGTCCGTTCCGGACCGGCCTGGTCGTCACCCGGGGCACCCCACCGCGAATGGAGGGTTGCCGGCCAGCAAACCGGGGTTTCGCGCTGGCACTCGTGACCTGTTAAGAGCGTAGAACATGGGCGGGGCGGGCAGGAAGCCCGTCCGAATGTTAAGGCTTTTGTTACGCGCGGATGGAAATACCCATGGTTATCCGAAGATACGACGGCGGACGCCCCCATCAGGAGGCGTCCGCCGTTGATAATTCGGCACTTGGGCTGCTAGAGGAGGTCGTCCAGGTCGGGGTTGAGCCGTTTGAGGACTTCCGAATGCAGGATGGAGTTCGTCGCCAGCGCGTTGCCGCCAAACGGACCGTCTTCACCCTCGAGGGAGGTGAAGCGGCCGCCGGCCTCCACCACGATCGGGACCAGTGCCGCCATGTCGTAGAGATTCAGCTCCGGCTCACACGCAATGTCCACGGAGCCTTCGGCCACCATGCAGTAGGACCAGAAGTCGCCGTAGGCACGCGTGCGCCAGACGTCTTCGGTGAGCCCAAGGAAGTCATCCAGGTTCCCGCGGTCCCTCCAGCCGCTCAGGCTGGAGTAGGACAGGGAAGCGTCCGAGAGTTTCGACACGTCTGAGACCTTCAGCCGGGTGGCCGCAGCCAGTGACCGGCCCATGTAGGCGCCTGCGCCCTTGGCAGCCCACCAACGCTTGCCCAGGGCAGGGGCACTGACGACGCCGACGACGGGCTCTCCTTCGTCCACAAGCGCAATCAGTGTTGCCCACACCGGTACGCCACGGACAAAGTTCTTGGTGCCGTCGATGGGGTCGATGATCCAACGCCGGGAGCCATGGCCTGAACTGCCGAATTCCTCGCCCAGGACCGCATCGCGGGGGCGGGAACGGGAGAGCTGGCCACGGATGGCTTCTTCGGCGGCCTTATCGGCATCAGTGACCGGGGTCAGGTCCGGCTTGGTCTCGACGTGGAGGTCCAGTGCCTTGAAGCGGCTCATGGTCTGGTCGTCCACGGAATCGGCCAGCACGTGGGCCAGGCGCAGGTCATCGTTGTAGCTCGAAGCGGGTTGGATCATGGTTCCAAACTACCGTCAAAGCGCCGTGTGGTTGGGGACCCCGGCTTCGGGCGGCGTCCTGAACAGCCTGGGCGCTGCTCCCAGCCGGCCGGGCGGGTCAGTTGACGCTGCCCAATTCCTTGGTTTCCTGCCCCTCCATGCGGGGATCGGTGCCGAGTAGGCGACGGAGGGACGCGAGCCTGGCGGGTCCGGTTGGGCCCGCATGGCCTTCGGCAACCCAGGAGTCCAGGCCGCAATTGACTGCGCTGGCATTGTGTTTGCAGCCGCGCTCGCACGCATCCGTGCCCGGTTCCAGGTCCGGAAAGGAGCGGAGGATGCGGTCTGCGTCGACATGCGCCAGTCCGAAAGACCGGATGCCGGGGGTGTCGATGATCCAGCTTCCAGCAGGGGCGTCGGCCAGCTTAAGGGCCAGGGCCGAGGAGGACGTGTGGCGTCCGCGGCCTGTCACGGCGTTGACTCCGCCAGTGGCTCGCTCGGCTCCGGTCAGGGCGTTCACCATGGTGGACTTGCCTACGCCTGAGTGTCCCAGCATCACCGTGACCTTGCCATCGAGGTAGGCCCGAAGCTGGGCGACGGCATCGCTGTCGAGGCGCGCCGAGAGCCCGTCGTCGGAGCGGGCATCGATGCCGGATGCAGCGGCGTCGGCCGTCCGGCTGATGATGACCGGGAAGTCCAGGTGCTCGTAGTTCGACAGAAGTTCGGCAGGGTCTTTGACATCGGCTTTCGTGACCAGCAGGATCGGCTCGATGCCGGCGTCGTAGGCGGCGACGAGTGCGCGGTCAATGAAGCCGGTGCGTGGTTCGGGATTTGCCGCCGCCACCACAACAACAAGCTGGTCGGCGTTGGCCACGACTGCCCGTTCAACGGGGTCGGTATCATCGGCGCTGCGCCGCAGGAGTGTCCTGCGGTCCTGGATCCGGACCAGCCGGGCCAGCGTGTCCGGTTCCCCGGAGACATCTCCCACCAATGAAACGAAGTCGCCAGCGACCACGGGGGACCGGCGGAGTTCCCGTGCCCGTGCGGCGATGATGGTGCGTTCTTCCCCTGAATCTTCGCCGACCACCGCTGTGTATCGGCCGCGGTCCACGGTGATGATCCGTCCTGTCACGGCGTCGTCGTGGCTGGGGCGGTCCTTCGTGCGGGGTCGGGAACCCTTCTTGCTGGGGCGGATCCGGACGTCGGATTCGTCCCAGGAGTCAGTGCTGCGTGCCACTATGCGTTACCAGCGGGTCCCGGCGTACCAGGTTCCTGGCCCTGCGCGATCATGTTTTCCCACAGCCGCGGGAAATCGGGCATGGTCTTGGCCGTGGTGGCGATGTCTTCTACTTCTATGCCCTCCACTGCGAGGCCCAGTATCGCCCCTGCAGTTGCCATTCGATGGTCCGCATAGCTGTGGACGACGCCGGAATGCAGCTTGGCCGGGCGGATCACCAGCCCGTCGCTGGTTTCCTCGGCGTCGCCGCCCAGCCGGTTGATCTCCGCGACCAGGGCGGCGAGCCGGTCAGTCTCATGGCCGCGGAGGTGTGCGATCCCGCTGAGCCGGGAGGGGCCGCTGGCAAGCGCGCAGAGCGCCGCGACAGTGGGGGCAAGCTCACTGGTTTCATCAAAGTCGGCGCCCTTGATCTGAGCTCCGCCGGTGACAGTGAGGACGCCGTCGGCCAGGCTGACCGTGGCGCCCATGTCCGCAAGGATACTGCGCCAGAGGTCACCCACCTGCGTGGTTCCAGTGGGCCAGTTGGGAATCCGGACCGTGCCGCTGGTGGCCAATGCGGCGGCCAAGAAAGGGCCGGCGTTGGAAAGGTCCTGCTCAATGCGCTGGTCAAACGCTCGGATAGTTCCTGGCGCCACGACCCAGTGATTGGGGACGGAATCATCCACGGACACGCCCACGCCGCGAAGGACTGCCACTGTCATGTTGATGTGGTCCAGGCTCGGCACCGGCTTACCGACATGCTCCAGGTGCAGCCCCTCGGTAAAGCGTGCACCCACCAGCAGTAACGCAGAGACAAACTGGGACGATGCACTGGCGTCGATCACCAGATGTCCGCCCCGGACTTCCCCGGTTCCGGCCACGTCAAAGGGCAGGGACGCCGGTGTCCCGCCGTCCTCTGCCGTCACGGCCACACCGAGCGCCTTCAGGGCTTCGATGATGGTCCCCATGGGGCGGTTCCTGGCGTGCGGATCGCCGTCGAACACGCTGACGCCGTTCCGCAGTGCAGCGAGCGGAGGAACAAAGCGCATGACGGTGCCGGCCAGTCCGCAGTCGATCCGGGCCAGCGACGACGGCGCGTCCTGGCTGAGGGGAACGACCTCAAGGTCCGGGCCGAAGGCTCCGTCGCCGGGAACTTCTGTGATGGAAGCCCCCAACTGCCGCAGGGCCTCAATCATCAGGGCGGAGTCCCTGGAGTGCAGCGGAGCGCGGAGCCGGGACGGTCCGTCAGCCAGCGCCGCCAGGACGAGGAACCGGTTGGTCAGGGACTTCGAACCCGGCACGGTCACCGTGGCATTGATGGGCCTGGTGGCGAACGGTGCGGGCCAGAGCGGAAGAGCTTCGGCAGCGTCAGGCTGCGAAAGGGCGGTAGTGGATCCGGTCATGCGTCCTTATGCCCCCGTTGCCTGGTCCACCACACGACGCACGGCCTTGTCGGCCTTGTGGAGTTTCTTCCCAGTGCTCTTGCGGGCGTCAGCTGCCAGGTGCGAAGCGCCCTTCCTGGCGTCGGCAGCGAGGTGTTCCGCTCGCCAGGCCAACCCTGGCTTACCGGCAGTATCCACCGAAGCCAGCAGGGCCCCGCCGCTCAGGGACAGGTTCTTCAGGAGCTGGTTGCGGCGTGCCACACGGGCCTCTTTGGTGCTGATGTCGGCGCTGCGCCATTCGACGAATGTGTTAAGGGCAGAGATGACCGTGAGCAGCGTCGCAGAGAACCGCGCGAACTTGCCCAGGCCAAACAGCACTCCGGCGCCCACCTGCACCCCGCCGATGACCCGGGCCAGTGTCTTGTCTTCCGTACGGAAAGGCAGTGAGGCCGTGGCTTTGCGCAGAAGCGGCGACAGCTGCTGGGCAGTGTCATCCGCGTTCTTGAGCTTATCCAGTCCTGCGAGTACGAAGCTGGATGCCAGCATGGGCCGGGCGAGGGTACGGACAAAGGACATGGATTTCCTCCTGGCTGGACGAACCGCGTCGAATGCGGCGGAGTCGGTTCTAGTCTTGCACTTTTGGGGAATATTTGCCCGCCACTAAAGGTTATGGATTGCGGGTCCGGCAGTGACGGACGAATCACGGCGCACACTGCGCCATGGCGGTTGGGTTGCGGGCTGCAGGTCCGGGCGCATCGAACGGTACAGGGAAATGGAGTTGGCCTTTGGGGTTGGTGAAGGACGGCATGGACGTGGCAGGCCCCGTGGCGATGGAGGCTTTGGAAACCGGTGCCCCGGAGTACGGGTCGCCGCGTGCCCGGAGCGTCACAGTAGACTTGGGGGCGATGAGCACCCTGGATCCGGCCCTCGAGGCCATGTATGAGGCCTCCGGGCGCGAAGCCAAGACCGCGGATGTCTCACCGGACGCCGCGAAGTCAGGCGGAACGCCTGATGCCGCGCTGTTGCCGGACACGGCGGCCACAGAACCCGAAGCCCCGGCAGTTGACCTTGCCACGGAAAGCACGGAGGAGCGCCGGATTCGTTTTGAGCGCGATGCCATGCAGTACGTGGACCAGCTCTATTCAGCGGCCATGCGGATGGCGCGGAACCCCGCTGATGCCGAGGACCTTGTGCAGGAGGCCTACACCAAGGCATTTTCGGCCTTTCACCAGTACAAGCCCGGTACCAACCTCAAGGCGTGGCTGTACCGCATCCTGACCAATACCTACATCAATTTGTACCGCAAGCGGCAGCGCGAACCGCTGCAGTCCAACTCGGACACCATTGAGGATTGGCAACTCGCCAGGGCAGAGTCCCACACGTCCAGCGGGTTAAGGTCGGCCGAAGCAGAGGCCTTGGACCACCTGCCTGACACCGACGTCAAGAGGGCGCTGCAGGCCATTCCCGAAGAGTTCCGGCTCGCGGTGTATTTCGCCGACGTAGAAGGCTTCGCGTACAAAGAAATTTCAGACATCATGAACACGCCCATCGGCACTGTGATGTCCCGGCTCCACCGCGGCCGGAAAATGTTGCGGGACATGTTGGCGGAATATGCCGCCGAGCGGGGATTCAAAACCGCCGTCGATCCTCAGGAAACGGCCGGAAGCACACAACAGGAGAACAGGAAATGAGCGACTGCCAGGGATTGGGCGACTGCGACGACGCCCGGATGCAACGCATCTACGAATATCTTGACGGGGCACTGACCCGGGAAGACATCACGGACATCAAGCACCACCTCGATGACTGCCCGGAATGCACCCAGCAGTATGACCTCGAATGCGTCATCCGCAACATGGTCAAACGCTCCTGCACGGAAGCGGCACCGGAGAACCTGAAGAACGCCATCCTGGACCGGATCCATTCAATCCGTCCCGTCGAGGCCTGAGGGCACCGAACCGGCCACACACCGTAAGAGACGAAGAACCCCGGAAGCCATGTGACTTCCGGGGTTCTTCGTTTGAACCGTCATACCAAGCTTTTGCTTAGGTGTTGGGGCGCTTGCCGTGGTTCGCGCCGCCACGCTTACGGTCACGACGTTTACGTGCACGCTTGCTCATAGCTGGCCTCCTTAATGTTGGTACTCAAAAGAGCTGCCCTCAAGTCTCCCACATGATGGCACGGGCCGCGAACCAGGACCGCCTGTGAAGCGGCCGCTCAGCCCGGCAGGGAATTCCGGATGGAAATGCGGGCCTGGTCCAGTACCGTCCGGACGGTTTCGAGCACCATGGGGCTCAGCGGCTCCCTGTTAGCCTGCAGCCTTAGCTCGACTCGGAGGTCGTCGCGGAACGCCTGGAGGAGCATCTCGGCTTCCTTGAGCGTGCGGTGTCCTTCGGGTGACTGCCGGGGTCCGGCCGAACTGAAGTCACCGTTCCGGACCGAGGCCCTTGCTGCCTCGGCCGTTGCTGCGAGATCTGCCCTCAGGCCACGCATGTTGGTCCGGATATCGTCGCGGAGGCTGTCCGCCAACCGCCGTACGGAGGCGGAAATGTCGTTTTCGACGCCGGCCAGCTCGTCCCGGCGGGTGTTCAGTTCAGCCAGGCCTGCAGGCGTGATGTGGTAGTTGGTACGGCGGCCTGCGGATTCCGTGGCGACGAGCCCTTCCTCTTCCAGCTTCCCCAACCGCGGGTAAATGGTGCCCGCGCTGGGCGAGTACGTGCCGCCGAACCGTTCATTGAGGGCCTTGATGAGCTCGTAGCCGTGCTTGGGCCCGGACTCGAGGAGGGCAAGGAGGTAGAGCCTTAGGGCGCCGTGGGCGAAGACAGGAGGCATCAGTACTCTGTTTCCGGGGCCCCGGCTGTCTGGCCATGGAAGATGGAGGTCTTGCCGGAGACGGAGTTGGTCCGGACAATCATCAGCTTGCCGTCCGGGCCGGCGATTGTTTCCACCTTGCCGCCGGGCTGGGAGTACTGCTGGTTGTCGATGACCAGCGTGCCGCTGGCCGACTTGGCCACGATGTCCACGCCGACGTCGTGCGGAAGGCGGATGGTAAGGTCGCCCGAAACTGAATTGGCGCCAAAATCCTGGGTGAAGCCCAGGAGGTCGAAGCTCATGTCGCCGCTGACAGTGTTGGCCCGGATGTGGCTGAACCTTCCAGAGGCGGTGACTTCACCGGAGATGCTCTTGGCGGTCAGGACGCCGTCGTGGTTGCGTGCGATCACCTCGCCGCTGACCGTGTTGACGTGGAGGTCACCGGCGGTTCCATCCGCCATCACCGAGCCAGACACCGTGTTGAGCCGTATGTGCCCGCCGATACCCGACACCAGGCCATCACCGCTGACCGTTCCGGCTTCCACGTCAACGCCCTCGGGCAAGGCGATGCTGATGACAGCCGAATTGTTGCTGTTGTGGTTGACGGTCCCCATGAGGTTCTTGAACCACCCCTGCGGCCCGTGGAGCTGGTGCCGAACCTCCAACCGGCCGTCCACCAGGCTGATGGCTACGGGATCGCCCTGGACTTCGGAAACCTCAACGCGCGCTACGGTGTCCGTGTGGGTGACAATGTCGAACCGCCCGCGAACCATTCCCAGCTTCAGCGACGTGACACCGTCGACGTCGATAATGCGGGGCTCGGTGACGGCCCAGCTGCTCTCTGCCATGGATCCTCCAAGATCGCGATATATCGTGACTGATACCCCACGGTATAACGCCTCGGCGGACGGGTCAAGATATATCGCGATTGGCAGCGTGTGGATTACTCCGGGGCGTCCATGCCCAGCCACTGGAACCAACCCCGGTGCAGGACCAGCCAGGCCATCAGGCCGTAGCCAGACTGGCCGGGTGTCCCGCCGTTAGCCGCGAGGTCCTGGCGCCACTGCTCGTGGTTCAGCAGGGGTGAGAAGGTGTCAACATACAGGTGCTTGCGCCTGGTGGTTACATCGGCGAAGGCCGTGTTGAGCTCTCCCAGCCGGCGGTTCTGGGTGGGATCCAGCGTAGGTGGCGGGCCAACCACAAAGACTTCGATCCGGTTCTGCGAGGCGGAGTCCAGGATGTTGGCCAGGTTAAGGCGGCTGCGGGCGGTGGAGAGGCCAAACTCAATATCGCGGCCGGAGAGCCCGATGACCAGCCGGTTTTCGTGGAGGTCGCTGAAACGCCGGCCGGCTTCCTCCAGCCAGCGGGCGGCCAGTCCTTCCGTTCCTTCCTGTGGGCAGGGGAGGGCATAACTCTCAAGTGCCATGCCGTCCTGCGGAGTGCGGGCCAGGACGCGGCCCAGCCAGCCGAGGGCCCTGGGATCGCCCAGTCCGGCCAGCAGTTCATCTCCAACAGCTGCGATGCGCAGCTTCCTGTCTTCCACAAGTTCCTCTTTACTTCCGTACTGAATGGCGCCCCATGCCGGCAGCGCGGGACGGGCCGGGCAGACTCTGCCCGTTGGTACCCTCGCAACCCATTAAACAGAACTGCCCGGCCGGAGTCTGGTATTTCGACGTCCGGCCGGGCAGCCCTCGTGGTTACTTACGGGCGAAAGCCTGCTTCAGGAGTGTGTCCTGCTCGGCTGCGTGCCGCTTCATGGAGCCGGCGGCAGTGGATGCCGACGCCGGACGGGACACGAGCCGGACCCTGCGGTCAAGCGCGTCGGGAAGGTTCAGGCCCATAAACGGCCACGGTCCCTGGTTGGCGGGCTCATCCTGTGCCCAGACAACCTCCGCGTTCGGGTACTTGGCGAGCTCCGCCGCAATTTCCGCCGCGGGCAGCGGATAGAGCTGCTCGACACGGACGATCGCCGTCGTCTTGTCCTCGGTCTTCTGCCGGGTGGACAGGAGGTCGTAGTACAGGCGACCGGATACGAGCAACACGCGTTCGACGGCGTCAGCCGCCAGCTGCTCGTGCTCACCGATGACCGGGCGGAAGCTGCCAGTGGTGAAGTCTTCGACCGAGGATGCGGCTCCCTTGAGGCGGAGCAGCTGCTTTGGCGTGAAGATGATCAGCGGCTTGCGCGGCCTGCTGTACGCCTGGCGACGCAGCAGGTGGAAGTGCGACGCGGCTGTTGTGGGATTGGCAACGATCATGTTCTCTTCCGCGCACATCTGCAGGAAGCGCTCGATACGTGCCGAGGAGTGGTCCGGGCCCTGGCCCTCGTAACCGTGCGGCAGCATCAGCACGAGCGATGAACGCTGGCCCCACTTCTGCTCGGCGGAGGAGATGAACTCGTCGATGATGGTCTGCGCGCCGTTGACGAAGTCGCCGAACTGCGCCTCCCACAGCACGAGCGCGTCGGGGCGCTCCACTGAGTAGCCGTACTCGAAGCCCATGGCCGCGTATTCGGACAGCAGGGAGTCGTAGATCCACAGCTTTGCCTGGTTGTCTGAGAGGTTGCCCAAGGGAAGCCACTCGTTGCCATTGGAGCGGTCGTGGAACACGGCGTGGCGCTGCACGAAGGTTCCACGGCGCGAATCCTGACCTGCGAGGCGGACGGGAACGCCTTCCATGATGAGCGAACCGAAGGCTGCGATCTCGCCGAAGCCCCAGTCGATGCCGCCTTCACGGGACATCTGCTCGCGCTTCTCGAGGAGCTGCTTGAGCTTGGAGTGGACGGTGAAGCCCTCGGGGATTTCGACGTGTGCCTTGCCGATCCGGGCCAGGGTCTCCGGGGAGATGGCCGTGGACGCGGGAGCGTTGGTGCCGAAATCGGACTGCTGGGCGATGGGACGTTCGATGTCCGAAACCGCTGCGGAGTCCGCCGTGATGATCGGGATCGGGGAAGTCTGGGCGGCGTGGGTCTCGGCGAAGACCCGCTCCAGGCGCTCCTGGTAGTCGCGGAGCAGCTGCTCTGCTTCATCTTCGGTGATGTCGCCACGGCCAATCAGCGATTCGGTGTACAGCTTGCGGACGGAGCGCTTGGCTTCGATCAGGTTGTACATCAGCGGCTGGGTCATCGAGGGGTCGTCGCCCTCGTTGTGGCCACGCCGGCGGTAGCAGACCATGTCGATCACAACGTCCTTGTGGAAGCGCTGGCGGAACTCGTAGGCGAGCTGGCCAATGCGGACCACTGCCTCCGGATCGTCACCGTTCACGTGGAACACCGGAGCCTGGATCATCTTGGCAACATCCGTGGAGTACGTGGATGAGCGCGAGGACGATGGAGCTGTGGTGAAGCCGACCTGGTTGTTGACCACAACGTGGATGGTGCCACCGGTGCGGTAGCCACGGAGCTGGGACAGGTTCAAGGTTTCTGCCACCACGCCCTGGCCGGCGAAGGCGGCGTCGCCGTGCACCATGATGGGCAGGACCGGGAAGGCCTCGCCCTGGTCCAGGCGGTCCTGCTTGGCGCGGACGATGCCTTCGAGCACGGAGTCCACGGCTTCAAGGTGCGAGGGGTTGGCAGCGAGGTAAACCTTGGTTTCGTTGCCATTGTCCGACGTGAAGGTGCCCTCGGTGCCAAGGTGGTACTTGACGTCACCCGAGCCTTGGACGGAGCGCGGATCCTGGGTGCCCTCGAATTCGCGGAAGACCTGGGCGTAGGTCTTGCCGGCGATGTTGGTCAGCACGTTGAGGCGGCCGCGGTGGGCCATGCCAATGGCGACTTCGTCCAGGCCGTCATCGGCGGCGTCTGACATGATCGCGTCAAGGAGCGGGATCAGGGACTCGCCGCCCTCAAGGGAGAAACGCTTCTGGCCCACGAATTTGGTCTGCAGGAACGTCTCAAAGGCCTCCGCGGCGTTCAGCTTGGAAACAATGCGCAGCTGTTCTTCACGGGTGGGCTTGGAGTAGGGGTGTTCCAGCTGGTCCTGGAACCACTTGCGTTCCTCCGGCTCCTGGATGTGCATGTATTCGATGCCCGTAGTCCGGCAGTAGGCGTCACGCAGCACCGCCAGGATGTCGCGGAACTTCAGCATGGGCTTGCCGCCGAAGCCGCCGGTGGGCCACTCGCGGTCCAGGTCCCACAGGGTCAGTCCATACGTCAGGACGTCGAGGTCGGGGTGCTTACGCTGGACGTACTCCAGCGGGTCGGTGTCCGCCATAAGGTGGCCGCGTACGCGGTAGGAGTGGATCAGCTGCTGGATCCGGGCGACCTTGTTGATCTGGTCGGACGGGTCAACCTGCAGGTCCGGGCTCCAGCGCACGGGCTCGTACGGGATGCGGAGGGACTCAAAGATTTCGTCGTAGAAGTTCTGGGCCCCCAGCAGGAGCTGGTGGACGAGCTTCAGGAACTCGCCGCTGCCGGCTCCCTGAATGACGCGGTGGTCATAGGTGGAGGTAAGCGTCAGGACCTTGCTGATCGCGTTGTGCGCGATGATCTTTTCGCTCGCGCCCTGGAACTCGGCCGGGTAGTCCAGCGCGCCCACGCCGATGATGGCGGCCTGGCCCTTGGAGAGGCGGGGCACCGAGTGGACGGTGCCGATGCCACCGGGGTTCGTCAGGGAAACAGTGGTGCCCTGGTGGTCGTCGGCGGTCAGCTTGCCGCTGCGGGCCCGCTTGATGAGGTCTTCATACGTGTGCCAGAACTCGGAGAAGTTGAGGGTCTCCGCCTTCTTGATGTTGGGAACCATCAGGAGGCGGGTTCCATCGGGCTTGGGCATGTCGATGGCGATGCCGAAGTTCACGTGGGCCGGCTGGACGGCGACGGGCTTGCCGTCCACTTCGTCGTAGTACACGTTCATGGACGGGAACTGGGACAGGGCCCGAATGACGGCGTAGCCGATCAGGTGGGTGAAGGAGACCTTGCCACCGCGGGCCCGCGCCAGGTTGGAGTTGATGACCACGCGGTTGTCGATCAGCAACTTGGCCGGGATCGCACGGACGCTGGTAGCGGTGGGAACCTCAAGGCTAGTCACCATGTTCGTGGCGATGGCCTTGGCCGGGCCACGAAGGATGGAGACGACGTCTTCCTCAGGCGCCGTGGGTGCCTTGACGTTCTTGGGAAGCTGCGCGGGGATCGGCTGTGATCCGGAGCCCGGCTCGGTCTTCTTCGCGCCGTCACGCGCCACGGTGGCCGGTGCCTTCTTAACCGGCGCCGGTGCCGGGGGAGCAGGAGGCGCAGCTGCAGCGGGGGCAGGCGCGGCCGGCTGTGCTGCCGGCGACGGTGCCGGAGCTGCGGGGGCCTGCGCCTGGGCTACGACGGGCATTTCGCGGGTTGCGGGATGAGCAACCGCGAGGGCCGAATTTCCGTTGGAGGAAGAACCGCTGCCCGAGTCGAAGGATTCGAACAGGGGCCACCACTTGGCATCCACCGCGTTTTTGTCCTGCTGATACTGCTCGTACAGTTCGTCAACGAGCCACTCGTTTCCGCCAAATTCCTCTGGTAGACGGTGGCTAGGCTGCTCTGGCACTTGAAATACGCCTCTTCCATGAGTTTGATTTCTCTCTGGCCGCCACGGTGCCTCAGCACAACATCCGAACCAGTCTCTGCGTCCTCTGAACCCAGACCTTTGCCAGTCTAATGAGCATTCTGTATTAACTGCCAATAAGGGTGACCCAAATCATGAAGTGACGCGTAGATTGGCAAATATGGCGCCGCCGGTCCCTGCCCGACGCTCATGGAGGGCTATCCCAGGGGACGCTTCAGGATGCCGGGATTTGCTCCTGTAGACTGAAATTCTTATGGACAGTAAATCTAGGTGCCGGCCTGGGGGCTGTCAGCGGAGCATGAAGTACAGCAACGCGCAGCCGACCCGCCGAGCCGGCAAACCCCGAACACGCGCCCATCACACTCCGTCGTTCCACGCCTCCGGAGCCTTCAAGGAGACAGCGTCCGCTTCGGCGGACCATCCTCCGCCGGGCAGACTTCCCCGGATCCAGCCTGGAACACGGACCTGCACCATCACCCCGCCCCAGCATCACCGGGCGGGCTGCTGAATGGAATGGTTACTCCTCGCGGCAGGCCTCCTGCTGATCGCCGGCACCGGCTTCTTCGTCGCCGTCGAATTTTCCCTCATTGCCCTGGACCAGGCGACTGTCCAACGCGCGATCGACAACGGTGACACCCGTGCCGTTGCGCTGCTCAAGTGCCTGAAGTCCCTTTCAACCCAGCTCTCCAGCTGCCAGCTTGGCATCACCCTGACTACCCTCCTGACCGGTTACGTCATGGAACCCTCCGTCGGCAAGCTGCTTGAGGTGCCCCTGACCGCCGCCGGGATCCCTGAGGCCGCAGCAGCGTCCATTTCCCTTGTCATCGCGATGGTGCTGGCCACCCTGCTCTCCATGCTCCTGGGCGAGCTGGTGCCCAAGAACATGGCCATCGCCCTGTCATTCCCCGTGGGCCGCGCACTCGCGAGGCCACAGCTGATGTTCACGGCCATTTTCAGACCGGCCATCGTGCTCCTCAACGGGTTTTCCAACAAAGTGCTCAACGTCTTCGGCCTCGAAGCCAAGGAAGAGATTTCCGGTGCCCGGACGCCTGCTGAGCTCGCATCCCTGGTGCGTCGCTCGGCTGCCATGGGAACGCTCGACGCCGGTACGGCCAACTTCGTGGCGCGGACACTGAACTTCTCGGCCAGGACGGCAGCCGACGTGATGACACCACGGATCCGCGTGGAAACCATCGACGCCGACCAGCCCGTTTCGGACATCGTGGAGGCCGCCCGCCGCACGGGTTACTCGCGGTTCCCGGTCATCGGGGACTCTGCCGATGACATCAGGGGATTGGTCCACGTCAAGAAGGCTGTGGCCGTACCTTCGGCACGCCGGGCAAACCTGGAAGCCGGAGCCATCATGACCGACGTCCTTCGGGTCCCGGAAACCATCCACCTCGATGCTCTCCTCGCTGAACTCCGCGAGGGAAACCTCCAGCTCGCCGTGGTCCTTGATGAGTATGGCGGCACCGCCGGAATCGCGACGCTCGAAGACCTCGTGGAGGAAATCGTAGGAGAAGTGGCGGACGAGCACGACAAAGTCCGTCCGGGGCTCCTGCAAAGCGCATCGGGTGACTGGTACTTCCCTGGGCTGCTGCGTCCGGACGAACTCTCCGAACAGATTCCCGGCCTGACCGTTCCCGACGAAGCAGCCTACGAGACGGTGGGCGGCTACGTCATGAGTGAATTGGGGCGGATCGCCGCCGTCGGGGACACCGTGGCCGTGGGCGGCGGAACGTTGAGCGTGACCAGGATGGACGGGCGCCGGATCGACAGGATTTGCTTCCGGCCGGCCGCCCCTGATGCAGAGCCTGACCCGAATGACAGGACGGAACGATGAGTGACTGGGCCGGAATTTTCTGGCTGGTAGTGCTCCTGCTGGGTAACGCGTTTTTTGTTGCCGCCGAGTTCGCCGTGATGTCGGCCAGGCGCAGCCAGATTGAACCGCTGGCCGACGCCGGGTCCAAGCGCGCGCAGACCACCTTGCGGGCAATGGAGAACGTGTCCCTGATGCTGGCGTGCGCGCAGCTGGGCATCACGGTCTGCTCCCTGCTGATCCTGCTGGTAGCCGAACCGGCCATCCACCATCTCCTGGCTGCCCCGCTGGAAGCCGTGGGGCTGCCAATGGAGATCGCCGATGTGGCGGCGTTCGCCGTCGCGCTGATGGTGGTTACCTTCCTGCACGTGACCTTCGGCGAAATGGTGCCGAAGAACATCTCGGTTTCGGTAGCTGACAAGGCCGCACTTTTCCTGGCGCCGCCGCTGATGTTTGTTGCCCGCCTGGTCAAGCCCGTTATTGTGGCCCTGAACTGGTCGGCCAACCACATCCTGAAGCTCCTCCGGATCGAACCCAAAGACGAGGTGAATTCCTCGTTCACCCTGGAGGAAGTCCAATCGATCGTCCAGGAGTCCACCCGGCACGGTCTGGTGGACGATGATGCAGGGCTGATCACGGGTGCACTGGAATTCTCCGACCACACCGCCTCGGACATCATGGTGCCGCTGGACAAGCTGGTCATGCTAAAGGCCGCCACCACGCCGGTGGAATTCGAGAAGGCAGTCAGCAGGACCGGATTCTCGCGGTTCCCGATGCTGGACGATGACGAGATGCTCTACGGCTACCTGCATGTCAAGGACGTGCTGTCCATCCCCGATGCGGATTATCAGCACCCGATTGCGGAAAGCCGGATCCGCTCTCTTGCCAACCTCGCGCTGGGCGATGAGATCGAGAAGGCGATGTCGGTCATGCAGCGAACCGGTTCGCACCTGGCCCGGGTCATCGGCCCGGATGGCCAGACGCAGGGGGTGCTGTTCCTGGAAGATGTGATCGAGCAGCTTGTCGGTGAAATCCGGGATGCTACGCAGGCGACCGGGATCCGGAGGCTCGGCCAGCCGAACGGCGAGTGATGCCCGCGGTTGGGGACACTGGCGCTTTTCTAAATAGGAATCATTCCTATTTGGAGATAGACTTTCCGGAGTTGCTTTTGTCCCTCCTGAACTGATCTGAGGTTTCCGTGCGCCGTCCATCCGCCGCCCGTGCATCCCTGGCCGCCCTCGCCGGCCTTGGCCTGATGCTGTC
Source organism: Pseudarthrobacter sp. CCNWLW217 (assembly GCF_037203985.1). NCBI lineage: Bacteria > Bacillati > Actinomycetota > Actinomycetes > Micrococcales > Micrococcaceae > Pseudarthrobacter > Pseudarthrobacter sp. CCNWLW217. Next base: position 254,535 of record NZ_JBBCBT010000002.1, read on the forward strand.
TGCATGCTCTGCTGAGGGGGCGCCCTCCGGCGCCTCTTCGGCCGCCGAGGGAATCAATGTGGTTGCCTCCACGAACGTCTACGGCGACATTGCCAAGGCCATCGGTGGCGACAAGGTCAACGTCACGGCGATCATCAACAAGACCAGCCAGGACCCGCATTCCTACGAGGCGACCGCCCAGGACCGGCTGGTAGTGTCCAAGGCCAACCTCGTCATTGAGAACGGTGGCGGCTACGACGGCTTTATCCACACGCTCGCAGACGACAGCAAGATCCCCCACGACAGCATTGTCAGTGCCGTGGAAGTATCGGGACTGGCGCCGGAGGAGGAAGCATCCGAGCCTGCGGCTGCGGAAGCCACCGAGCCGGCTGACGACCACGTCCACGATCACGGCGAGTTCAACGAACACGTGTGGTACAGCCTCTCTGCGATGGGGAAGCTGGCAGATGTCCTCGCTGCCAAGTTCGGTGAAGCCGAGCCGGGCTCAGCTGCCACTTTCGAGGCGAACGCAGCCACGTTCAAGTCCGGCCTGGAGGGGCTCACGGGTAAAATGGCAGCATTGTCGGCGGCCGATGCCGGAGCTCCTGTTGCAGTTACTGAGCCAGTTCCGTTGTACCTGCTTGAGGCCGCCGGGCTGGAGAACAAGACACCGGAGGACTACACTGCAGCGATCGAAGAAGGCACTGACGTACCGCCAGCCGTGCTGAAGGCGGCAACCGATCTTGCCGGTTCCAAGGACCTGAGCTTCCTGGCGTACAACCTGCAGACCGAAGGTCCCCAGACCGAGGCGCTGAAGAAGGCGGCAGAAACAGCCGGCGTTCCGGTGGTCGACTTCAGCGAAACACTGCCGGAGGGCAAGACGTACCTGCAGTGGATGACGGACAATGTGGACAACATCAGCAAAGTTTTGGAGAAAAAGTAGTTGAAACCGGTTGTGAGCCTCCGTGGGGCGTCCCTGCAGTTTGGCAGGAGGGCGCTGTGGGAGGGTCTCGACCTGGACATCAGGCCCGGTGAATTTTTCGCCGTGCTTGGTCCCAATGGAAGCGGGAAAACCAGCTTCTTGAAAGTGCTGCTCGGGCTGCAGCAACTCCACTCGGGCACTGCCAGCCTCGGAGCGCACCCCGTGGAACGGGGGAGCCGGATGATCGGTTACATCCCGCAGCAGAAATCGTTCGCTGTGGACACGCCGATGCGTGCCAGGGACCTGGTGGGCCTGGGCGTCGATGGCCACCGGTGGGGCCTGCGCCTCGGGGCCGCCAAAGCAAACCGCAGGATCGACGAACTCCTGGAACTTGTCGGTGCCACGGACTACGCCAAGGTCCCGGTGGGGCAGCTCTCCGGCGGTGAGCAGCAACGACTTCGGGTAGCCCAGGCTCTGGCGACGGACCCGAAGGTCCTGTTGTGCGACGAGCCGCTCCTGTCCCTGGATCTTCACCACCAGCAGGCGGTCAGCGCCCTGATCAACAAGCAGTGCCGTGAACAGAACAGTGCAGTGGTGTTTGTGACCCACGAAATCAATCCGATCATCGATTACGTAGACCGCGTGCTGTATCTGGCCGGAGGCCGCTTCCGGGTAGGAACTCCCCAGGAAGTCATGACCACCGAGGTTCTCTCCGACCTCTATGGCAGCCATGTGGAGGTCATCCACGCCAACGGACGCATTGTCGTCGTCGGACTTCCGGACGCAACCACGCACCATCACGCGGATGTCCACGCCACCGCCGCTGAGGTGGCGTGATGGACGCCGACAGCATCATCGGGTCGATCTTCAGCTTCGAAAACTATGGCGAACTCCTGGTCCTGGTCCAGAACTCCATTTGGGCCGGCGCGGTCCTGGGGCTGCTGGGCGGCCTCGTCGGGACGTTTGTGATGAAGCGTGACCTCGCCTTTGCAGTTCACGGCATTTCCGAACTTTCCTTCGCCGGGGCTGCCTTTGCGCTGCTCATCGGCGCTGACATCGTCTTCGGCTCGCTCATTGGGTCAGTGGCGGCCGCGCTGCTCCTCGGGCTCATGGGCGTGCGGGCGCGGGACAAGAATTCGATCATTGGCGTGATCATGCCGTTTGGACTGGGGCTCGGCATCCTGTTCCTGTCGCTCTATGAAGGGCGGGCGGCGAATAAGTTCGGCCTGCTGACAGGCCAAATCGTCTCTGTCGACACGGTTCAGCTGCAGGCCCTGGCCGGGACAGCAGTGGTGGTCATGGTGGCGTTGGTGATCATCTGGCGGCCGCTGAACTTTGCCAGTGTCGACCCTGAGCTTGCCGAAGCCCGGGGGGTTCCCGTGCGGACCTTGGCCCTGGTCTTTATGGTCCTGCTGGGCGTGAGCGTGGCCCTGTCCATTCAGGTGGTGGGTGCCTTGCTGGTCCTGGCCCTGCTCATTACGCCGGCCGCAGCGGCTTTGCGGGTAACGTCCTCACCGGTGGTGGTGGTGGTGCTGAGCGTGGCATTTGCGATGACTGCGACCGTCGGAGGGATCTTGCTGGCACTGGGCGGCCGCATCCCGATCAGCCCCTATGTCACTACGCTGTCATTCGTCATCTATGTGGTGTGTCGGATCATCGGAACGGTCCGCGCCAAGCGCGGGCTAAACGGCCGGCTGCTGCACGCGGCCTGAGGATCTCCCGCGGATTCAGGTCCGTGTTCGACGACGGACCAGGCTACAGGAGCCCAGCGGCCTTGCGTGCCGTGCAGTCCGGGCACAGCCCAAAGATCTCCACGGTGTGCGCCACCTCTGTATAACCATGGTCCTTGGCTGTCCGCGCGGCCCACGTTTCGACGGCGGGTGCTTCGACCTCAACGGCTTTTCCGCAGTTCCGGCACAGGAGGTGGTGATGGTGGCCGGTTACGGCACAGCGGCGGTAGACGGCCTCACCCTCACCGTTGCGCAGAACATCCACGAGCCCGTCGTCAGCCAGCGACTGCAGGATCCGGTACGCCGTGGCGAGGGAGACGGAAACGCCCTGGTTCTGCAGGATGCGGTAGAGCTCCTGCGTGCTGACGAAGTCATCCAGTTCGTCCAGGGCAGCGCTGACGGCCAGGCGCTGCTTAGTGACGCGCTGCTCTTTGCCCGCGGCGGTGCCTGCCCGCGGCGCGGGGGTTGACGGCGTCGATTCGTCAGTCTTGGTGCCAAACGGCATGGATTGACTCGCTTCCCTGAGGGATGGTGGCAAAGATCCAGATTACCAGCCAGACCTTAGCGGGCAGGAGTTCCGTGGACACCTGCCCGGACAGGACCCTAGGCTGGCGCTATGAAGCTGACTAAATACACCCACGCCTGCGTCCGGCTCGAAGTAGACGGGCGTGTCCTGGTCCTTGACCCCGGCACGTTCTCCGAAGTGAAGGAAGCACTGGACGGCGCGCAGGCAGTGCTGATCACGCACGAGCACGGCGACCACGTGGACGTAGCCGCCCTGGTCAATGCCCTGCGGGGTGAAGGCGAGCTCGCTGTTTTCGCGCCTGCGGGGGTGGCAGGCAACCTGCGCGAGGAAGCGCCGCAAGCCGCAGACCGGATCCATTCGGTTGAACCCGGGACATCCTTTGACGCTGCCGGGTTCAGCGTCCGCAGCTTCGGCGGCCAGCATGCCCTGATCCATCCCCAGGTTCCCGTGGTGGCCAACGTAGGCTACCTCATTGACGAAAATGTCTATCACCCGGGCGACTCCTTCATCGTCCCGGACGGCATCAGCGTCAAGACGCTGCTGGTTCCCATCCATGCACCGTGGAACAAGGCCAGCGAAGTGGTGGACTTTGTCATCGGCGTCCGGGCACCGCAAGCCTTCCAGATCCACGATGGGCTCCTGAACGAGATGGGCCTGAAGATGGTGGAGTCTCATGTGACCCGGATCGGAGCCAAGTACGGCACGGAATTCACGCACCTGGCGGTCCGTGAAACAGTCGAAGTCTAGGGTGCCCAGATGCCGGTTTCGAAGAAGCGGCTGATGACTGCCTGATGGGGCTCGGGGTCCATCCCCTGGGTGGCCAGCCACGCCGGGTTGTAGTAGTTGCCCGCGTAGCGCTCGCCGCCGTCGCACATCAGCGACACAATACTTCCGCGCTGGCCCGTGGCGATCATCTCCGCCACCAGTTGCCAGACACCCCAGAGGTTGGTGCCGGTGGAAGGCCCTGCGTGCAGGTCCGTGAGTTCCCGAAGGTGCCGCATTGCGGCCACGGACGCGGCGTCAGGCACTTGGATCATGCGGTCGATGACAGATGGGACAAAGCTGGGTTCCATCCGCGGCCGCCCGATGCCTTCGATCCGCGAGGGAATGCCGGTGGTGAATTCCGGCACGCCGTCCCGCCAGCCGGGATAGAAAGCAGAGTTCTCCGGGTCAACCACTGCCAGAGAGGTGTCATGGGAGTGGTACCGGAGGTAGCGGCCGATCGTCGCGCTGGTTCCGCCAGTGCCGGCACCCACAACGATCCAGCGGGGGACCGGGTGCTCCTCCATGGACAGCTGATCGAAGATGGACTCTGCGATGTTGTTGTTGCCGCGCCAGTCGGTGGCCCGCTCGGCGTAGGTGAACTGGTCCATGTAGTGCCCGTTGCTGGTTGCTGCGACCTCCTCCGCAGCGGCGTAGACCTCGGACGCGTGGTCCACGAGCAGGCAGGCCCCGCCGAACTGTTCAATGAGGGCGATCTTTTCCGGGCTGGTGGTCCGGGCCATCACAGCAACGAAGGGCAGGCCCAGCAGCTGTGCGAAATAGGCTTCGGAGACGGCGGTGCTGCCGCTGGACGCCTCCACAATCGTGGTGTCCTCCCGGATCCAGCCGTTGACCAAGCCAAAGAGGAACAGGGAACGGGCCAGCCGGTGCTTGAGGCTGCCGGAGCGGTGGGTTGATTCGTCCTTGAGGTACAGCTGGACTCCCCAGTGCTCCGCAAGCGGCACCGAGTATAGGTGCGTATCCGCGGACCGGTTGTTTTCTGCGGTAATTTTCCTGATGGCCTGGTCAGCCCAGGCCCTGTCCGCGCGTGCGTTCTTCACCGGACCAGCCTACCCGCGCTGCCCGTTGGGCCCGGGCTAGAGTGGTCTGGTCAAAGCCCGAACCAACTACTCCTAGGAGCCGCATGGGACCCCTTCTGGATGTGGCCGCACTCGACGGCCGAATGAAAGCCGGCCAGCGCACCGTACTGCTGGACGTCCGGTGGCAACTGGGCGATCCCCATGGCCGCGAACACTATCTTGAAGAACACCTGCCCGGAGCAGTTTTTGTGGACCTGGCCACCGAACTGGCTGCCCCCGCCCAGCCGGAATATGGCAGGCACCCGCTTCCACCAGCTGAACAGTTCCAGGCCTCGGCTCGACGCTGGGGCATCTGCGACGGCGACATCGTCGTCGCTTACGACGACAGCGGGAACCTGGCTGCAGCACGGGTCTGGTGGATGCTGCGCAATGCCGGTTTCCCGGGCGTGTACCTGCTCGACGGCGGCTTGGCGGCGTGGCGCGGCGCTGGGCTACCTGTGCAACGCGGCAATGTGGAGGCAAGGCCGGGCAACGTCACCCTTGGTGATGGGGCAATGCCGGCCATCGATGCGGCCACAGCGGGCAGTTGGGCCGGCACCGGAGTCCTCCTGGACGCCAGGGCTGGCGAAAGGTACCGCGGGGAATTCGAACCGGTGGATCCGCGGGCTGGCCATATCCCGGGCGCCGTCAGTGCTCCGACGACGGAGAATGTTGATGCGTCGGGGCGGTTCCTCCCCGCCGACGAACTGCGGCGCCGCTTCACCACGCTGGGGATCTCCGGGGACGCCCCCGTGGCCGTGTACTGCGGTTCCGGCGTCACGGCCGCCCACGAGGTCGCGGCACTGGAGATTGCCGGCATCGCGGCGACGCTATACCCGGGTTCGTTCTCCGAATGGTCCAACAACCCTGCCTTGCCTGTGGTGACGGGCAGCGAGCCCCGCTAGCGCCTGCCCGGTGGAATGCCTCCCGAGTGGAAATATCCGGCAACACGGGGGTAGCGTCGCTGTATGACCCCTGGACGACCCGTACCGCCGCCCCTCGCCCGCCCGATTTTGCCGGCTCGCAGCTTCGAAAATGACAGCACGGTAAACGACAGCCTGGCGGCCGCCTATGGCGCCACGTCCGGGGAAAGCGGCCTGATCCCGCTGACCGTAGCAAGGCGGGCACTCAAGGCGGACGACGTCCGGATTGCCATTGACTTCTGCGGCCTCTGCCACTCGGATGTCCACGCCACCCGCGGGGAATGGGGCACCCAGCACTACCCCTTGGTTCCCGGGCACGAAATCGTCGGCAGCGTCAGTGCTGTCGGGTCGGCCGTGAACGACTTCGCGCCTGGAGATCTGGTAGGGGTTGGCTGCATGGTCGACTCGTGCCGGGAGTGCCGGAGTTGCCTGGACGGACAGGAACAGTACTGTGAAAACGGACTGACTGGGACCTATGGGGCGAAGGACGCCCGCAACGGTGGAGCGATCACCCAAGGCGGTTATTCGACGTCGGTAGTGGTGGACCGCCGGTACGTGGTCCGCGTGCCGGACAGCCTTGACCCTGCTGCCGTGGCGCCGCTCCTGTGTGCCGGTGTCACCACGTTTTCCCCGCTCCGCCATTTCGGCGTCAAGGAAGGGGACACAGTGGGCGTCGTGGGACTTGGCGGCCTGGGGCACATGGCGGTCAAGCTGGCCAAGGCCATGGGCGCCCGTGTGGTGGTCTTTACCACCTCCGAATCAAAAGTTCCCGCTGCGCTGGAACTGGGCGCGGACGAGGTGGTGTTGTCCCGGGACGCGGACGCGATGGCCGCCGCCGACCGCCGCATCGATGTCATCATCGACACCGTGGCCGCTCCACATGACTTGGACCCCTTCCTTCGCACCATCCGGCGGGACGGTGCGCTGTTCCAGCTGGGTTTGCCGTCAGAGACCATGCCACCGGTAAACCCGAGGGCGCTGATCCGTCGGCGGATCTCCTACACAGGCTCGCTGATCGGCAGCATCGCCGAGACCCAGGAGATGCTCGATTTCTGCGCTATGCATCATGTGGTGGCGGACATCGAACTGGTGCGCGCGGACCAGCTGAATGAGGCCTACGGCCGCATGGTGGCAGGCGACGTAAAATACCGGTTTGTGCTGGACACCAGCACCCTGCAGGCCCCGGCCGAGGAGGCAGACGCATGAGTACCCTGTTCACCAAAATCCTTAACGGCGAGATCCCCGGACGCTTCGTCTGGCGCGAGCCGGAGGTCGCCGCCTTCCTCACCACCGGGCCCCTGGCTGACGGGCACACCTTGGTGGTCCCCACAGAGGAAGTGGACCGCTGGACGGATGCGTCGCCGGAAACGCTCGCCAAGGTGATGGAAGTGGCGCGCCGGATCGGTGCGGTGCAGCTGGATATCTTCCCGGCGGAGCGTGCCGGGCTGATCGTGGCGGGGTACGAGATCAACCACTTCCATGTCCATGTGTGGCCATCCAGGAGCATGGCCGATTTTGATTTTGCTTCGGCCGACCAGCACCCTGACCCTGCCGTGCTGGACGCGAACGCCGAGAAGCTTCGCGAAGGTTTGCGGGCCGCCGGTTACGGGGAATTCGTACCTGGCGACGCCTAGCCCCGCTGATGCCCAGAGCCACTGATGCCCAGAGCCACTGAGGCCCACAGCCTAGGCCGGCGCGAGAGCTTTGTTGAGCACGGCGCGGATTCGTTTTTCGGACACTGAGTAGGCAGTCCCCAGCTCGACGGCGAAGAGGCTCACCCTGAGCTCTTCGATCATCCAGCGCACCTGGGCCAGCTCCGCACCTGCCCGGCGGCCAGGCAGCAGGGCCGACACCGCGTCGTCGTAGTCGTCTTCCAGGCGCTGGACGGCGGCCATGCTGAGGGCGTCGCGCTGGACGTTGCCTGGCAGCCGTTCCAGCCGTTTTTCGATGGCTGCCAAATATCGCGGCAGCTGGCTCAGCTGGGCATAGCCGGTGCGGGCCACAAAGCCCGGGAACACGAGTTGCTCCAATTGGCTCTTGATATCGTTCAGTGCGCTGATGAGGGCAAGGCTCGTGGTGCCCTTCAGCTGCTTCTCGATCCGCCGGGTGCTGGCAAGGATGCGTTCCACCACTGCCGTCACACTGAAGACGGTATCGATGAGTTCGGCGCGGACCTGCTCATACAGCGCATCGAAGGACGCCTGGTCCCACGGAAGTTCAGCCGGGACCAGTTTGTCTACGGCGGCCAAGGCACAGTCGGCGATGAGGGCGGAGACTGAACCGTGCGGGTTCTGGCTGAACGTCAGTTTTTCGGTGTTGTTGAGGTGCTCCAGGACGTAGCGGTCCGGTGCAGGAACGCGGAGGGCCAGAAGCCGGATCACTCCGCCCCTCATGGCCTCCAGCTGTTCCGAAGGTGTCTGGAAGACGCGTAGGGCCACGGAGGTCCCTTCGTCCACCAGTGCCGGATAGCCCGTTACAGTGTGGCCCTTGACGGTGTTGCTAACCTGCCGCTGCACCGTGCCGAACGTCCAGGAGGTCAGGCCGCTTTGCTCCTTGAACCCCGGCGTCGAGCCGTTGGCGCTGCCTCCTTCGGCCGCCGCAGGGGGGATTCCAGCGGCTTTGCCGCCGGATTTTGGGGCCGTCGTTCCAGGCGTGGCCCCCAGCGACTCAGCGATGGCACGGCGAGTCGCCGGCGCCAGCTTTTCCTGCAGGGCGGCCAGGTCCTTGCCTTCGTCCAGTACCTTGCCCTTGCTGTCCACCACCTTGAAGCTCACGCGCAGGTGGGAGGGCACGGCATCCCAGTTCCAGGACCCGGGCGGGATGATGTGGCCCCTGATCCGGCGGAGGGCCAGTTCGAGTGATGCTTCCAGCTCGTCGACGGCGGGGTCGAAGTCCGCTTCCAGGGCCGCCACTGCCTGGCGGGCCACATCTGGAGCGGGAACAAAGTTCTTCCGGATCTGCTTCGGCAGGGACTTGATCAAGGCCGCTACCAATTCGGCGCGTTGCCCGGGAATCAGCCAGCGGAACGCTGCATCATCGAGCTGGTTCAGGAAGAGCACCGGCACTTCGGCCGTGACGCCGTCGGACGGGTTGGGCGGCGAGCCGGGCGCCACCGGATGGAACTCGTAGCTGAGCGGCAGCTCGAACCCCTTGTGCAGGAGGGTCTTTGGGTACGCGGCCTCGTCCAGGTCGTCGGCGTCGTCATTGAGCAGCAGCGACTTGTCGTAGTCCAGGAGGTCCGGATTCTTCTGCCGGGCCTCCTTCCACCACTTGTCAAAGTGCCGCTCGGACACAACTTCGGGGCCAATCCGGGCGTCGTAGAACTCAAACAGGGTTTCGTCGTCCACCAGCAGGTCACGGCGGCGCATCCTGGCTTCGAGCTCCTCGACTTCAAGGAGGAGGGCGCGGTTGCGGTGGAAGAACTTATGGTGCGTTTTCCAGTCGCCCTCAACCAATGCATGCCTGATGAAGAGCTCGCGGGCCAGGACGGGATCCACCCGGCTGTAGTTGACCCGGCGCTTCGGGATGATGGGCACGCCGTAGAGCGTGACCTTCTCGTAGGCCATCACCGCGCCCATCTTGGTGGACCAGTGCGGTTCGCTGTAAGTGCGCTTGACGAGGTCCGGCGCAACCTGTTCGGCCCAAACGGGATCGAACTTGGCGGCCACCCGTGCCCAGAGACGGCTGGTTTCCACCAGCTCCGCCGCCATGACGAACGTAGGCGACTTCTTGAACAACGCTGAGCCGGGGAAGATCGCAAAGCGGCTTCCCCGGGCGCCCACGTATTCGCGTTTGCGTTCGTCGAGGATGCCGATGTGGCTGAGCAAGCCGGAGAGCAGGCTGATATGGATGCCTTCGTGGTTGCCCACGGGGTCGGCGAGACGCTTGTTGTCCAGGCTGATGCCCAGCGGCCGGGCCAGCTGCCGGAGCTGGGCGAACAGGTCCTGCCATTCCCTGACGCGCAGGTAGTTGATGAACTCTGTGCGGCACAGGCGGCGGAACTGCGTGGATGAGAGTTCCTGCTGCTTCTCCTGCAGGTAGTTCCATAGGTTCAGGAAGCCTGTAAAGTCTGAGTTTTCATCGCGGAAGCGGGCGTGTTTCTCTGCGGCCAGCTGCTGCTTGTCCGTAGGACGCTCGCGCGGGTCCTGGATGGTAAGCGCTGCGGCAAGGATCATCACTTCACGGACGCAGCCGCGCTTGCCGGCCTCCACGATCATCCGGCCGAGCCGGGGATCGACTGGGAGCTGGGCGAGCTTCTGGCCGACGGCGGTCAGGCCGCCGCTCTTGGCGTCCGCTTGTGCGTTTTGCGGTCTGGCGGCACTCAAGGCGCCGAGTTCACGGAGGAGGGTGACGCCGTCGTTGATTGCCCGTGAGTCCGGCGGCTCAACAAACGGGAAATTCTCGACGTCCTTGGGCCCACGGGCCACCCCCATGGCGGTCATCTGGAGGATGACGGCGGCCAAGTTGGTCCGAAGGATTTCGGGGTCGGTGAAGAGGGGCCGGGACTCGAAGTCCTCTTCGGAGTACAGCCGGATGGCGATGCCGTCAGAAACGCGGCCACACCGGCCGGAGCGCTGGTTGGCGGAAGCCTGGGATACGCGTTCAATCGGGAGCCGCTGGACCTTGGTCCGGTGCGAATAGCGGGAGATCCGGGCTGTGCCGGTATCAATGACGTATTTGATGCCCGGAACGGTAAGGGAGGTCTCGGCGACGTTGGTGGCCAGCACGATCCGGCGTTTGCTGCCCGGGTGGAACACCTTGTGCTGTTCCTGCAGGCTGAGGCGGGCAAAGAGTGGCAGCACCTCGGTACCGGCAAGGCGCCGGTTGGACTGGATCCTGGCGTTGAGTGCCTCGGCCGCGTCACGGATCTCGCGCTCGCCCGAGAAGAAGATGAGGATGTCGCCGGGTGCCTCAGTGGCGAGTTCGTCGACGGCGTCGCAGACGGCGTCGAGTGGATCACGGTCCTCTTCGAGTTCGTCGTCGGAAGCGTCGGCGTCTTCGCCGTCTGCCGTGCCGCGTGCCGGCTGGGACAGCGGACGGTAGCGGATCTCCACCGGGAACGTTCGGCCTGAAACTTCGATGATGGGAGAGGGCTCGTCCTCGGAGCCAAAGTGCTTGGCGAAACGCTCCGGATCGATGGTGGCCGAGGTGATGATGATCTTCAGGTCGGGCCGCTGAGGGAGGATGCGCTTGAGGTAGCCAAGGATGAAGTCGATGTTGAGGCTTCGCTCATGGGCCTCGTCGATGATGATCGCGTTGTATTTCCGCAGCAGCTTGTCGCGCTGGATTTCCGCCAGGAGGATGCCGTCGGTCATGAGCTTAACCTTGGTGGACCGGCTGACTTCGCCGGTGAACCGGACCTGGAAGCCCACTTCCTGGCCAATTTCGACGCCGAGTTCCTCCGCGATACGCTCGGCTACCGTCCGTGCGGCCAGCCGCCGCGGCTGTGTATGACCGATCAGGCCGTTTTCGCCCAGGCCCAGTTCCAGGCACATCTTGGGGATCTGGGTGGTCTTACCGGAGCCGGTCTCGCCGGCAATGATGGTCACCTGGTTGGCGGCGATGGCCGCCATCAGGTCCTCGCGGCGCTCGGAGACCGGCAGCTCTGCGGGGTAGGAAATGTGAAAGGTCATGGCTCGAACCAGTCTACTGTGGGCTCCGCTGGCTGTTATGACGCTGTTACGGCCCGCACCCGGGGCTGATCACCGCCGACACCGGGGCGGATGCCGCCGTCGTGCTTTACGCATGCTTCCGCCGTCGGACCATCACAGCCTACCCCTGGCGCCTGCACAGAGGAGGACCCGGCTCTGATGAGCCGGGTCCTTGGTGGTTGATGGATGCTTGGGCCGATGTCCTGCTCAGAACAGATGTCCTGTTCAGAAGAGACGGAGCGTGTAGCTGGTACTGGGCAGGTCCAAGGCGGACCAGGCCTGATGGGAGCTGACGGGCGGGTTATGGCCGAGGCCGTCGCGCAGAAGCGCTGAAACGGTGGCGGCGAGGACGATGAGGAGCAGGATGGCGATGATGATTCCGAAGATTTCCATGCCTCAATGCTGCTCCTGGCCGCCGCCAACCAACAGTGGCAGAAATGCCCAAAAAGCTATAATTTCTGCCACAATGGATGCATGCTCAAATCAGTGGCAGTCATCGTGGTTCCCAACTTTTCGATCTTCGAATTCGCTACGGCGTGCGAGGTATTCGGCATCGACAGGTCTGGTCGTGGCGGGATCGTGCCTGCGTTCGATTTCAGGGTCTGCACGCCTGAGCCTGGAAACCTCAGGCTCAAATCGGGCCTCTCCATGAACGTCTCCTTGGGGCTCGATGCCACGGCGGATGCGGACCTGGTGATTATGGCGCCGTACGGGCGGGACGAAGACGTTCCCGAATCCGTCCTGGAGGCGCTCCGTGCGGCCGATGCCAGGGGAGCCTGGGTTATGTCCATTTGCTCGGGTGCTTTTGCCCTTGCCCGCGCGGGCCTGCTCAACGGCCGGCGCTGCACAACGCACTGGCACTACTCGGGGGAGCTCGCCAGCCGCTATCCGGATGTGCAGGTGGACGAAAACGTGCTCTACGTCCAGGACGGGAACATCATCTCCAGTGCAGGCACGGCAGCCGGGATCGATGCCTGCCTCCATTTGGTCCGCGTGGAACTTGGCGCGAATGTGGCTGCCGCGATTGCGCGGGACATGGTGGTTCCGCCGCACCGCGACGGCGGCCAGGCGCAGTTTATCGACCGGCCCATGCCCACGTGCGGCTCCGCGCCGATGGAGGAGCTCCTTCGCTGGATGGTGCAGAACCTGGATCGCGAGCACACCGTCGGCGAGCTGGCGACCCGCGTGCACATGTCGGCCCGGACGTTCGCGCGCCGCTTCCGCTCCGAGACGGGCGCCACGCCGGCGGCATGGCTCAACTCACAGCGGGTCCTCCGGGCGCAGGAGTTGCTGGAATCGACGGACCTCAACATCGACGAGGTGGCCAGGGAATCCGGGTTCGGCCATCCGGTGCTGCTCCGGCACCACTTCGCCAAGGTGCTCGACACCAGCCCCCAGTCCTACCGCAGGGCCTTCCGGGGGCAGCTGGTGGAGGCGGGCTAGGCTGAGCCCGTCGTGCCATGCTGCGGGTGGTCTGCCCTAGGCAGGGTGGTCCTCGGCGGCCGCCCGGGCGCTGTCAACCAGCACGCGCCAAGGGCCGGTAACAGCCTGCTCGGGCAGTGCCGCCCGCCTTTGGCCGGCCCGGATTGCATAGATGAAACGGTCAGCCTGGTTCCCGGCAGCCTCCGCGGCTGCCGCCCTGACAGTTTTCGGCACCGCGTCCCAGGGGCATGCTTCGACAATGGGCTGCCACTGGTTCTTGGCGCTTTCGGTCTGGGCGTGCACTGTCCATACTCTTGTGACGGCGGCGATGCCGCCGCTTCGCTCCACACTGATCTTCATGGCCGGTCCCGGGCTTTCCTGCAGCCTGGCCGCTTGGTGGTGTGCGGCCGGGCATTCAACTAAAGCTTGACCTTCACAGTTTCCCACGCCTGCCGTACGGCGTCATGCTCGGGGGAACCGGTGCCAAAGAGCTCGACGGCGGATGCCGCCGTCGCCCTCGCGAAGACACTGAAGGTGGCTGTGGCTGGCAGTGAGCCGTCGGTAAGCGTCTCGTACCAGATCCGGCCGGGGGACTCCCAGGCATTTCCGCCCAACGACTCTGCGACGAGGTAAAAAGCGCGGTTGGGAATCCCTGAGTTGATGTGGACACCACCGTTGTCCGCGCTGGTGCGTACATAGGAATCCATGGAGTCCGGCTGTGGGTCCTTCCCGAGAACGTCGTCGTCGTATGCAGTGCCGGGGGCCTTCATGGAACGCAGGGCTGAACCCTCCACATGCTCAGTAAAGAGACCTTCGCCGATGAGCCAGCTGGCCTCCTTGAAGGACTGCTGCCTGAGGTATTGCTCCACCAGGGCACCAAAAACATCCGACATCGATTCGTTGATGGCGCCTGCCTGGTTGCGGTAGGCCAGCCCGGCAGAGTATTGCGTGACGCCGTGGGCGAGTTCATGGCCGATAACGCTGAGAGACCGGGTGAAGCGTTGGAATACCTCGCCATCGCCGTCGCCGAAAACCATCTGGCTGCCGTCCCAGAAGGCGTTGTCGTAGAGCTTTCCGAAATGGACCGTGGCGTCGAGGGGGAGACCCTCACCGTCGATGGAGTTCCGGCCAAAGACCTCAGCGTAGAGCCGGTGCGTGTGCCCTAGGCCGTCGTAAGCTTCGTTCGCCGCGTCGTCGCCCGAGTCCGGTTCACCTTCCTTTCGGACGAGCTTGCCGGGAAGTTTCTCGGCGCCTTGTGCGTCGTAGATGCTTCGGTGAGGCGGTCCCGGCTGGACCTGCCGAAGTCCCGGGGGAGTAACCCTGGCCGGCTGGGCTCGGGACTCCTGGACCGACCGGACATGGCTCAGTGCTTCTTTCGCGGCCCGGGCTGCGGCGGAAAACTGTGGTGCGTCCTGGCGGGCCAGCCGGCGCAGCAGGTACGGCGGAATGATGGAACAGAATGTGGCTGAAGCGTGCATGGCCTACCCCCTCAAGTTGGTTGAATCAGCCTACGAGGGGCCACCGACAAAGGGACTGCAGCCACACCCGTTTGACGCAAGGGGCGTAGATTTTTGGAAACCTTGGCGGGGGTCGCCTGGGTATAAGCGGGGAGCTCTGCGGCCATGTCCCTGGTGGTCGGGGGTTATCCACATAGGTGATGTGCTGGGCTGTTTTTGTTGGCGGGTCGCTGGATGATGGGGGTATGGGGATCCCGGGTGTTGAGGAGGCGGTTGAGGCCTTTGAGGCTGCTGCTGCGGAGTTTGCTGCCTTTGTGCGCCGGGGGCTGGGCGGCCGCGGTTCCCAGACGGGTTTCCAGACGGGTTCCGGGACGGCTTCCGGGGGTGGTGATCCTTTGCGGGGGCAGGCGGATGCGTGCCTGGACGGGCTGGGCGGTTCGGTCCGGGTGGAGGCGATGGTGGCGGCGTTCAGGGTGCGCCTGGCCGCCGCGTACGCGGGGAAGGCTGCGGCCCTGGACGGCCCGGTCAGGAGCCCTGGGGAACACACGGCCCAGGAGATGGGTGTGGTGTCCGAGGTCGCGTGTGCGCTGACGGTGAGTGAACGCTCGGCCTCTGCGCTGTTGGCGCAGGCCCATGAGCTGACCACTGCCTTGCCGCTGACGCTGGCCGCGCTGCAGTCCGGGGATCTGTCGTGGCAGCACGCGCGGATTATGGTCGATGAAACCACCGGGCTGGATGCGGCCGGGGCGGCGGCGTTGGAGGCCCGTTTCCTGGGCCCGGATGTGCCGGACCGGGTGCGGGAGTGCCCGGCCGGGGAGCTGGTCCCGTCCCGGTTCCGGGCCAAGGCGAGGACCTGGCGCGAACGCCACCACCCAGTCAGTATTGAAAGGCGCCATGCCAGGAGTGTGTTGGACCGGCGGTTGGAGTACGTCCCGGACCGGGACGGCATGGCCTGGCTTTCGGCCTACCTGCCCGCGGACCGGGCGGCCGGGATCTGGAACGGCATCACCGCCGCCGCCCGCACCCTCCAGGGCCCGGCCGAGACCCGCACCATGACCCAGCTCCGCGCCGACATCGCCGCCCAACTGCTCCTCAGCTCGGGCACCGCAGACGATACGTCAGTCGATGTATCAACGGCTGACGGCGGCCCCGCCGACGTCCTGCCGGGCAACGACTTGATGGCGGGGCGGGTCCCGTCGCCGGCGGCGCAGGTCCTGGTGACGGTGCCGGTGTTCGCCATGATGGGCCTCACCGACGAACCAGCCACCCTCGACGGGTACGGGCCAATCCCGGCATCGATGGCCCGGAGCCTGGTCGCCGACGGCGCCGGCTCGTTCCACCGCGTCCTCACCGACCCCCGCAACGGGGCACCACTGGAGATCGGCCGCCAAAGCTACCGGATCCCCGCCGCGATGCGCCAATGGCTCCGGCTCCGGGACGGCAAATGCCCCTTCCCCGGCTGCAACAACCAGTCCCTGGACAACGAAGCAGACCACCTCCTGGCCTGGGCAGACGGCGGCACCACCGGCATCAGCAACCTCGGCCAGCCCTGCCCCAAACACCACCGGCTAAAACACACCACCGCCTGGACACCCACCGAAGCCAGCATCGACAAACCACCCGGCTGGACCTCACCCACCGGACGCCACTACCAAAGCGAACACCAAGACTGGGAACCACCTATGTTGCCGGCGCAGGTTTTAGCGGCGAGCTGGAACGAGACACCGCCCTAGTTCGCCGGGGTGTGGCGACCACCCAGCCTTGTCACCATGCGCCCGGGGCGCATTGCTCGTTGGTGTGGCTTTCCTGCTGTTCTCTGTGCACGCCACTGGGCAGTCGCATATGTGACTTTCATGCGGATCGGAGGGCGATGGAGCCGACGAGGGGGCCTGTGGATAACTCTGAGCGCTGAACTGTCGCCTGGGCTAACCTTAAGGAATTGTTCGGAGCGAGGCATTGAAACACTATTGGGGGAATAGCTGCCCATGACATCGCACAACCTTTTTACGTCCCGGCGCGTGCGCCTGACCCCACTCGTAGTTGTTGCGGCGGCCGCTGTGGCGCTCTCGGGCTGCAACTCGGGCAGCGGTCCCAACAGCACTGGCACGTCACCTTCCGTGTCTGCCAC
Source organism: Pseudarthrobacter sp. CCNWLW217 (assembly GCF_037203985.1). Lineage (NCBI taxonomy): Bacteria > Bacillati > Actinomycetota > Actinomycetes > Micrococcales > Micrococcaceae > Pseudarthrobacter > Pseudarthrobacter sp. CCNWLW217. Next base: position 271,114 of record NZ_JBBCBT010000002.1, read on the forward strand.
AGAGTCGGTGACCCCGAGCGCCACGCCGACTCCCACCGCAGCCTACAAACCAGCTGACGCAACGGGCCCCGCACAGAACGTGCCCGTGCCCGTGTTGCCTGAGGTCGCTAAGACCGAGACGAAGGAAGGGCTGGAGGCATTCGTCACACACTGGTTCGCGCAACTAAGTTTTGCCTATCAAACCGGCGATATTTCGGGTGTCGAAGCGATAACCTCACCTGGTTGCGAGTTCTGCTCAAATATCACGTCCTCGTTGAAGACCAATTATCAAGGGGGGCGGTGGCTTGCGGGCGGCAAAATAATAGTGCCTTCAACGATGACAGTTTCTGAACCAGCCGCCGACGAGCTCTACCAAGTCATAGTGCAGGTTCAGCAAGCCACGATCACCTATCACGATCCGGGGGGTTCTGAATTCAGGGCTGCCACTGAGCCTTCTGACACCGCGAACGTTCTGCTGGTCAGCTTCAAGGACGCTGCCTGGCACGTTGATGGTTTGCACCCCCTGCGCTAATGACGCTGAAGAGGCCTTGGAGAATCCTCTGCGCTGGGATTTTGGCATTCACTCTAGGAGTTGCATGTCCGTCCCCATCCTTTGCCGACAGCGGAGCTGATTCAGGATTCGGCAATTCGGGAGTCGGGGTTACAGTGTGGGTCGTCGATCCTGTCACCGGAAAAGTCAATCCCGCCGAACCGGGAACCATTTCGAGCGATCCAAACCAGTACAAGTACGAACTCCAATGCCACCTCGGCGGGGGCGATTTCAATTCCGTCTGCCTGCGGGACCAAGTTGAGTGCAAAAGTGGGCCTGAGGGCAAGGCAGGCATTCCCGTCGTCTGGTTAAAGGCACCTCGCGGACTGGCCAACCCGGTATGGACGCACCACTCCGGCCCGACGTGCCTCTATGACGCGAAGCCCGAGGACCTGCTGCCACGTATTGCCGCGGACATTCAGCGCCAGTTCGAGAACTTGCCTGTCAAAGCAGGGTCCGTCGTGGCCCAGCCGAGCCCGCACACCCTCCGGGGCGCCGAGACGAACTTCTATGCCGACGCCACCGAGCAGCAGTTCGACGTCACCATGTTCGGGCAGCAGGTCCACGTCGTTGCAACACCGGTCCAGTACACGTGGAATTACGGCGACGGTACGGTGTTAGGCCCACAGCCATCGATGGGTGGACCACTTCCGCAGGAGCGCTGGGGCGAGAAAACACGGACCAGTCACGCCTACACGGCCACTGGAGACTTCCAAGTAGTCCTCACCACCTCATTCCGAGGGACGTACTCCGTCAACAACGGGCCACCATTGCCCATCCCCGGACAAGGCCAGTTCAGCGCCGCGCCCAAGACCATCAGCGTATGGCGGTCCATCACCCGCAACTACGCCGACGACTGCAACCAGAATCCCCAAGGCCAAGGCTGCCCCGGAGTGCCGTCAGCGCCCTAACGCCGCATCATGGGCCTCAATTCGCGAAGGCCGGGCAATCACGGGTGCCAGTAGTGTGCGTGCCCTGGGCGGAAACAGAAAACCCCCGCCGCTTCTCCAAGCGGCAGGGGTTTCATTGTGCCCTCGATAGGATTCGAACCTACGACCTTCTGCTCCGGAGGCAGACGCTCTATCCCCTGAGCTACGAGGGCAATTCAGGGTTCCTGCCGTTGCCAGCGGGACGTCCTAGAGCTTAGCAGGAAGGTGGCCTGCAAGGAAAAACGCCACGCCTCAGTAGCCGGAAAACGAGTCCACATGCACTCGGCGTGCCCCGGCCTCCCTGGCCGCGCGGCGGAGTGAAGCCACGCTGGCAGGAGATCCTGAGATGTAGACGCTGCGTCCGGCGATATCGGGCACAAGGGCCTGCAATGAAGCCCCATCCAGCCGGCCAGCTCCGGTATTGGTTCCTGCTTCGGTGATGAACGACGGCGGGGCGGAACCGTCCGCGAGTCGGGCAATGATCCGCGCCCCCGACGTACGAAGCTCATCGGCGTAGGCAATCTCTTCGGCATTTCTTGCCAGCAGCAGCAACACCACGTCCCGGTCCTTGGCTGCGCCGGAGGCCAGGTGTGCCAGATAGGGAGTGATGCCGATCCCGGCAGCTATCAGCAGCAGCGGCCTGGCCGGATCCCGCGGCAGCACGAAGTCGCCTCCCACCGATGTGGCGGTCACTTGGTCGCCCGGCTTCAGCCCCAGCAGGACTTTCTTGGCGGCTGACAAGGGGTCAGCTGTCCGGACCCCGAACTTCACCTCATCCGAACCGGGCGCGCTGGTCAGGCTGAACACCCGGCGTCGGCCCTTCCCGTCCGACTTGGCGTGCGGCAGATCAAGTTCCATGTACTGGCCCGGTACAAAGCGCACAGGCCGGGACGGCTCAAACGCAAATTCTGTGGTGCTCGGCGTCAGGGGCCTGGAACCGGTGAAGCGCAGCTTCAGCCCGCCCCGCTGGCCCACCAGGAAGGCCAGCAAGTTGCCGAGCAGCAGTGCCAGCTCCGGCGAGTTGGCAACGAAGCCCAAGTTGTACGGCACCGCAAACACCACGCCCACCACCGCGCCCAGCGCCAGCTGTTGCCAACGGCGCGGCGGCAGCGTCAGCGGCTCGGTCAGCATAAAGCCCACGAAAAACAGGAGCGGGCGTTGGGCGAAGGCCTGCCAGAGGGCGCTGCCGAAAGAGAGTCCGGCTTGCAGCAGTTCCGTCGTGATAATCGCAGTCGCAACCACGAGGAACACAGTTGCCATCAGAAATTTGCGGGTTCGGTAGAGCACCAGAAGGATTCCAGGGACCAGCAGCCACAGCATTGCAGGGGTCGCCGCCCACCACGTTGCAATGTTCAAACCTGTCAGCCCCGTGACGAACGCGCCGGCTGCTGCCGGGTTGAAGATGTGCCGGCCACGCCAGGCAAGCGCGTACTTTGACGCGGAGGCAAGGACGCACGCCAGTGCCACGCCTGCCATATCCATGGGCGCGAAGGTCGGCCAGAACAGGAAGTAGAGAAGCAAACCAGTGATGAGTGACGACTCAGAATGCGGCCGCACACGGAACAGTGCAGCAAGCCCGCGGTTGGAGACATAGGTCAAACCAAGGCACAGAACCAGGTGGACCAGCATCTGCGGGATGCCGAACGTGAGCCAGCCGAGGGCGTTCAGGAGGAGGCTATACGCGGTGAGGACGGACAGCACCAGGAGGATGAGCCGGTACATCGTGTACTTGCCCAACAGGGTGTCCAGCCGGCCTGCCGGGGAAACGGCTGCCCCTGTCTTGGGTGCGTCAACGGGGCTCATGTGAACAGTGTCCCTTCAAATCCTGCCGAATGGGCGGCGCTACCATCAGAAAATACCGTCAGCCACGAAAAGTCGAAGGACTCTTCCAACACAGCGCCGGGTGCGAAGAATAGCGCCGTTGCCAGCGCGTCAGCCACCATGGTGCTTTCCGCCATGGTCCAGGTGGCCACGGCAGTAGTGGCCGGACGTCCGGTGGTGCCGTCCAGCACGTGATGCAGGCCGTCGCCCCACGCCCGGCGGTTCGACGCCGATGCACACAACGCCCCGCCCGCCAGCGACACTTTTCCGATGGCCTTGGATGGGTCATAGGGATGCTCCAATGCCACTATGACGGCATCGGAGCCGCTGTGAAGCAGGTCCCCGCTGGCATCAATCAGGAAGTCCTGCTCGGCGTGTGAGCGCAGTTCCGCCGCCAAGAGATCCACTAGCTGTCCCTTGCCGGCCGCTCCAATGTCCAGGACAAGGGGCACGCTGGTGGTGAGCACGTCGCCATCCCAGTCCAGTGCATCCTCCCAGCGGAGGGCGGGAACCGGCGAACCCGCGGGACGAAGGGAATATGAGGAGTCGTACCCCAACCGCTCAAGGCTGCCGCCGATCAAAGGAGTCATGGCGCCGGCCGTGATGTCGTAAAGCTCGCAGTACAGGCGGCCAAGAGCCGCGGCTTCTTCCGAAAACCGATACCGCCCGGGCTGCCGGGCCATGGCACCCACCGTTGAATCGGGTCGGAACCGGGACCAGTCGCCGTCGTACCGCTCCACCACGGCCAGCAGCCTCGCGCGGAGGGAGCCGTCAAGCGGCCGGGGCGCGGAGATTTCCCAACGGGTACCGATCCCGTCGAAACTGAACCCGTCCCAGTCCGGCTGCGGCACGTCCTACTTTGCCTCTGCCTTGATCTTTTCGAGTGCCTGGTTGAAGCCGCCGCTGGTGAGCGAGGACCCTGCCACCTTGGAAACGTTCAGTTCGTCGATGCTCTTTCCCACGATTTGCGCTGCGATCCCGCCGGCAAATTCGCCCTGGAATTTCCGCGTGTTCGGGTTCGAGGGATGCTGGGTGATGTTCACAGCCGTGACATTGCCCGAAGCAAGGGTCAGTTCAACACCAACAGTTTCGGTACCGTTCGGGGAAACATAGGTGCCGTCCGCGCTATATGTACCGTCCTGGTAGACGGAACCACTGCTGGCGAGCGACGAGGAAGTGCCCGAAGGGGAGGTGGTGGATGGCGCGGCCGACGTTGCAGGCGAACTGTTGCCGGTGGTAGCCGGCGTGTCCTGTGTAGCGGACGGCGCGCAGCCGGCCACCGTTCCTGCGAGGGAAAGGCCAGCGATACCGGCGAAAACACTCTTGCGGACTGACGGTCTCATGAATGGGTCTCGTTTCGTGGGCTGGGTGCTTACGGTGTTCTCAACGTCGGATTCACCGTAATGGTTCACCCTGTGATTCAGCCGTGCAACTGCTGTGAGGAAAATCGCTGTTGCCTGGTCGAGTTAGTGCCGGTCACGCGCAACGCTCAAATTCGTCCATGTGGCGGCCCCCGGTAGGCTAGAGGGGTGACTCCCGAAGAACTCTCCCTCGCCATATCCACCTGCCTGAAAGACGCCGTCGCCGCAGGCGAAATCGCGCTTTCCGCATCAGCTGTCCCTGATGAGGTGCGCGTGGAGCGACCGAAGAACCGGGACCACGGTGACTGGGCCACCAACATTGCGCTCCAGCTCGCCAAGCAGGCAGGCACAAACCCGCGTGAATTCGCCACGATCCTCAGCGCCCGGCTGAAGTCCATCAACGGTGTCTCCGCCGTGGACATCGCCGGACCCGGCTTCCTGAACATCACGGTGGATGCCGCCGCGGCAGGTGCCCTGGCGAAGGCCATTGTGGAAGCCGGACGGGAATACGGCACCAACACCGCGCTCGCCGGCCACGTCGTTAACATGGAATTCGTCTCCGCGAACCCCACCGGACCCCTCCACATAGGCCACACGCGCTGGGCCGCCTTGGGCGATGCGATCGCCCGCGTCCTGCGTGCCTCCGGAGCCGAGGTCACCGCTGAGTACTACATCAACGACGCCGGCTCGCAGATGAACGTCTTCGCCAACTCCGTTTACTCCCGGCTTCACGGACGCCCCGTGCCCGACGGCGGCTACCCCGGCCAGTACATCGCGGACCTCGGCCACGAGGTACTCAGCGAGCACCCGGACATCCGCGAGCTGACGGAAGTCGCCGCCATCCCGGTGATCCGCGCGGCGGCCTACAAGGCCCAGATGAAGGACATCAAGTCCACCCTCGCGGACTTCGGCGTGGCATTTGACGTCTACTTCTCCGAACAGGAACTGCACGACGCCGGCGCCATCGAAAGTGCCGTTGCCCGCCTTCGCGAGCAGGGTCACGTGTTCGACGACGGCGGTGCCGTTTGGCTGCGCACCACCGACTTCGGCGACGACAAGGACCGTGTGATGATCCGGGCAAACGGCGAGCCCACCTACTTTGCCGCCGATGCCGCCTATTACCTGTCGAAGAAGGACCGCGGCTTTACCGAGAAAATCTACCTCCTCGGAGCCGACCACCACGGTTACATCAACCGCCTGAAGGCCATTGCGGCCTGCGCAGGCGATGACCCCGAGGTGAACATCGAGGTGCTGATCGGCCAGCTGGTCTCCGTCAACGGTGCCAAATTGTCCAAGCGTGCCGGCAACATCATCGAGCTCAAAGACCTCATCGACTGGCTGGGCAAGGACGCCGTGCGCTACTCCCTGGCCCGTTTCCCTGCGGACTCGCCACTCACCCTGGATCCGGACCTGCTCAAGAAGCACAGCAACGAAAACCCCGTCTTCTATGTCCAGTACGCCCACGCGCGTACCCGCGGCGCCGCCCGCAACGCCGTGGCCGCTGGGGTGGACCGGAGCGCCTTCGAGGCTTCCCTGCTGGACCACGCCACGGAAAATGAGTTGCTTTCGTACCTGGGCAGCTACCCCTCCATCGTGGCCAAAGCTGCGGAACTGCGTGAGCCGCACCGCGTGGCCCGCCACCTCGAAGTGATTGCCGGCGCCTACCACCGCTGGTACGACGCCTGCCGAATCGCCCCCATGGGCGACGAGCCGGTAACCGACGTCAACCGCACCCGGCTGTGGCTTAACGACGCCACCAGCCAAGTACTGGCCAACGGCCTTGACCTCCTTGGCGTTTCCGCGCCGGAACGGATGTGATCCCCATGACAGTGCAGACCGGAAATGCAGCGTCCCCGCTGGCTCCCGACTGGCTGTCGGTGCCGGCGGATCTGAACGCCCTGCACGAACCCATGTGGGCAGGCAGCGTGCAGCGGAACAACGACGGCGTCCTCACGGTGGCGGGCATCGACGTCGCCGCCCTGAAGGAACAGTTTGGGACGCCGCTTTTTGTAATGGACGAGGCCGACTTCCGTGCCCGGGCGCGGGCCTTCAAGGATTCCTTCGACGCAGCCTTCCAGGACATCTGCGGGGGAGTGGACGTCTACTACGCCGGCAAGTCCTTCCTGTGCACGTCCGTCGTGAAATGGGTCGAGGAAGAGGGCCTGCGCCTGGACACGGCCTCGGGCGGTGAACTGGCGGTGGCCGCGCGAGCGGGCATTCCCGGTGAGCGCGTGGCCCTGCACGGCAACAACAAATCCGACGCCGAAATCCACCGCGCGCTGGACATGGGCCTTGGACGCATCGTGGTGGACAGCCTCGACGAACTGGTCCGCGTCGGTGCCATCGCGCACGGGCGCGGTGAACAGGCAAAGGTCATGCTCCGGCTGACCCCCGGCGTCTACGCCCACACGCATGAATTCATTGCCACAGCCCACGAGGACCAGAAGTTCGGCCTGTCCATGGCCGCGGACTCCACAGACAGGGAAGGACTCTCCGCGGCCGAGGAAGCGGTAGCAGCTGCTGCCGCACACCCCGGCATCGAACTGCTCGGGCTCCATTGCCACATCGGCTCGCAGATCTTCGAGCCCGACGGTTTTGCGCTGGCCGCCGAGAAGCTGTTGCGGTTCCTGGCAGCCGTGCAGGAAAAGTACTCGATCGAGTTGCCCGAACTGGACCTTGGCGGCGGCTACGGCATCGCGTACACACCCGTTGACACCCCCCGCCCCGCAGCCGACATCGCGACGGCGATGGCCGCCGTCGTACGTTCCACCTGTGCCGAGCTGGGCATCACGTCACCCAGGATCTCCATCGAGCCGGGTCGCGCCATCGTGGGCAGCACCACCTTCACGCTGTACGAGGTAGGCACACTGAAGACCGTCCGTGTTGACGCGGAAGGGCAGGAGAACGTTACGTATCCCCGCCGCTATGTGTCAGTGGACGGAGGCATGAGTGACAACGCCCGCCCGGTGCTGTACGACGCGGATTATTCGGCAATTCTTGCCTCCCGCACGTCGACGGCGTCACCGCAGCTGTCCCGCGTAGTGGGCAAACATTGCGAGAGCGGCGACATAGTTGTTAGAGATGTATATCTGCCCGAGGACGTGGCAGCCGGTGATCTGCTTGCTGTACCGGGTACCGGCGCCTACTGCTGGGCCCTGTCAAGCAACTACAACTATCTGGCCCGGCCGGGCGTTGTCGCGGTGCGCGATGGATCTGCCCGGCTGATTGTCCGCGGGGAAACCGAAGAAGATCTGCTTAACCGCGACATGGGAGTGCCGAATGACTGAATTGCGAACCCTGAAAGTGGCCCTGCTGGGCTGTGGCAACGTTGGGGCCCAGGTTGCGCGGATTCTCATTGAGGACGCCGACGCCCTTGCTGCCCGCACCGGTGCGCACCTGCAGCTCAGCGGCATCGCCGTGCGCAACGTCAATTCCAAGCGCGACGTTGACCTGCCGCAGGAACTGTTCACCACTGACGCCGAAACCCTGGTCAAGGACGCCGACCTCGTCATCGAACTCATGGGCGGCATCGAACCTGCCCGCACCCTGATCCTCTCGGCGCTGAGCAACGGCGCCTGTGTGGTGACCGGCAACAAAGCACTGCTCGCCCAGGACGGACCCACGCTCTATGAGGCAGCTGACAAGGCCGGCGTGCAGCTGTCCTACGAAGCTGCCGTCGCTGGCGCCATCCCTATCCTGCGCCCCATCCGCGACAGCCTTTCCGGCGACCGGATCACCCGGGTGCTGGGCATCGTCAACGGCACCACTAACTTCATCCTGGACCAGATGGATTCCACCGGTGCCCAGTTCGCCGATGCCCTCGCCGAAGCCCAGCGCCTCGGTTACGCGGAAGCGGACCCCACGGCCGACGTCGAAGGCCATGACGCCGCCGCCAAGGCAGCCATCCTGGCCACGCTGTCCTTCCACACCCGGTTCGCGCTGGAGAACGTCCACTGCGAAGGCATCACTTCTGTCAGCGCGTCCGACATCGCCGCGGCGAAGGATGCGGGATTTGTTATCAAGCTGCTGGCCATTGCCGAAAAACTCACCGATTCCGACGGCGGCGAAGGGGTTTCGGTGCGGGTTCACCCGACGCTGCTCCCGCGCGAGCACCCGCTGGCCGCCGTCCGCGGTGCGTTCAACGCCGTGTTTATCGAAGCGGAAAACGCCGGCGAGCTGATGTTCTACGGCCAGGGCGCCGGCGGCACCCCCACTGCCTCCGCCGTGCTGGGTGACCTCGTATCGGCCGCCCGCCGCTTGGTGCTGGGCGGACCCCAGCGCACCGAAACCACTACCGGCCACGTCCCTGCGCTGCCTATCGAAGCGGCAACCACCAGCTACTACATCGGCCTCGACGTCGCTGACCAGCCAGGCGTCCTGGCCCGCATCGCCCAGCTCTTCGCCGAGCATGGCGTGTCCATCGAAATCATGCGGCAGACCATCCACAAGGACGCCGAGTCCCACGTGGAATCGGCCGAATTGCGGATTGTCACCCACCGCGCATCCGAGGCTGCCCTCGCAGCCACCGTCGAGGCCGTGAAGGGCCTGGACGTCATCAATTCAGTTACATCCGTTCTGCGGGTAGAAGGAGTCTAAGTGGCTCACCAATGGCGCGGCGTTATCCGCGAATACGCTGACCGTCTGCCCGTGACGGAATCCACCAGGGTCATCACCCTGGGTGAGGGCGGGACCCCGCTGGTCCACGCGCAGAAACTCTCCGAACTGACCGGTTCCACCGTGTACCTGAAGGTCGAGGGAATGAACCCCACCGGTTCGTTCAAGGACCGCGGAATGACCATGGCCATGACCGCCGCCGTTGAATCCGGCGCCAAGGCCGTTGTCTGCGCGTCCACCGGCAACACCTCGGCTTCCGCCGCAGCCTACGCAACCGCCGCAGGCCTGAAGTGTGCCGTGCTGGTTCCTGAGGGCAAGATCTCCATGGGCAAGCTCAGCCAGGCCATCGCGCACGGAGCCACGCTGCTCCAGGTTGACGGCAACTTCGACAACTGCCTGGACATTGCACGGAAGCTGGGGGAGTCCTACCCGGTCTTCCTGGTCAACTCTGTCAACCCTGCCCGGATCCAAGGCCAGAAGACCGGCGCATTCGAGGTAGTGGACTCCCTGGGCGACGCTCCGGACATCCACGTCCTGCCCGTCGGCAACGCCGGCAACATCACGGCCTACTGGAAGGGCTACAAGGAGTACTCCGCGCCGTTCGAGTCCGCAACAGCCGGTACCCTTCCTGCCGTCTCCACTAAGACCCCGCAGATGTGGGGCTTCCAGGCCGCTGGCGCCGCGCCGTTCGTAGCGGGCCACCCGATCACCGAGCCGGACACCATCGCCACCGCCATCCGGATCGGCAACCCTGCCTCCTGGGACGGCGCCATCGCCGCCCGCGACGAGTCCGGCGGATTCATCGATGCCGTCACGGACGAAGAAATCCTCGATGCCCACCGCTGGCTGTCGGCCCGCGAAGGTGTCTTCGTGGAGCCCGGCTCAGCCGCCGGTGTTGCCGGGCTCTTGAAGAAGCACGCCGCGGGGGAAGTTCCGTCCGGCAAGACGATTGTCATCACCGTCACGGGCCACGGGCTCAAGGACCCTCAGTGGGCACTGCGCACCGAAGACGGCAGCGACGTGCAGCCGGTCAAGGTCTCCAACGATGTTGTGACCGTTGCAGCCGAACTGGGACTGGAAGACAAGTAGCCGTGGAAACCACCTCGCCCACCACTGTTGGCCTGCCCCTCATCGAGGCAGGACAGCGCGTCACCGTCCGGGTCCCGGCCACCAGCGCCAATCTCGGTCCCGGATATGACAGCCTTGGCCTGGCCTTGGCGTTGCATGACACCCTGACAGTGGAGAGCCTCGAAACCGACGAACTGCTTTTCGAGCTCAGCGGCGAGGGAGCCGAAACGCTGCCGCGCGATGCCAACCACCTGGTTATCCGGGCCATGGAAGCCGCCTTCGAGCGACTGGGCTACCGGCATGGCGGCTTGAAGATTATCGCGAAAAACGTCAACCCGCACGGCCGGGGCCTGGGTTCATCGGCCTCGGCTGTGGTGGCTGCAGTCTCCGCGGCCAACGCCATGGTGCCGGAGGCCGGACAGCGTGGGCGCGACTGGATCCTCCAGCTCACCAGCGAGCTGGAAGGCCATCCGGACAACGTCGCACCGGCCATTTTCGGTGGGCTGGCGCTCTCCTGGCAGGACAGTGACCAGTACAGCAGCACGTGTGCCAGTGTGCTGGAGTCGGTGATCCCGATTGTGGCGGTGCCTGATTTTGAACTGTCCACGGAGGCCGCCCGCGCGCTCCTGCCTGCCTCGGTGGGCCACCATGCCGCCGCCATGAATTCGGGCAGGGCTGCCCTGCTGATCCATGCACTGACGCAGAAGCCGGAGTTCCTGCTCGCCGGCACCGAGGATTTCCTGCACCAGAGCTACCGCGCGGAAGCCATGCGGCCCAGCGCAGCCCTGATCAGCGCGCTGCGGAAAGCCGGATATGCGGCCGTTGTCTCGGGTGCCGGGCCCACGGTCCTGGTGCTGGCCAACGGCCAAGCTGAAGCCTCCGCAGTCGTGGACTTTATCAATGCGTTTACGGCGTCAAACACGCCGGATATCGCCTGGCGCGTGCTGAAGCTCGCAGTGGACGTTGAAGGTGCTAAGGTGGACTTGCACCGGCGGTGATTCCGCCTATCTGATCTGCAGCTGCATTCAGTTGTTATTTGATCTCCTACTGCGCAACATCTTCCGGTGCCGCCTGCTTGGTCTGTCGCAGGAATCTGCAGCATGAAGTGTCTGCCCCTGAACCGTCAGTCCAGCGTTTCGCCATTAATCGGAGCGTGGGTGAATCAGTATCCGGCCCTGCTGGCCGAAATCCAACCGGCAAGGCCGAATTTCCGGCTGCAGATCTGAACTGCAGCCCAGATCAAATCATCGCGTCCAGCTCCCAGTCTGGACGCCGTCGAGGGGGAAGGATCCTTCGTGACCGAAACCACTGAGCTGTCTCCAGCTGTGGAACTATCATCTTCTGCTGCCGGATCGTCAACGGCCGCACCCGCCAAGAGCAGCGGCCTCGCCGGCCTGAAGCTCGCCCAGTTGCAGGCTCTTGCCAGCCAGCTAGGTATCTCCGGCGGATCCCGCATGCGCAAGGGGGACCTGGTCACGGCCATCTCCGCCCATCGTGCAGGCACTCCGGCCACCAAGGCCCCGGCCAAGGCTGCCGGAAAGGCGACTGAAAACCACGCCGCTCCCACTGTTGCCGCGCCTGCGACTGCACCCGCCGCTGCAGCGAGCGAAACCGCGGAGGCCCCGGCCGCCGAAGGTACCCGTGCACGTGGCCGTGGCCGCAGCCGCCGGGCAGTCAGCGACGGCGTTGTTGCCGCCGCTCCGGCGGAAGCAGCCGGCGAGGCTCCGGCCGCTGCCCCCGCCGAAGCTCCGGCCTCCCAGCCCGCCGAGGCCGGCGAGGCAGCAGAAGGCGCCGGCGAACGCCGCCAGCCCCGCACCCGCAACCGCCGCCGCGGTGAAGCAGCTGCTGCGTCCCCGCAGACCGCCGAAGCTGTCGAAACACCGGCCGAACAGCCCGTTGCCGAACAGCGCCACGCGGAGCGCACTGAAACCCAGCGCACTGAAACCCAGCGCACCGACGCCCAAGGCTCAGAAGCCGGCGACGGCCAGCGTGCCGACCGCCGTGAAGGCGGACGTAGCCGCGGTGGCCGCGACACCGCCGTTCGCGAGACCACCGACGGCGGCCGCGACAACGCAGGCAGCCGTGAGGCTGGCCAGCGTGAAGGCGCCCGTCGGGACGACTCCCGCGACAACACCCGCGACAGCGATGATTCTGACGGCGGAAGCCGCCGGAACCGCCGCAACCGCCGGGACCGGAACGACCGCAATGACCGCTCAGGCGGCCAGGATAGCCGGGACAACTCCCGCAATGACCGATTCCGCGACCGCAACGACCGCCGTCGGGGACGCGCCCAGGGACCGGACGTCGACGACGTCGAGGTCACCGAGGACGACGTCCTGCTGCCTGTCGCAGGCATCCTGGACGTCCTGGAGAACTACGCGTTCATCCGCACCTCCGGCTACCTCCCGGGCCCGAACGACGTTTATGTCTCCCTCGCCCAGGTCAAGAAGTACAACCTGCGCAAGGGCGACGCCGTGGTTGGAGCCATCCGTGCTCCGCGTGACGGCGAAGACCGCAGCCAGCAGTCAGCCCGCCAGAAGTTCAACGCCCTGGTCCGCGTGACATCAGTCAACGGCAAGACCTCCGAAGAACTCAAGGACCGCGTCGAGTTCGCCAAGCTGGTTCCGCTGTACCCGTCCGAGCGCCTGCGCCTCGAGACCGACCCCAAGAAGATCGGCCCCCGCGTCATCGACCTGGTTGCCCCGATCGGGAAGGGCCAGCGCGGCCTGATCGTCTCCCCGCCGAAGGCAGGAAAGACGCTCATCCTGCAGTCCATCGCCAACGCCATCACCACCAACAATCCTGAGGTCCACCTCATGATGGTGCTCGTTGACGAACGCCCCGAAGAAGTCACCGACATGCAGCGCACGGTCAAGGGTGAGGTTATTGCCTCCACCTTCGACCGTCCGGCCGATGACCACACCACCGTGGCCGAACTCTCCATCGAACGCGCCAAGCGCCTCGTGGAAATGGGCATGGACGTGGTGGTCCTCCTGGACTCCATGACCCGCCTGGGCCGCGCCTACAACCTGGCAGCACCGGCCTCTGGCCGCATTCTGTCCGGTGGTGTTGACTCCGCCGCGCTGTACCCGCCGAAGCGCTTCTTCGGTGCAGCCCGGAACATCGAAAACGGTGGCTCCCTGACCATCCTGGCAACCGCCCTTGTGGAGACTGGTTCCAAGATGGACGAGGTCATCTTCGAAGAGTTCAAGGGCACCGGCAACATGGAGCTCCGCCTGTCCCGCCAGCTGGCTGACAAGCGCATCTTCCCGGCCGTGGACGTCAACGCTTCCGGCACCCGCCGCGAAGAGAACCTGCTTTCCCCCGAGGAAGTCAAGATCATGTGGAAGCTGCGCCGCGTCCTCTCCGGACTCGAAACGCAGCAGAGCCTTGAACTGTTGACCAACAAGATCCGGGAGACCCAGAGCAACGTCGAGTTCCTCATGCAGGTCCAGAAGACGACGCTTGGTGCGAAGTCGGATAACGACAAGTAGCTGTTTTCAGGGGCGGGGTGCGGTTGCCTCGCGTGGTTCGCCACGCGGGTTTTCCGCCCCCGCCCCTTCGCGTGGTGGCCATGTCCTGACGGACTTGGCCACCACGCTTCGGCAGGCCCGATGCCACTCCCGGGGCGGAAAACCCACGCGTCGGGTGCCCGGTTCACCGTGTGCCCGGCCGCTTTGGGATGGATTCCTGTGCCCCACTAAAATGGGTGCAGAACGAAAGGTTTTGAAAATGTTTGAGTCCGTACAGGGCCTGCTTGATGAGCATGATGCTATCCAGGCGCAGCTTGGGGATCCTGCTGTTTATGCTGACCAGCGGCTGGCCCGGAAGCTGGGGCGGCGGTCTGCCCAGCTGAACGGCATTGTTGAGGCCTACCACAAGTGGGAGGGCATCCGGGATGATCTTGCTGCTGCCAAGGAAATGGCGGGGGAGGACCCCGAGTTCGCTGCCGAGGTGCCTGAACTGGAGGCTGCGCTCGAGACGGCCTCCGCGAAGCTGCGCCGTCTGCTCATCCCGCGCGACCCTGACGACGCCCGCAACGTGATCCTTGAGGTCAAGGGCGGCGAGGGCGGCGATGAGGCTGCGCTGTTCGCCGGCGACCTGCTGCGGATGTACACCCGGTACGCGGAATCGCGCGGCTGGAAGACCGAACTTATCTCGGCCACGGAGTCTGACCTGGGCGGCTACAAGGACGTCCAGATGGCCGTCAAGGGCAACTCGAACGATCCTGCCGAAGGCGTCTATGCACGGCTCAAGTTCGAAGGTGGTGTGCACCGTGTGCAGCGCGTGCCCGTGACGGAGTCGCAGGGCCGTATCCACACTTCGGCTGCCGGCGTGCTGGTGCTGCCTGAAGTTGACGAGCCCGAAGAGCTCGAAATCAACCAGAACGATCTCAAGATCGACGTCTACCGTTCCTCGGGACCCGGTGGCCAGTCGGTGAACACCACTGACTCCGCCGTCCGCATCACCCACCTTCCCACGGGGATCGTGGTGGCTATGCAGAACGAAAAGTCGCAGCTGCAGAACCGCGAAGCGGGCATGCGCGTCCTCCGGGCCCGCATCCTGGCCCACCAGCAGGAGCAGATCGACGCCGAGAACTCGGCCCAGCGCAAGTCGCAGATCCGTACGATGGACCGTTCGGAGCGCATCCGCACTTACAACTATCCCGAAAACCGGATCGCGGACCACCGTACCGGCTACAAGGCCTACAACCTGGACCAGGTCATGAACGGCGACCTCGAGCCCGTCATCCAGTCCGCCATCGAGATGGACGAACAGGCACGCCTGGACGCCATCGGCGAATAGCCCTCCCAAGAGATGACTGGTTCGGAGCGGACCCTCGCGGCAGCCGTCAGTGAGGCCACCACCATACTGCAGCAAGCCGGAGTTCCCAGTCCCCGTGTCGACGCCGAGTTGCTCGCCGAACACCTGCTCGGCGTCGGCCTCGGCCGGCTCCGGGCGATGATGCTTGGGAACTCCCCGGCGCCGGAGGGCTACTCGGACCTCGTGGCCGAACGCGCGCAGCGGACCCCACTCCAGCACATCACGGGCGTTGCGCACTTCCGCTACCTGGAACTCGCCGTCGGACCTGGCGTTTTCATCCCACGGCCCGAAACCGAGTCTGTCGTCCAGCTGGTCATCGACCATGTCAAAGGCATGGAACACCCGCGGATTGTGGATTTGGGCACAGGTTCCGGCGCGATTGCCGGTTCCATTGCCCATGAGGTTCCGGGCTCGGACGTGCACGCCGTGGAGTACAGCCCGTTCGCGCACGCGTGGGCGGCGAAGAACCTCGCTCCCCTCGGTGTGAACCTCGTCCTGGGGGACCTGCGCGACGCGCTTCCCGAACTTAACGGAACTTTCGACGTCGTCATTTCGAATCCGCCGTACATCCCGGCCGAAGCCGTTCCCAACGAGCCGGAAGTTGCGCTCCACGATCCGCCGGAAGCATTGTACGGCGGGGGAGCGGATGGCATGGAACTCCCGACGGCGGCGGCAGCTTCCGCGGCGCGGCTGCTGGTTCCCGGGGGCTACTTCGTGATGGAACATGCTGAGGTCCAGGCCGGCTGGATCAAGGCGATGTTGTCGCGGTCCGGTGTGTGGACCGGAATTACCACGCACCTGGATCTCAACGGCAAGGAACGGGCCACCAGCGCGGTGCTTTCCGGCCTGGACCACGAGTGATGAAAGAATGAGGCAGTGAGCACAACCTATAACTGCACGTCAGACGATCAGCGCGCCCTGGGACTGGAACATGCCCAGCGTGCCATCAGCGAACAGAAATGCGTCGTATTCCCCACGGACACTGTCTATGGGATCGCTGCCGATGCCTTTTCGCCGCAGGCTGTCACCATGCTGCTGGTCTCCAAAGGGCGCGGCCGCAGCATGCCGCCGCCGGTCCTCATCCCCAGGATCAATGCCCTCGACGGTCTAGCCACAGACGTGTCAGCGGACGCCCGCAAACTCGCTGAAGCTTTCTGGCCCGGCGGACTTACGCTGATCCTGCACGCCCAGCCGTCCCTGGACTGGGACCTCGGCGACACGAAGGGAACGGTAGCCCTCCGGATGCCCGCAGATGAAGTGGCACAGGAACTGCTGACCTTGACCGGTCCGCTGGCGGTGTCGTCGGCCAACCGTACCGGCCACGCTGCGGCCCAGACCGCCGCCGAGGCGCGGGAACAGCTCGCTGAGTCCGTGGAGGTCTACCTTGAAGGCGGATTCCGGCCGCTTGAGGGCACTGAGGGTGTTCCCTCAACAATTGTTGATGCCACCGGTCCGCTGCTCCGCGTGGTTCGGAACGGCGCCGTGACCCTCCAACAGTTGCGCGAGCACGTTCCAGGGGTGCTGGGGCTCGGTGAGATCCCTATGGCCGAGGAACCTGCGGACGAGGCGCCAGTAGGCGACTCTGAAGTGGATGAGGCCCCCCTGGATGAAGTCCCCCTGGCTGAAGCCACCCTGGATGAAGGCCCTACAGGCGCAACGGCGGGGGAGCCAACCGGTCCGAAACAGGAGCCGAACGCTTGATGACCCTGCTCCGCCAGGCCATTCCTGTCCTCGGTGTTGACGCCACGCCCCTGAGGGTGGACGAACTGATTGATGTCCTTGAGGGGTTCGTTAACGACGGCAGCACAAGGACCGTCGTCGGCCATAACCTGCATAGCGTGACACTGACCCATTCGGATCCCGGCTTCCGCCGCCTCTACGAGGACAGCGACGTTGTGCTTCTGGACGGAGCGCCAGTGCTGTGGCTCTGGGGCCGTACCGGGCAGGCTTCCGGGCCGGTCATGGAGTACCGGCTTGGGTCAACGGACTGGATTCCCGCCCTGGGGCGGCTGGCCGGCCTGGAGCGGATCGCAGTGGTCGGCGCCGGCGCCGAGGCCAACGCGAAGGCCGTAGCAAGGTTGGAGGGCATTGTCCCGTCCGCGGCGGTCTCAGGCTTTCCTGGCGAAGGCTGGAACGACGACGTCGAGGACACCGCCGCCGCCTGGCTCACCGAACAGCGTCCCCAGTTGGTGCTCCTGGGACTGGGCATGCCGCTGCAGGAATCAGTGCTGCAGCGCAGGCTGGATACCCTGCCGCCGGCCATTTACTGCGCCGTAGGCGGGGCGATCGAGCAGCTCGCCGGAATCCAGAAGCTGGCACCCCGCTGGCTGGGCCGGCTGGGGCTCGAATGGGCCTGGCGCCTGGTCCTGCACCCGCGCAGGGTGGCCTACCGCGTCTTTGGCGAGCCGTGGGTCCTGCTGTGGCTGCTCGCACGGCGCCGCCTCAGGCGGACGTCCTAGAACTTCTGCTCTTCCAGCGGAGCAAATCCCTTGGCCCGCAGCCCGGTGGTAAACGATCTGGCCCAGTCCAGGAACCCGGGCAGGTCTCGGCGCTGCGCAAAATAGCCAACGTAGCCGCCGACGTCGGCCACGAAGGACTTGACCCGGAAATACCGGCGGATCAGATAACCGCGGTTGCGGTAGTAGTAATACCGCTTGAAGGCCGACTCCGGCACGATGACATGCCAGCCGGCCCCATAGACGTGTTTGGTTTCGGCGAAGGCGTGGGGGTGCGTGATGGCGGTGGTTGTGACGGTGCCAAACCGGATGCCCGCCTTGCGGAGCCGGATTGTGAAGTCCACTTCGTCGCCCCGGATGAAGAGGCGCATGTCCGGCAGGCCCACCTTGAAGAAGACGTCTGAGCGGATCAACGCGCCGTTGAAGAAATGTCCGTCATCCAATAGGAAACCGACCTTCTCCAGTTCGGCGCGGTCGTGGGTGACTTTTCCGTCCAGGCGGAAGAAGAACGACAGCCGGTCGGGCTGGCCCGGCGCGACAACGAGGGGTACCACGGCCTCCAGATCGCGGGCTTCAGCTTCGCGAAGCAGGGTGGCCAGGCATTCCGGGTCAGCCGGTTCGGCGTCGTCGTCCATCATCCAGATCCAGTCTGCGCCGCTTGCGACGGCCTTGAGCGCCGCCAGGGCGAAGCCGCCGGCGCCGCCCAGGTTGGCCTCGGACCGGACATAGTCCACGTTGGAATGCTTACTGGCTACGTCGCGTGCGGGGTTGGTGCCGCTGTCAACCAGGCAGATGGTGTCCACGGATGCGGACTGGGCGTTGATGGCGTCCAACAGGGTGGACAGCTCCCGGTGACGGTCGAAGGTCACCGCAGCAACAGCAATACGGGGGGTCATGGACTTCCTTTCAGCATGGCTGACAGGGAATTCCCCGCTCGCAGTGCGCCGTGTGGCGCGAAGCCATGAAGCCGTTGGCGCTAGTATCTTTGACTAGAGTCCACTGTAATACAGCCGTGTAAGGCACTGCGTACAAGAAAAAAATGCACTGCCTGCTGCGCGCCCGGCGACGGAGAAGTTTCATTTATCGAAGAACAGATCCCCTGCCAGTGAGCCCATCGACCACGGAACAGCCGCTGTTGTGGCTGCCCAGCCCCAGCACTGCCGTAGCTCCAGGAGCTACGGCAGGAACTGACGAAATGGCCGCCATCGCATGATTATGTACCTGCTCATGGGCTTGACGGCTGCCGTCGTGTCCTACTCGGCAACCTGGGGTGCCCGGGTTATCGGAAACCGGCTCGAGCTCCACATGCCCATCCGCAGCCGCGACATGCATTCGACGCCGGTATCACGGCTGGGCGGCGTGGCTATCTTCCTTGGTGTGATGGTGGCCCTGATCGTGGCCAGCCAATCCTTCTTCGTGAAGGACATCTACCGGAACAACTTTTCCCCGTGGGGAATCCTCGCCGGAGCCGTGCTGATCGTGCTGGTAGGTATAGCCGATGACCTGCTGGACATCCGTTGGTGGGTCAAGCTCATCGGGCAAAGTGCGGCAGCCCTGGTGGTAGCCATCTGGGGAGTCCAGATGACGATTGTTCCCTGGGTACCGGAACCGATCACCCTGGAAAATGAGATGCTTCGGGTGGTGCTGACCGCGGGGCTGATCGTGACCACCATGAACGCCTTCAACTTCATCGACGGCCTTGATGGACTGGCTGCCGGCGTGGCCATCATCGGCGGCACAGCGTTCTTCTTCACCGCCTACTGGGTCCACCGCACATCCGTCATCTTGGATAAATCGGACCTCGCCACGCTGATTACGGTGGTCCTGGTGGGCAGCTGCATAGGTTTCCTGCCGCACAACTGGTTCCCCTCCAAGATCTTTATGGGGGACTCCGGCGCCATGCTCATCGGCCTGCTCATGGCCTCCGCGGGTATTGTCTCCACCGGACAGATCACGTCAGGGTTGTATGACCGGGCCAACGGTATCTCCACCGTGATACCCATCCTGCTGCCCTTCGCAGTACTGTTCCTCCCACTGCTTGACCTGGGCCTCGCCGTTGTTCGGCGCACGGCACGCGGACGTTCCCCGTGGTCGGCGGACCGCGGGCACCTCCACCACAAACTGCTTGATATCGGCTATTCGCACCGGACCGTGGTGATCCTCATGTATCTGTGGACTGCCATCCTGTCCTTCGGAGGGCTGGCTTTTGCAGTGTTCCCGTGGCAGATTGTGCTCTCTGTTGACCTCTTCGCCACCCTGGTGATGGGCCTCGTGACGGCGTGGCCGTACCTGCGGCGAAGGAAAGAGGAACCCGCGGCGTAACGGCGTTCGGAAATATTTCTATCTCGTGTAGAATTTAGGGGCAGCTCAAGCTGACCTCCACCACGCCCCTGGCTCCTTGCCTTGGTACCGACGATTGGGATCATATGACCTCCAACGCCGACTCCGGACCCGTGTCCGGCAACGGACCCGTTGGTGTCTCCGGTCCCACCCGGTCACTGTGGCTCCGCCTTCTTGTACTCAGCTCGCTGGCCGCCGGGGCAGGCCTGGTCCTGTGTTCCGTGGTTGCGGCGTTCCTGGACGGCGTGAATGGTGCCCTGTCGGCTGTGCTGGGCGGATTGCTGGTGATGCTGTTCTTCGGCATCAGCCTCCTCGTGGGCCATTTCGTCGGGCGCAGCAATCCATCGGGCGCCATCGGCGTCTTTGTTGCGACATATTTCATCAAAGTCGTGGGGTTCGCCGTCGTCCTGTTCCTTATCGGTGCTCCGGAGTGGCTTCACGGCCGATGGTTCCTGATCGGGGCCGTCGCCGCCGTCGTACTTTGGCAGGGTGCGGAGATCTACGGCTTCAGCAAGGCACGGTTGCAGATCTACAACGACCCCGAGACCAAGGAACCACGCGATGTCTGACCGGAAGCGAAACAGGGGCCCGTCAAAGCCTCGCGTAACCGGTTCCGCACCCGGTGTATCCACTGAAAACAACGACGGCGGATACAACGCCGGGATGGCCGTCTTCAGCTACATAATTGGCGGAATCATCGTCTGGAGTTTGATAGGGTGGGGTCTGGATAATCTGTGGGGAACCCGCTGGATCGTGCTCGCAGGCGCTCTGCTTGGAGCTGTCGGAGGATTTTATCTTTCCCACATGCATGGCCTTACCAGTCTCAGAAACACAGCCGGTAAGAGCGGCGCAGACAGCGGCCCGTCCGCGGACGGAAACACTAATGCCAAATAATTTCACACGGGGAACAGCGGAGCGCAAATCCGCGGATCCCCGACCAACGCCCAATGATGGACACTGCAGAGAGGAAACGCGTTGATCGCGCTTGCGCTCCCGGCCCAAGATTCAGGAGAGTTCACTCCTCCTGGAATTGAAGAAATGCACCTGCCGGCAATCCTGCCGTGGGGGGCGGCAGACGGATTCTCCAAGCAGATGCTGCTGGTAATCCTGTCGGTCGTCATTATCGCCACATTCTTTCTGCTAGCTGCACGGAAGCAGCAGCTTGTCCCCGGCAAGCTCCAGTTCGCTGGTGAAATGGCCTACGGCTTTGTGCGTAACAGCATCGCCAAGGACATTATCGGCGGCAAAGACTTTATGAAGTATGTCCCGCTGTTGTTCAGCCTCTTCTTCTTTATTCTCGTGAACAACATTTACGGCGCCATCCCCGTGATCCAGCTTCCGAGCTTCTCGCACGTCGGCGGTGCGTATGTCCTTGCGGGCATCGTCTACTTCACCTGGATTGCCATCGGCATCAAGAAGAACGGCATCAAGTACTTCAAGCTGGCCACCGTGCCGTCCGGAGTCCCGTTCTACATCCTGCCCATCGTGGTTCCGATCGAGATCATCTCCAACTTCCTGGTTCGTCCGGTCACGCACAGCCTCCGTCTGTTTGCCACCATGCTGGCCGGCCACCTCATCGTGATGCTTGCCGGTTCCGGCATCGAGTACCTCGTGATGCAGGAAAACCTCCTGTTGAAGGGCACCTCGGTCCTGGTCCTGGTCGGCGCCATCGCCATGTACATGCTCGAAGCCCTGATCATGGCGCTTCAGGCGTACGTCTTTACCCTGCTGACCGCCATCTACATCGAAGGCGCTCTGCACGCGGACAGCCACTAGGCTCCCAAAATCTTCCCCTTGCGGGGATGAAGCAAACCAAACAACCTGCCACACAGATGGCATCTTGAAAGGAATAAAATGGAAGGCAATCTCAACCTCGTAGGTTACGGTCTGTCCGCAATCGGCGGTGGTATCGGTGTGGGTCTCGTGTTCGCTGCCTACATCAACGGTGTAGCACGTCAGCCGGAAGCACAGCGCGTCCTGCAGCCGATCGCATTCCTCGGCCTTGCGCTGACTGAAGCCCTCGCCATCCTCGGCCTGGTCTTCGCTTTCGTTCTCTAGTCTGACTTCAGAACAAGCGAACATCCAGAACCGAGTAGATAAGGACGGGTGAATTATGAATCAGCTGATCATCTCAGCCGCCACAGAGGGTGAAACCAGCCCCCTGATGCCCAATGTCTGGGAAATGGGCGTCGTCCTCGTCGGCTTTGCTGTCCTCATGTACATCGTGGTCAAGTTCATTGTCCCGATGTTCGAGAAGACATTCGCAGAGCGTGCCGAGGCCATCGAAGGTGGCATCGCGAAGGCTGAAAAGGCCCAGGCTGAGGCCTCCGCTGCACTCGAGGAATACAAGCAGCAGCTGACTGACGCCCGCGCAGAAGCCAACCGCATCCGCGAGGAAGCACGTGCAGAAGGCGCTCAGATCCTTGCTGACCTGAAGGAAAAGGCGGCTGCAGAGTCCGCCCGCATCACCGCTCAGGCACACGTGCAGATCGAATCGGAGCGCCAGGCCGCAGTTGTGTCCCTGCGCTCCGAGGTGGGCACTCTCGCCACCACCCTGGCAGGACGCATTGTTGGTGAAGCACTCACCGATGACGAGCGTTCGGCTCGCGTCGTTGACCGCTTCCTGGCAGATCTGGAGAACCAGAACGCAGGTGCAGCTCAGTAATGGCAGGTGTATCGAGCGGATCGCTGGCCACGGCACTGACCGCGTTGGAAGCCAAGCTTCCCATCGCCTCACTGCAGCTGGCTAAGGAACTCTTCGGAATCCTGGGAACGGTGGACAGCTCGGCTGGCTTGCGCCGCGCCCTGACTGACCCGTCCCGTAGCGGTGACGAAAAGTCGGCGCTGGTCAAGCAGCTGTTTGGCGGGAAAGTCTCCGCTGATGCTGCGGATATCGCGGGCGGACTGGCCAGTTTGCGCTGGGCATCGGCACGAGACATCGGCGATGCACTCGAGACTCTTGCCGCAACGGTGGTCATCGCCGTCGCTGAAAACAAGTCTGCCGTTTCTGCCTCCGGAATCTCTGGGCTGGAAGAGCTGGAGAACGATCTGTTCTCCTTCAACCAGGCCGTTGCCTCCAGCCACGAGGTACAACGTGCCCTGTCCGAACCACAGGCAAGCGGTGCTGCAAAGACCACCCTCACCGAAAGGCTGGTTCCTGGCGCAAGCGAGGAAGCCAAAGTCCTCATCGGCCAGGCGGTCTCGCAGCCCCGAGGCCTGAAGCCGACCAGGCTGGTGGCGCGGTTCGCCGAGCTGGCGGCCAAGCGGCAGCAGCGCTGGATTGCAACGGTCAGCGTCACCCGTCCTTTGACGGAGACGCAGTTCAGCCGCCTCCAGGCAGGGCTCAACTCCCTGTATGGTCGCGAGCTCAAGGTCAACATCAACGTTGATCCTGCACTGATCGGCGGAATCCGTGTCCAGGTAGGCGACGAAGTGCTTGACGCTTCCGTTGTTTCCCGTCTGGGCCAGCTTCACCGCCAACTGGCCGGCTAGCCGGACAAGCACAACTTAACTGATAGAAACCCCGGTCATCGTGAGCAACGATGATCACGAAAACAGGAGAGCAGGGACTGCAGATGGCCGAATTGACCATCAACGCCGACGACGTCCGTAATGCGTTGAACGAGTTCGCGGCGTCCTACGAACCCGGAAACGCAGAGCGCGTAGAGGTTGGCCGCGTAACCACCGCAAGTGACGGCATCGCCCGTGTTGAGGGCCTTCCCTCGGTCATGGCGAACGAGCTGCTTCGCTTCGAGGACGGCACGCTGGGCCTCGCCCAGAACCTTGACGTCCGCGAAATCGGTGTCATCATCCTCGGTGACTTCACGGGCATCGAAGAAGGCCAGGAAGTCCACCGCACCGGTGAGATCCTTTCCGTGCCGGTAGGCGACGCGTTCCTTGGACGCGTTGTTGACCCGCTGGGCCAGCCGATCGATGACCTCGGTGAGATCAAGGCTGAGACCACCCGTGCGCTTGAACTCCAGGCTCCCGGCGTCACCCAGCGCAAGTCGGTCCACGAACCGATGCAGACCGGACTCAAGGCCATCGACGCCATGATCCCGATCGGCCGTGGCCAGCGCCAGCTGATCATTGGTGACCGCCAGACCGGTAAGACGGCCATCGCCGTGGACACCATCATCAACCAGAAGGCCAACTGGGCTTCCGGAGATGTCTCCAAGCAGGTTCGCTGCGTCTACGTCGGTGTTGGCCAGAAGGCTTCCACCATCGCAGCGGTCCGCCAGACCCTTGAGGACCACGGAGCACTCGAGTACACCACCATCGTGGCGTCTCCCGCTTCCGACCCCGCAGGCTTCAAGTACTTGGCCCCTTACGCCGGTTCGGCCATTGGCCAGCACTGGATGTACGGCGGCAAGCACGTCCTGGTGATCTTCGATGACCTGTCCAAGCAGGCCGAAGCCTACCGCGCAGTGTCACTGCTGCTGCGCCGCCCGCCGGGACGCGAAGCCTACCCGGGTGACGTCTTCTACCTGCACTCCCGCCTGCTGGAGCGTTGTGCCAAGCTCTCCGACGAGCTCGGTGCGGGTTCGATGACCGGCCTGCCGATCGTCGAGACCAAGGCAAACGACGTTTCCGCCTACATTCCGACCAACGTGATCTCGATCACCGACGGCCAGATCTTCCTCCAGTCGGACCTCTTCAACGCCAACCAGCGTCCCGCTGTTGACGTTGGTGTCTCGGTGTCCCGCGTTGGTGGCGCTGCCCAGGTCAAGTCCATGAAGAAGGTCTCCGGTACCTTGAAGCTGGACCTGGCCCAGTACCGCGACATGCAGGCTTTCGCCATGTTCGCCTCGGACCTGGATGCAGCTTCGCGCCAGCAGCTCACCCGTGGCGCCCGCCTGATGGAACTGCTGAAGCAGGGCCAGTACTCGCCGTTCCCGGTCGAAGACCAGGTTGTGTCCATCTGGGCAGGCACTAACGGATACCTCGACGACGTGCCGGTGGAAGACATCAGCCGCTTCGAGTCCGAGTTCCTGGAGCACCTCAAGCACAAGTCCTCGATCCTCACCACGCTGGCACAGACCAACGTTTTGGGCGACGACACCGCAGAAGCACTGAAGACCGCCATCGTGGACTTCAAAAAGGGTTTCTTCGGCGAGGGTGACAACCGCCTGGTAGGGGCTGGCCACGAGGAGCATGATGCTATCTCCGAGGGCGAAGTCGACCAGGAAAAAATCGTCAAGCAGAAGCGCTAGTTCCGTTGAACGGGGTGCGCCGGACCCACGGGTCCGGCGCACCCGGTCTACGGAATCTTAGGAAAGGATAAGTATGGGAGCCCAGATTCGGGTCTACCGCCAGAAGATCAGCTCGACCACGTCGATGCGCAAGATCTTCAAGGCGATGGAACTGATCGCTACCTCGCGCATCGGCAAGGCCCGTGCGCGCGTAGCAGCTTCACTGCCTTACGCGAACGCCATCACGCGCGCCGTTTCTGCTGTCGCCAGCCAAAGCGAAATCGACCACCCGCTGACCACTGAGCCGGAGCAGATCCGCCGTGCCGCAGTCCTGGTAATTACCTCGGACCGTGGCCTGGCAGGATCCTACTCGGCAAGTGTGCTCAAGCAGGCGGAAGGTCTCAACGAGCTGCTCCATGCTGAAGGCAAGGAAGTCAAGACCTACCTCGTCGGCCGCAAGGGACAGGCGTACTACGAGTTCCGGAACCGCGAGTATGCGCGGGTCTGGACCGGTGGCACTGACGCCCCTGAATTCGCCACTGCGCGCGAAGTCGGGGAAGCGCTGCTGACGGATTTCGCAACGGCCTACGAAGAGGGCGGCGTGGATGAAATCCACGTTGTGTACACCCGCTTCAAGTCCATGGTGACCCAGGAGCCGACGGTTATCCGCCTGCTCCCGCTCGAGGTCGTTGAAGAGCAGGCCGCTTCGGAATCGGAGCTCTTGCCGCTGTACGAATTCGAACCGGAATCGGAGCAGGTTCTTGATGCCCTGCTGCCGCGCTACATCGAATCCCGTATCTTCGCAGCCATGTTGCAGGCAGCAGCTTCCGAGCTTGCTGCGCGCCAGCGGGCGATGAAGTCCGCCGGCGACAACGCGACGGACCTGATCAAGAAGTACACGCGTCTGCGCAACACGGCCCGCCAGGCTGAAATCACGCAGGAGCTTTCCGAAATCGTTGCCGGCGCCGACGCCCTCGCGTCCTAGCCTTCGGCATTTTCGGTTCCCGCGGGACCTGCACCACAACAGATAAACTTAACCCCACGCCATCTACTGAGTGAAGTGAGAGAGATGACTGCCACTGCTACCGAACACGTAGCCGCAACGTCCGGTGCCACCGGCCGTATTGCACGTGTTATTGGCCCGGTTGTCGACGTCGAATTCCCGGCTGACGCAATCCCGTCGATTTACAATGCCCTGTCCACGGAGATCACCCTCAACGGTGTCACCAAGACCATCACGTTCGAGACCTCCCAGCACCTGGGTGACAACCTCGTCCGCGCCATCTCCCTGCAGGCTACCGACGGACTCGTCCGCGGCACGTCCGTGGTGGACAGCGGCGCCCCGATCTCCGTGCCTGTTGGCGACGGCGTCAAGGGCCACATCTTCAACGTCCTGGGCCAGCCCCTCGACGTTGCCGAGTCGGAACTGGAGATCAGCGAACGCTGGCCCATCCACCGCAAGGCTCCTGCCTTCGCTTCGCTTGAAGGCTCCACCGAGATGCTGGAAACCGGCATCAAGGTGATCGACCTTCTCACCCCGTACATCAAGGGTGGAAAGATCGGCCTCTTCGGCGGTGCCGGCGTGGGCAAGACCGTTTTGATCCAGGAAATGATCACCCGTGTTGCCCGCAACTTCGGTGGTACCTCCGTATTCGCCGGTGTGGGCGAGCGTACCCGCGAGGGCAACGACCTCTGGGTTGAAATGGAAGAGGCTGGAGTCCTCAAGGACACCGCCCTTGTATTCGGCCAGATGGATGAGCCGCCGGGAACGCGCCTGCGCGTGGCATTGTCGGCCCTGACCATGGCGGAGTACTTCCGCGATGTCCAGAACCAGGACGTGCTGCTCTTCATCGATAACATCTTCCGTTTCACGCAGGCAGGCTCCGAGGTTTCCACCCTCCTCGGCCGCATGCCTTCGGCTGTGGGCTACCAGCCCAACCTTGCGGACGAAATGGGCCTCCTCCAGGAGCGCATTACGTCCACCAAGGGCCACTCCATCACCTCGATGCAGGCTATCTACGTTCCCGCAGATGACTACACCGACCCGGCCCCGGCCACGACCTTCGCACACCTCGACGCGACCACGGAACTTTCCCGTGAAATCGCCTCCCGTGGTCTGTACCCGGCCGTTGACCCGCTGACGTCGACTTCCCGAATCCTGGATCCCCAGTACATCGGCAAGGACCACTACAACACGGCTGTCCGCGTGAAGCAGATCCTGCAGAAGAACAAGGAACTCCAGGACATCATCGCCATCCTCGGCGTTGACGAACTCTCGGAAGAGGACAAGATCGTCGTGTCGCGTGCACGCCGCATCCAGCAGTTCCTGTCCCAGAACACCTACACCGCCAAGCAGTTCACCGGCGTCGAAGGCTCCACGGTTTCCATCAAGGACACCGTCGAAGGCTTCACGGCGATCTGCGACGGCGACCTTGACCACATCGCAGAGCAGGCGTTCTTCAACGTCGGCGGCCTGGATGATGTTGAGCGCCAGTGGGCCAAGATCCAGGAACAGACCAAGTAATATGGCTGAGCTTGAGGTTGAGATTGTCGCAGCGGACCGCTTTATCTGGTCCGGAGCGGCCACGATGGTCAAGGCCCGCACCAGCGATGGTGAGATCGGAATCCTGCCCGGCCACTCGCCCCTGCTGGCGATCCTGGCCGAAGGTGAACTGGCCATCCAGCCGGTTTCCGGTGACCGTATTGCCGTAGTTGTTGACGGCGGATTCTTCTCCGTCGACAACAACCGCGTGGTTATTGTTGCTGACAACGCCCAGCTGGGTGACGCGGCTACTGCTGGGATCCGCTAGCACGACCTTGATGGACGCACCGAGTCTTCCGTTCATCGCCATGGCAATCGCCTTTGGATTGCTGATATTTGCACTGTGCCTTTCCGGGGTGCGCCGCTTCAATTTGCGGCGTGCCCTGGGCACGGTGGACGCCTCCATTTGCGTAGCTGGAAACAGCTGGCAGATGGGGGTTTGTCGTTATCAGGACAACGACCTTGAGTGGTTCCGGCTGCTCTCCCTCAGTGTCCGGCCCAAGCATAAGTTCAAGCGAAGTTCCCTGGAGCTGCTTGGCCGCCGCAAGCCGACCGAAGCAGAGGCTGTGAAAGTCCAGCCCGACGTCGTAATTGTGGAACTGCGTTATGAGGGCCAGGACCTGCGGCTGGCCATGAAGTTCGATGCCTACACCGGGCTCTCATCCTGGCTGGAAGCCGGGCCGGTCATCGGTGTCGGAACCTGGCGCTAGCCGGCGTGGACTTCATTGCTGATGTCCGGCTGACTGACGGACCGGTATTTTGGACCGCCTCGGCACTGGGGGCGGCTGCAGCCGTATACCTGCTGTGGCGCCCCGCAGCTGAGGGACCGCGTCCATGGTGGCTCTCAGTCCTAGTCTCCGTTGCCGGCGGCTTCGCCGTAGTGGGCCTGGTGCACTGGGCGCTGATCGACGTTTTTTCGACTTTCCCGGAGGACCTTCCGGATGACGTCCTGCTCTGGGCGGTTCCAGCTGTAGCCGCCCTGATCCTGGCGCTGATCCGCCTGCCGCGGTCCACCCAGCGGGCGCGGGGCGCCGGTATTGTTGCTTTCTTGCTGGTGCTCCTGTTGTCCGGAGTCCAGATCAACGCGTACTTTGGCCTCAACCGGACAGTCAGCGACCTCATGGGCACCGCGCTGGCCCGGATCCCGGCTCTGGAGCCTGCCCTGACTCGCCAGCCTGGCGGCCCCTCTCCCGTGCCGTTGGCAGGCTGGGCCCCGCAGGGGGAGGTGCCTGACGAGGGCGCCCTCCGAAAGGCAACCATCCCCGGAACGGCCTCGGGGCTGGAGACGCGGGAAGCCTACATCTACTTGCCGCCGGCCTATTTCGCCACCAACAGGCCCGCGCTTCCGGTCCTCGTGCTGTTCTCCGGACAGCCCGGCGGTCCAGCCGACTGGCTCACCGGCGGCGCACTGAGGACACACCTGGACACGTTTGCCTCCGGCCACGGCGGTATTGCGCCGGTTGTCGTGGTGGCGGACCCCAACGGTACACAGTCGGCTAATACGCTGTGCCTGGACAGCCGGATAGCCCGGGCGGACACCTACCTGTCCGTGGACCTTCCGGCATGGATCAACACAACCCTGGATGTGGACCCTGACCACAGGCAATGGGCTGCGGGCGGATTTTCTTTCGGTGCAACCTGCGCCCTGCAGATGGGCACCCGCCACCCGGATCTTTACAGCTCTGTGCTGGCGTTCTCCAGCGAACTCGAACCGGCCCTTGCCAAGGAACGGCAGAAAACCATCGACGCGGCGTATGCCGGAGACACCGCTGCCTTTGAGCGCGAGACCCCGCTGACCAGGATGAACCAGCAGCGGTTTGACGCCAAAGCAGTGTACTTCGCAGCGGGGGAGCGGGACCCCGAATTTGTGGAATACATGGACACCCTTGCCGAGGCTGCCAGGAAGGCCGGCTTCACTGTCGAAGCCACGCAAGTCCAGCATGCCGGCCACTCCTGGGACACGCCGTCCCGCGGGATGGCGGACGGGCTTGCGTTCCTGGCCGCCCGCTGGGGTATCAAGTCATGAGTGCCGGAACCGATGTCCGGACGGCCTCACTCGCCTGGGCCACTGTGGGCCGGCCGGCGTGGCAGCGCTCCAAGGCGCGCCTCAGCTCGATTCCCTTCACCCTGGGCGTCCTGGGGGCCTTCATTCTGACCGGAGCCCTGACCGGAAGCTATCTTGCCGGTCCGCCGGAAACCATGCTGGACCTCGCCAGCGTCAGCGGGCCGGGACTGAAGTCGGGCCTGTGGTGGTCGCTGTTTACGTCGATGTTTTTCGCCACCAACCCGTTGGCCTATTTGACGGCATCACTGATGATCCTCCTGCTGCTGGGACTCGCCGAGCGAAAACTTGGGACACTGCAGGCTGCTGTGTTCTTTGCCGCCGGCCAGTTCGGCTCTGTAACTCTCTTCCTCCTGATCACCCAGGTGGCCAGATACGCAGGCGATGGCTGGTTGGGCCTGATGGCGGACAGCCACCTCATCGGCCCTTACGCCGCCGTTCTCGCTGTTGGCCTCGCCGCGAGCGGCCGGCTCGCAGTCCTCTGGCAGAGGCGCCTGCGGACGGGGCTGGTGTCGGTATCGCTTCTCCTTGTGCTCTATGTTGGCCACCCGGAAACAGTGATTGGTTTCTTGGGGGCACTCCTTGGCCTCGTCGCCGGCTGGTGGATCCAGGGCGAGCACGGCCACCTGCACCGGCACCGTTCCACAGGCCGCGAAACGCGCAACCTGCTCGCCCTGACAGTGGCCGTTTTTGCCGTTGGACCCATCCTTACGGCCGTGGCGAGGACCCCCACCGGTCCCCTTGCCCTGCTGCGCGACGTAGTCCTGAATCCGCTGCCTACGCTGAGCCAGTTGGAATCCTATTGCGGTTCCACGGTTGAGGCATCCTGCCTGGAGGCGGGCCGGCAGGGTTTCGCAGGACCGGTGGGGCTGGCCCTGGCGATCGTTCCCGTCATCCTGCTGCTGATCTGCGCGGACGGAATGCGCCGCGGGCGGCGGCTTGCCCTGCGCATCACGCTGGTGATCCAGTTGGCCGTCACAGCGCTGGCGGCCGTCTACCTGGCGCTTTTTGCGCTGATCCCGCACTATCCGTCGCGGCCGCATACGGCGGCGATGGGGTCAGGGTTCGCGCACATCCTGCCACTCGTGACGGTGCCCCTGCTGCTGGCCGCCGTGCTGTGGGCCAACCGCAGGCAGTTCAGGGTTGAGACCGTCCCTGAAGCCCGTCGAACGCTCATGGCTGTGCTGGGCGGGGCCCTGCTGTTGCTGGCCGGAGGCTACAGTGCGGCGTGGCTCAGCGCGGGCGGAATGACCCGCGACGGCGGCCCCTTGGGACTGCTTGCTGAACTGTCGCGGCAATACCTGCCCGTTCCCATCCCCAACCTTTATCGCAGGGTGTTCGCAGACCGCGACGGCGCAGAGTCCTTCATCTTCGCCTTCTCCGGTCCCGTTTTTTGGGTGATTGCCCTGGCCGGCGTCTGGTTCGTACTGCTGGGGCGGCACCATGGCAGCGATGCCGGCGCGTCCGACAGGGCGAGGGTGCGAGGGCTATTGCAGGAGGGCGGCGATTCATTGTCCTGGATGGCTTTGTGGGAACCCAACGTGTACTGGTTCAGCCCGGATCATAGGGGTGCCGTCGCGTACCAGCAGCACGGTAGCGTCGCGCTTACCCTTGCCGGACCCTTTGGCGCGCGGGCCTCGCGTTCCGGTGTTGCTGAAGGCTTCCTTGCACACTGCAGCCGGCATGCGCTCATTCCCGCGTTCTATTCCTGCGACTCCAGCCTCTGGCCACCGTTGCAGGACCGGGGCTTCCACCGGGTGGCGGTTGCCCAAGAGACCAGGCTTGCGGTACGCGAACTGGAATTCCGTGGGAAGGAATGGCAGAACGTGCGGACCGCACTGAACCGTGCAGCGAAAATGGGCGTCACCGCTGTTTGGGGGAGCTATCACGGTTTGCCACAGGCCCTGCGCGGCCAGCTCAGCGAAGTATCGGAGGAATGGGCGGCCGAAAAGTCCGTCCCCGAAATGGGCTTTACCCTCGGCGGGCTGGATGAGCTGATGGACGACGACGTGCTGTGCTGCCTTGCCGTTGACAGGGACGGCAACGTACATGGGGTGACTAGCTGGCTTCCCGTGTACGACGGCGGCAAGCTGGTCAGCCGCACGCTGGACGTCATGCGCCGCGGAGCCGGCGGGTTCCCGGGAGTCATGGAGTTCCTGATTGCCTCGGCAGTGCTGGAGCTACGAAAGTCGGTGGAGGTCATTTCGCTGTCCGGATCTCCGCTGGCGCGGCGCCCGGAGGATGGGCAGGCGAGCGGGGAGGCGGACGGACAGGGGAGCGGCCGGGCCGGCCCGGTGCATGCGGAGAATCTGGTCCGCATCCTGGATGTGGTCGGACATGCGCTCGAGCCGGTTTATGGTTTCCGTTCGCTGGCTGCCTTCAAGTCACGCTTCAAGCCGGAGTACCGCACTCTGTACCTCTACTACCAGGACCCGCTGCACCTTCCGGCCATTGGCAGGGCGCTCACCAGGGCGTACCTGCCGGGGCTGTCCCTGCGGCAGGGCGCCAGGCTCCTCCGCGAACTGGTGAACTGACAAGCGGCCCCATGGTGGGACAAAACATTTATGACTGGGGAAGTCTTCGGGGAATGCCATAACGGAAGGCCCGCCACATTTGGCTTTTGGTAAATAACAAAAATGATCCCCGGCATTTATGCCGGGGATCATTAATTCGCGGGGGCCGCACACGTGCGGCCGACAGGCGAGGGACTAGACCAGCGTCACGCCGGTAGCCTGGGGACCCTTGGCGCCCTGACCGATTTCGAACTGAACACGCTGGTTCTCGTCGAGGGTCTTGAAGCCACCGGTCTGAATCTCGGAGTAGTGAACGAAGACATCGCCATCGGAGTCATCCGGGGTGATGAAGCCGAAGCCCTTTTCAGCGTTGAACCACTTGACGGTTCCCTGTGCCATTTATTTCTCCTCATAATGGAACTTTTAAGTCCAGCACACCTCGTGCTGGCCTTGGTCACTCCGCGAGAAGAATCCTGGATTGCCGTTCCTAGGAACTGGCCCTGCAGGAGCTTCGCGCTCGCAACATGTCTTGCGAGCATGAAAAACACCTACACAAAGACTCAGATAAGAATTTCATGTCACTACCCTCAGGTCAACGGTCCAGACAGCCAATCCGGTAAATTTTGCGTAAAACAAGCGTTAAACCCCTCGTCAGGGCCTTGTAACGGCCGCATCTCCGGATTCGCCGTACTGAAGTGCCTAGAAAAGCCGGGATTCGCTGTCGTCCACACCGCGCATGGCGTCATAGTCCAAGGTGACGCAGTCGATGCCGCGGTCATTGGCCAGGACCTTGGCCTGGGGCTTGATCTGCTGGGCGGCGAAGATGCCGCGGACCGGTGCCAGCAGCGGGTCACGGTTCAGGAGTTCAAGGTAGCGGGTGAGCTGTTCAACGCCGTCGATGTCGCCGCGGCGCTTCAGTTCGATGGCCACGGTGGCCCCGCTGGCGTCGCGTGCCAGGATGTCCACCGGGCCGATGGCGGTGAAATACTCCCGGCGGATCAGTGAAAAGCCGGAACCGAGGGTTTCTATCTGGTCCGCGAGCAGGCGCTGGAGATCCGCCTCAACGCCGTCCTTGATCAGGCCCGGGTCAACACCAAGATCATGGG
Organism: Pseudarthrobacter sp. CCNWLW217; assembly: GCF_037203985.1. Lineage (NCBI taxonomy): Bacteria > Bacillati > Actinomycetota > Actinomycetes > Micrococcales > Micrococcaceae > Pseudarthrobacter > Pseudarthrobacter sp. CCNWLW217. The sequence continues at coordinate 304,471 of NZ_JBBCBT010000002.1, forward strand.
AGGACTCGTGAAGGTGCTCATGGATGTTGATGATGAGCCGGTCATCGGTCTTGGCGGACTGGACGGTCCACTGCTCCGTGACTCCCAGTTCGAGATCAACGTCCTCCGGGGAAGACACACGCAAAGTTGCCGGCGGGCTCATCCAGTTCAGCGGTTTGTAGGAGCCGCCGTCGGAATGGACCAGCACCGACCCGTCAGCCTTGACCAGCAGGAGCCTGGCGGCAAGGGGGAGATGGGCTTTGAGCCGGCCAACATAATCAACGGAGCATCGGGCTATGACAAGTCGCACGCCGTACACACTACCGGGGCTGGGGCAGAATGGAGGCATGCCGCGTTCGAACCGCCCCCGCCGCCCTGCCTCCGGAAAACCGGGCGCAGCTGCAGGCAAGAAGGGAAACGGCGAGGTCCCGGAACTTGACCTGGAGCGGGCCCGGGCGGGCATTGCCCGCCGCGAAAGCGCCCCCGACGGCGACTGGATGGTCCGGACCATGACGGCCCGGAACGCGGAAAAGACGTACGTCTGCCCTGGCTGCTCCACGGCCGTACTGCCCGGGATTGCGCACCTGGTGGTGTGGAAGGATGACCACCTTTTCGGCGCGGCCGCCGGCCTGGCCGAGCGCCGCCACTGGCACACGAACTGCTGGATGTCACGCAGCTACCGGTACCGCTGAGCAGACCGGTAAACCGGTGGCCGCCAAGGGACAATCCCGGCAGCGCAAAGTCGCTAAGCTGGCAGGCATGACTTTTGATCCGGCGTCGTACGAGTTCACCGTTCCTGTTGGCCCTGCACCCATTCGTGCCTCCACCGTTCTCCCCGCGAGGCGCGAAAACGTTGAGCTGCGCACCGAAGACGGCCACACCCTGGTGGGGGAACTGGCGCTGCCCGAGTCCGGAGAGATTACCGCGACGTTGATCACGCTTCACCCACTGCCCACGCACGGGGGGTTCATGGACTCCCACGTGTACCGGAAAGCGTCGTACAGGCTTCCGGCACTGGCGGGCGTAGCGGTGCTGCGGTTCAATACGCGCGGAACCTCTTCTCCCCGCGGCACCAGCGAGGGAGCCTTCGAGGAGGGGATCGGCGAGAGGTTCGACGTCGAGGCGGCCGTCCGCTTCGCCGTCGAACGCCAGCTCCCGAACCGCTGGCTGGTGGGCTGGTCCTTCGGCACCGAACTCGCACTGATGTACGGCGCAGTAGAACCGGTGGCCTCCCAGGTCGAAGGGGCAGTGCTGCTGTCCCCGCCGCTGCACCGGGCAACGGATGCCCACCTGGGTGCCTGGGCGGCGAGCGGCAAACCCCTGACCGTGCTGGTGCCCGAACACGATGATTATCTGCGGCCCGAGGCCGCGGCGGACCGCTTCCGGCTGGTGCCGCAGGCCCGCGTTGTGGGGGTCGACGGCGCCAAGCACCTTTGGGTGGGCGAAAAGTACGCCGCGCGGGTACTTAACGAAATCGTGGATGAGGTTACGGAGGCTGGATCCGGCCCGGAAGGCCTGCCTCAGGAATGGAACGGCCCGGCAGCCACTGCTGCGGCCTAGTGCTTGTCCTGGCGGACGATATAGATCTCCTTGACCAGCAGGAGGATGGCGGCTGCGGTGGGGATTGCTATCAGGGCGCCCAGGATGCCCAGCACGCTGCCGCCGGCGATCACGGAAATAACGGCTACGGCTCCCGGCACTGCCACGGCCTTCTGCATGATGCGGGGCGAGATGAAGTACGCCTCAAACTGCAGGTAGGCGAAGTAGCAGATCGCGTAAATCGCGGCCGTCTGCCAACCCTCCGTCAGCGACACCAGGAGCACCACCACCGCCGCAATCAGTCCGCCCACCAGCGGGATGAATGCCAGCAGAGCCACCACGAAGGCGAGCAGGACGGCAAACGGGATGCCCAGGATGGACATCACCACAAACGCGAAGGTGGCATTGAGCAACGCGACGCACGCCTGTCCGATGACGTAGTTGCCCACCGAGCGCGTGATTTCTTCGGAGAGCGCCTGCACGCGCGGCCTGCGCGACCGGGGTGCCAGGCGGTAGCCCCACTTCTTCATGGCCGGGAGCGCCGCGAGGAAGTAGAGGCTCAGCACCAGGACGATCAGGGTGCCGAACAGCCCGTTGGCCACCGTTGAGCCGAATCCCACCACCCCACCGAAGATGCCGCCCATGGCCTCGGGGTTATTGACGAACTTATCCAGTTCGTCCTCGATGCGGTCCCGGACGCCGAACTGGTCATCCACGCTTCGGAAGAAGTCCGAATCTATAAAATCGCGCACCCAGACCGGTGCCTGTTGGACGATTTCCGTGACCTGCTCCACGATGGTGGGGATCAGGGTGGCAAAGAATCCCACCACCGCGGTGACCAGCACTGACACCGAGACGAGGATGCCGGCAGGGCGCGGAATTTTCCTGCTTTCAAGCCAGCCGACCACCGGATCCAGGCCCAGGGCAATGAAGAGGGCTGCGACTATCCAGAGGAGTAGTTGGGTGGTGTTGGAGCCGATCCAGTAGACCAGGAGCGCCAGCCCCACGCCCACTGTGCCCATGAACCCGAGGTAGAGCGGGTGTTGCGGCGAGATTCGTGGACCTGGCTGGCCAAACTGCGGAGGTGACTGCACCGAATCGGAGTCGGCAGACTCTTCCTGCTGTGAATACTCGGGAGGCATCTCAAAGCGGAGCCGGGGCTGCGCACCGGGCAGCGGCTGGCGGAGCCTTCGTAATACGGATCCCAAGGCAGCCGCGGCGCCTGATCGCCGGACCAGGACAGGCCGCTCCGGCCCCGTACGCTGCGCGGGAACAGCGGGTGGATTTTCCTGTCCCGCGGGGGATTCTTCCGTCTTGTCAGTCACTGCTTTTTGGGGCCTGTTCCGTGCGTGGCGCCGCGGCTGCGGGCCGGTGTGATGATCATCGCAAACACTATCAGCAGCCTTGTCAACAGCCGGGAGGATCGCCTGTCCAGGAGCGGCCGGGACGCGCGCGGCAGGCCCCCGACTGAGCTATTGGTAACAAAACGGTTACTATTGAAAGCAAACCCCCGCTGATGATAGGTGTTTCCTTTGCGTTTCAAGACTGCAGTCGCACTCGTGCTGCTCGGCCTCCTGACACTTCTGGCCGGTATCGGCCAGAAGACCATCTGGGCTCCATCCGAGACCTTCACGGCCTCGGTACCCACAGATGCCGCCGAGGCGCCGTTGACCGTCATTGACCAGAACCTCCGCACGCTTCACGGCGGCACGGTAAAGATCAACATCAAGGGTGATGGCAACTTCATCCTCGCTGCCGGCCGTCCGGACGACGTTGACGCATGGGTGGGCCAGGCCGCCCACAACACCGTCACGGGGGTCTCCGAAGACAACAAGTCCCTGAAGGTGGAGCACGCCGACGGCGAAGCCACAGCCCCGAACCCCGCAGGATCAGACCTGTGGGTGTCCAGCGAAAACGCCAGTGGCGAACTGAACTACTCGTGGACCCCTCCCGCGGATGGTGAATGGTCGCTGCTGCTGGCCTCTGACGGCACAAAGGCTGCCCCGGGCACAGTGTCGATGACATTCCCGAACGACATCTCCACGCCGTGGGCCATTCCGCTGATGGTCATCGGCGGCCTGCTGATCCTCGCCGGCATTGCGTTGGCTATCCTTTCTGCACGAACCCGGAACGGCGACGGCACCGGCCAGGGAAGCCTGTTCGCCCAGCGGGCCCGCGCCAAGGCCGAGACACGCTCCACGGCCCGCCTGGGCATGGTGAGTGCAGGCATGGTCACAGCAGCCGTCACGGCAGCCGTCGTAGCCGGAACGGGCGCCGCCGCCAACGCAACCACAACTCCTGCGCCTTCATCGGAGCCCACGGCTTCCGCCTCCGAAGGGGCCGCTCCATCCTCGCCTGTCCTCCTGGACGCGCAGTTCCGCCGCATCCTGGAGCAGGTCTCCAGTGCCACTGACGCAGGCGACGCCGCCAAGGACGCCGGCAAGCTGGCCGATCGCGTCGCGGGAACCGAGCTGGAAGTACGGACCCAGAACTACAAGATCCGCTCCCAGGTGGGTGCCTACGAGGCACGGATGCCCGTTCGCTCCACGAAGCTGCTCACCACCGTTGTCACTAGCAAGCGTGACTGGCCGCGCCAGGTCCTGGCCGTGACCCAGGGCGACGGCAACGTGGTGCCCCAGCTGCTGACCCTGGTACAGCCGTCCCCGCGGGAGAACTACAAGCTCGTGGAAACCACCCCGCTGCAGCCGGGGACCACGTTCCCGTCCATCGGCAGGAGTGGCACGGAGACCCTGGCTCCGAACGACAAGACCGGCCTGCTGTACAGCGGGGAGGAGGCCCTCGCGGGCCTGGCAGACCGCCTCAGCTCCCCTGACTCGAGCTTCAAGGACAAGCTGGTGGAAGGTGAGTCCTCGCCGTACATCGCCGACACACTCTCCTACCAGGCTGAAGTGGTCAAGTCCGGTGAGAACGGCAACTTCTCCTTCACCCACAAAGTCGTGCCGGAAAGCACAGTGGTGTTCCGAACGGCCGACGGCGGTGCCCTGGTTCTGGGTCGGTTGAACTTCGCGTTCGACGGCACTCCCAAGGCTTCCGGCGACAAGCTCACCATCGGTGACGACGCAGCGGCGCTCGCCGGAGGCAAGGAAACCACCACCGGCATGGTGCTGAACTTTGCCGAGTCCATGGCCGTCTATGTCCCGCCGACCGGCTCAACGGACCCCATCAAGCTCGTTGCCGCCACCCGCGGACTGGTCGGAGCAAGTTTCAAGTAGGCAGGCAGCAGGGCACAAGCCCGCTGTGCATTACCCCCGGCAGCGGCCGGAGTGGCTAGAGTGGAAAGCATGAGTTCGCCAGCTTCCCGCCCAGTCCCTCCAGCCGCTGCCAGCCTGCTTAACCTGCGAGGCGCCGTCGACCTTTCCGCACTGAAACAACGCCAGGCGCCGGCTCCCGGTCCCGGAAATGCGCCCGGAAACGTGCCCGGCAATGCGCCGGGTAATCCGCCCCTTTCCGGGGACGCCGCCGGAACCTCCGAGGCCGGCCCGGCACCGCTGCGGGTCAATGTCACAGAAGGAAACTTCCAAGACCTGGTGGAGCTCTCCACCAGGGTGCCGGTGGTCTTCGCCCTCTGGGCCGCCTACTCACCGGAATCTGCCGGAATGCTGGACACGCTCGAACGAGTCGTCAACAGCTATGGCGGCCGCCTGGTTCTGGGCACAGCCGACATCGATGCTTTTCCGCAGCTCGCGCAGGCCTTCCAGGTGCAGGCAGTTCCTACCGCCGTTGCCGTGCTCAAAGGCCAGCCGGTCCCGCTGTTCCAGGGCGGCGCGGACGAGGCACAGGTCAGGGCGCTGCTCGATGAACTGCTGAAAGTCGCGGCCGCCAATGGCGTCACCGGCAGCCTGGGCAATGGAGCACCCGCGGACGCCGAACCCGCGCCGCTTCCCCCGTTGCACCAGGCCGCCTACGACGCCATCGAGGAGGGCGATTACCAGGCAGCGGCCGCCGCCTACCGCCAGGCGCTGCTGGAAATGCCAGCAGACGCAGAGGCCAAGGCCGGCCTGGCTCAGGTGGAAATGATGGCCAGGCTGCAGCCGCTGTCCGCCCAGGACACCGAGGCGCTGCGGACCCAGGCAGCCGAGGAGCCCGATAACCTTGACGCCCAGCTCGCCGTTGCGGACCTGGACGTTGCCGGCGGCCACGTCGAAGACGGCCTCAACCGCGTGGTCAGCTTCATCGGGAGGAACTTCGGCCCCGAACGGGAAACGGCCCGTGTCCGCCTCCTGGAACTTTTCGACGTTGTGGGCACCACCGACGAACGCGTGGCGAAGGCGAGGCAGAACCTGGCCCGGGTGCTGTTTTAGTGTCGGCGCTGTTCCGGCCGCTGAGGCTGCGCTCCCTGGAGCTGACGCACCGCGGCTGGGTGTCACCCATGTGCCAGTACAGCTGCGAACCCGACGGCGCCCCCGGAGTCCCCAACGACTGGCATCTGATGCATTTGGGGTCCTTCGCCGCCGGCGGCGCTGCCCTCATCCTCACGGAGGCGGCGGCCGTCAATGCCGAGGGGCGCATCAGCCCGCGGGATGCCGGACTGTACAACGACGAACAGGCCGAGGCCTGGCAACGGATCACGGACTTTGTGCACCGCCACGGCGCCGCGGAGCCGAAGATTGGCGCCCAGTTGGCCCACGCCGGGCGGAAGGCATCCACGTACTGGCCGTTTTCGGGCCAGCGCGGCAGCGTGCCGGAGTCCGACGGCGGCTGGGCCACAGTAGGCCCGTCGCCGTCGGCCTTTGACGGCTATGCCGAACCCGCCGAGATGACCGAGGAACAGATCCAGGGGGTGATCAGCGACTTCACTGCCGCCGCCATCCGGGCCGTCGATGCCGGTTTTGACACCCTGGAACTGCACGGGGCACATGGCTACCTCCTGCACCAGTTCCAGAGCCCGCTGACGAACACGCGGACCGACTCCTGGGGCGGGGATGAAGCTGGGCGGAACCGCCTCGTGCTCGCCGTGATCGACGCCGTCCGGAAAGTCATGCCGGAGTCCATGCCACTGCTGCTGAGAATCTCCGCTACTGACTGGGCGGAGGGCGGCATCGACATAGAGGCCTCCGTCCGCCTGGCTGCGCAGGCCCATGAACACGGTGTTGACCTCATCGACGTCTCCAGCGGGGGAGCGGTGGCCCACCAGCAGATCCAGCCAGGTCCCGGATACCAGACCGGCTTCTCCGCACGGATCCGACGGGAAACCCGGGTACCCACCGGCACCGTGGGCCTGCTGACCTCGCCCGGCCAGGCCGAGCACGCCGTCGCCACCGGACAGGCTGACGGTGTGTTCATCGCCCGGGCCGCGCTGCGGGACCCGCATTGGTGGCTCCGGGCAGCCTTCGAACTGGGGCATGATCTGGCCTGGGCCCCGCAATATGAACGTGCCGTGCCGCGGCATTCCTTTTAGGCGGCCCTACTCCTTTGTCCCTACTCCTGCGGGAGGACCCCCCACACGGGACCGTAGGGCTACTCTGGCTTTATGACTGCTCCGCATCCTGATCCGGTGGTGCACGCCGGCCCGGTTCCCGCCCTGTCCATCCGCGGGCTCGCCAAGCGTTTCGGCGGAAAAATCGCCGTTGACGGTATCAGCCTCGACGTCCCGGCCGGCTCATTCTTTGGCATCGTGGGACCCAACGGTGCCGGGAAGACCACTACCCTGTCGATGGCCACCGGCCTGTTGCGGCCGGACTTCGGCACCGCGGTGGTCCATGGCGTGGACGTCTGGACCAGGCCGCTGGAAGCGAAGAAGCTGATGGGCATCCTGCCCGACGGAGTGCGCCTCTTTGACCGGCTCACCGGAGAGCAACTGGTCACCTATGCCGGGCTGCTGCGCGGAATGGAGAAAGACGTGGTGTCCGCCCGCGTGGGCGAGCTGTTGTCTGCCCTGGACCTTGGCCAGGACGCGGGCACCCTGGTGGTGGACTACTCGGCAGGCATGACGAAGAAAATTGCCCTTGCTTCGGCTTTGATCCATGCGCCCCGGGTGCTGGTGCTGGACGAGCCTTTCGAATCAGTAGATCCTGTATCGGCCTCAAACATCCGCGCCATCCTGGACCGTTACGTCGCCTCCGGCGGGACGGTGATTGTCTCAAGCCACGTCATGGACCTCGTGCAGCGCATGTGCGACCACGTCGCTGTGGTAGCCGGGGGCCGGCTGCTCGCTGCCGGGACGGTGGACGAGGTCCGGGCCGGCGCCTCCCTGGAAGAGAGGTTTGTCCAGCTCGTTGGCGGCCGCAACCACACGGAAGGCCTGGAATGGTTGCGCACCTTCTAAGGCTGAAGCTGACCCTGCTTCGCAACGGCCTCCGGCGCAGTCCCTGGCAGCTGGTGGGCATGGCCATCGGCGGGCTGTACGCACTGGGGCTCGTGGGCGCCCTGGTGGTGGCGCTGGTCCTGCTGCGCCGCGCGGACCCGGAGCTGGCCCAGACCGTGGTGGTGCTCGGCGGCTCGGCGTCCCTTGTGGGATGGGCCATCATCCCCCTGGCCGCGTCCGCTGCGGACCTGACCCTGGATCCGGCCCGCTTCACCACGTCCGCCATCCCCATGCGGCAGCTCCTGACCGGCCTGGCACTTGGCGGCCTGATTGGCATTCCCGGCCTCGCCACTGCACTTGTGGCGCTCGCTACCGTATGGACGTGGGCCCGCGGACCTTTGCCGGCCGTGGCCGCCCTGGCGGGTGCCGCCGTCGGCGTCCTCAGCTGTATTGTCCTGTCCAAGGTGGTGACCACGGCAACCGCCAGCCTTGCGTCGTCGCGGCGCTTCAAGGACGTCAGCGCCATTGTCTTTATGATCCCGCTCATCATGATGGGCCCGATCGTGGCGGGCGTGAGCAGGGGTGTCTCCGCCTCTACGGGCTTCCTGCCGGAGTTGGCGGCCACGTTGTCCTGGACGCCCCTGGGGGCTGCCTGGTCACTCGGCGGCGACGTTGCCTCCGGGAACCCGGGTTCGGCGGCGGTGAAATTCCTTATCGCCCTGGCAACACTCGCTGGCCTCGCCTGGTGCTGGAAGCTCTTGCTTGAGCGGGCCCTCGTCAATCCGCCCTATGCCGGAAGCGGGAGCCGGAAAGGCGGAAAGCTTGGCTTGCTTGGCCTGCTGCCGGCCACTCCTGCCGGTGCCGTCACGGCGAGGGCGTTGACGTACTGGCTGCGCGATCCCCGTTACTCAGGTTCACTTGTTGTGGTTCCGCTGCTGCCCATCCTGCTCGTCTTCCAAGGCAGCCAAAGCGGTGACTATGCCACCCTGGCACTGGCAGCGCCTTTGGCCGCGTTCTTGCTGGCGTGGTCCATCTCGGCGGATGTCTCCTATGACAACACGGCTTTCGCCCTGCACCTGGCCACCGGTGTGAAGGGAACCGATGACCGGCTCGGCAGGGCGCTCGCCTGCCTCACCTTCGCCCTGCCGGTGGTGCTGATCTTCGCCGTGGGCCAGTGCTTCTTCACGGGCAGCTGGGATGCACTCCCGGCCCAGCTGGGCCTCAGCCTGGGCATCCTGTTCACCGGGCTGGGCTTGTCGTCCGTGGTCTCGGCACGCTACACGGTGGCCGTGCCGTTGCCCGGGGACAGCCCGTTCAAGAAGCCCCCTGGCAATGTGGGCCAGACCCTGGCGGTGCAGTTCGTAGGGATGGGAGTCCTGAGCCTGCTGGTCCTGCCTGAGGTGGGGCTGTTCATCGCGCAGCTTGTCACTGGCAACCCTGTCTTCGGGTGGGCGAACCTGGTCGTCGGACTGATGCTGGGGCTGGCGCTGTTTGGGGCAGGGATCCGGCTGGGCGGCAAGTGGCTTGACGCCCGCGGACCCGAACTGCTGGCCCAGCTGACCGTTAACCGCTGAATCCGCAGAACTCCAGAAAGGTGGCCGCGAGTGGAAGTTGTCATCCTTCCAGGCAGCAAACAGATCGGGAAACTGGCAGCAGACGCCGTCGAAGCGCTGCTGCGTCGAAAGCCCGCCGCGGTTCTGGGGCTTGCCACGGGCTCCTCGCCCCTTCCCGTCTATGACGAACTGGCGGCACGGCACGAGCGTGACGGGCTGGACTTCAGCGCGGCGCACGCGTTTGCGCTGGACGAATACGTTGGCCTGGAGCCCGGGCACCCGGAGTCCTATCGCGAGGTGGTCAGGCGCGAGTTCACCAACCGGGTGAATATCCTCCCGGAGAACGTGCACACTCCGGATGGTGCCGCCGAGGACCTTCCGGCTGCCTGCGAGGCCTATGAGGACCAGATGCGGTCCATGGGGGGAGTGGACCTGCAGCTTCTGGGCGTTGGCACGGACGGCCACATCGGCTTTAACGAGCCGGGCTCGTCGTTCGCGTCCCGGACCCGGATCAAGAGCTTGATCGAGCAGACGCGCCGGGACAACGCCAGGTTCTTCAACAGCCTCGCAGAGGTGCCGCACCACGTGGTGACGCAGGGGCTGGGCACCATCCTTGAGGCTAAGCACGTTATCCTCATCGCCACGGGAGCGCAGAAAGCCCAGGCTGTCCGTGACTTCGTGGAAGGGCCTGTCGCCGCCATCTGCGCGGCCTCGATCCTGCAATTCCACCCGCATGCCACCATCCTGCTGGACGAGGCTGCAGCGTCGTCGCTGAAACTCGCTGATTTCTACCGGCACACTTACGACAACAAACCCGCCTGGCAGGGGCTATAGGCGCAGGGGCTGTGAGAAGCGAAACGGTCCTCCCGCCGTCGGACGCCACTCTCCCGGAACGGCTAAGATGGATGCCATGACTAGCATGACGGACCCTCTCGAAAACGACCCGATGCGCGAGCTTTCCGGGGCTGGAACGTCCACGGCCACTATTGAGCGCGAGGAACTGCGCCAGGAAGTTGAGCCCGGTGACCGGGAACGCTTCTCGCATTACGTGCGCAAAGAAAAGATCATGGAATCCGCGCTGACGGGTGAGCCCGTCATTGCCCTCTGCGGCAAGGTGTGGACGCCGGGCCGGGATCCGCAGAAGTTCCCGGTATGCCCCATGTGCAAAGAGGTTTATGAAGGCCTCCGCCCGGGCAACGACGGCGGCAAGGGTCCCGGAGGGGACTCGGGCAACAACAAGTAGTGACGGAGACGCTCTTTGGCGGCCCCACCCTGCCCCCGGCTTATCCGGAACGTGCAGCCTGGGGAACCGCCCCAAAACTCCGTGCCTGGCAACAGGAAGCCCTGGACCTTTACTTCACCACCGGCCCCCGGGACTTCCTGGCGGTAGCCACCCCCGGGGCAGGAAAGACCACCTTCGCGCTGCGTGTGGCGTCCATGCTCATCGAATCCGGGACGGTCAACCGTGTCACGATTGTTGCGCCCACCGACCACCTGAAACGGCAGTGGGCCGACGCCGCTGCCAAAGTAGGCATCGCCATCGACCCCAATTTTAAGAACTCCGATGGCCAGCACGGCCGCGGGTTCATCGGAGTCGCCGTCACCTATGCCCAGGTGGCCAGCAAACCTATGCTGCACCGGGCCAAGACGGAGGCCGCCCGCACCCTGGTGATCCTCGATGAGATCCACCATGGCGGCGAGGCCCTGTCCTGGGGCGATGGGCTGCGCGAGGCGTTCGATCCCGCTGCCCGGCGGCTATCGCTGACGGGTACCCCGTTCCGTTCGGATACGTCGCCCATCCCTTTTGTGGAATACGCGCAGGACCGGGACGGCATCCGCCGCTCCAAAGCGGATTACACCTATGGCTACGGCAACGCCCTGCGGGACCACGTGGTCCGTCCCGTGATGTTCATGGCGTACTCCGGCCAGATGCGCTGGCGCACCAGCGCCGGGGAGGAGATGGCGGCTTCGCTTGGCGAGGCTGCGGTCACGAAGGATATTACTTCCCATGCGTGGCGGACGGCGCTGAATCCGGCCGGAGAATGGATCCCGGCTGTCCTTGCCGGAGCGGACAAACGCCTCAGCGAGGTGCGCCGGACGGTCCCGGACGCCGGCGGCCTGGTCATCGCCACCGACCACGAGGACGCCAGGGCATACGCCGGGCAGCTGAAGCGGATCACCGGCGAGTCGCCCACTGTGATCCTGTCCGACGACGCCAAAGCCTCCAGCAAGATCGAGGAATTCACGGCCAGCGAGAAACGGTGGATGGTCGCCGTCCGGATGGTATCTGAAGGCGTTGACGTTCCCCGGTTGTCAGTGGGGGTGTACGCAACGTCTACCTCCACTCCGCTGTTCTTCGCCCAGGCTGTGGGACGCTTTGTGCGTGCCCGGAAACGGGGTGAGACGGCATCGGTCTTCCTGCCGTCCGTGCCGCAGCTGATGGCGTTGGCAAACTCGATGGAGGCCGAGCGCGACCACGCACTTGACCGCCCCGAGAAGGAGGACGCCGATGGGCTGTTCAATCCCGAGGATTCCCTGATGGCGGAAGCGAATCGGGAGGACAAAGCGTCGGACAGCCTGACCAAGGGCAAGTTCGAGGCCCTCGATTCGCAGGCCTCGTTTGACCGTGTCCTGTTCGACGGCGGCGAGTTCGGCACCGGGGGAGAAGTGGGCTCGGAGGATGAGCTGGACTTCCTCGGCATCCCGGGGCTACTTGACGCCGAGCAGGTGGGAACGTTGCTCCGGCAGCGCCAGCACGACCAGCTCAACCGGAAGAACCGGCGCTCACCGGCGGCCGAACAGGCGCCGACCGCTCCTGCGATCCCGGACCACAGGATGCTCATGGACCTGCGCAACGAACTGGCCAAGAACGTGGCGGCCTGGTCCGCGCGGACCGGAACCCCGCACGGTGTGGTGCACACCAAGCTGCGGACGGTGTGCGGCGGACCCCCGGTGGCCCAGGCGAACGAGGAACAGCTGCAGTCAAGGCTGCGGAAGCTCCAGGACTGGTTTATCGGCAGGAAATAGCAGCCCGTTTGGAGCTGTCGTGACGTAAAGAGAGGAGTGACCCGGTGCAAAGCACCGGGCCACTCCTGCAGGTGCCTGGCCTGCCATCAGGCGACGTCTACGCCGCCGAGTTCCATTTCGGCCACGGCGTCGTCGAGGTCTTCCGCGATTCCGGCGGTGAGGGAGCGGATGACCGTTACCGAGTAGCCCGCTTGGACCGCATCGAGGGAGGTTGCCATCACGCAGTAGTCCGTGGCGATCCCCACAACCACCACGTCCTCGACATCATGGCTTTGGAGCCAGTCATCAAGCCCGATGGCGTCGTCGGCTGCGGCGTAGCTTTCGGGATCACCGGCGGAGAGGGACCCGGGTTGGCGGTCCCCGGTGGGTACTGCGTCCTCGGGCGCCAGGAGCCCTTCGAATCCCGAGTACGCTGCAGCGAATTGGCCCTTCTGGAAATAGGCCTGGATGTATTCGGTGTCCAGGTCAGGATGCAGTTCTGCCCCTTTGGTCCCCGCAACGCAGTGCGGCGGCCAGCTGTCCTTGAAGTCGGGCTCCTCGGAGAAATGGGCACCGGGATCGATATGCCAGTCCTGCGTGGCGACGATGTGGTCGAACTCAAGGTGATGTGCGTCCACGTAATCGCTGATTGCCGCGGCTATCTCAGCGCCGCCGGCCACAGCCAGTGAACCGCCTTCACAGAAATCGTTCTGGACGTCGACAATGATCAAGGCGCGTGACATCAGTACTCCTCGTAGATGGTGGGAATGGCGGCTTCGCCGCGCTGCAGCCGGTTGACCACGGGTGGAAGTTCGGCCATGGTGTCCGCGTGCCGCTGCCGGGCGCGAAGAACGCCTTCGTGCCCGGTCCAGCCCGGAAGGAGTTCGCCGTTCTTCATGAACTGCTGGAGCAGGGGCCGGTCGTTGCCGTCGTCCTCGGGGCGATGTCCGATTCCTACTATTTCCTGGGTGGCGATTCCGTGCTCATTGAGCTTCCGCAGGGCGTACTTGCGCCCGCCCATGCTGGTCTTGTTCTTGGCAGCCTTCGCCACCGAGACGAAGTTGCCGTCGTCGTCGGTGCGGCTGACGAGCTTGTAGACCATGCTGGCAGTGGGTGCGCCTGAGCCAGTGACCAGTGACGTGCCAACGCCATACGAGTCGACAGGCGCGGACTGCAGTGCGGCGATGGCGAACTCGTCCAGGTCCGAGGTAACCACGATCTTGGTGTCCTCGTTGCCAAGTTCGTCCAGCAGCTGCCTGACCCACTGTGCCTGCGCGACGAGGTCGCCGGAATCCAGCCGCACCGCACCCAGCCGGGGCCCTGCCAGCTCGACGGCGGCACGGACTGCCGCTTCGACGTCGTACGTATCCACCAGCAGCGAGGTGGCCGGCCCCAGGGAGGCGATTTGCGCCTCGAAGGCCTCCCTTTCGGTGTCATGCAGGAGCGTGAACGAATGCGCGGCGGTGCCCACTGTCTTTATGCCGTAGCGGATCCCGGCCTCGAGGTTGGACGTGCTGTCGAACCCGGCGATGACGGCGGCGCGTGCGGCGGCCGCTGCGGATTCCTCGTGCGTGCGGCGGGACCCCATCTCGATGCAGGGCCGGTTGCCGGCCGCAGTGATCATGCGGGAGGCTGCGGAGGCGATGGCGCTGTCGTGGTTCAGGACGGAAAGCAGGTAAGTCTCCAGCATGCAGGCTTCGGCGAACGTTGACTCGACGATCAGGATGGGCGAGTTGGGGAAGTAGGCCTCGCCCTCCGGGTAGCCCCAGATGTCCCCGGAGAAGCGGTAGTTCGCCAGGTAGTCGAGCGTGTCCTGGTTGACCACGCCGGTCCGGCCGAGGAAATCCAGTTCCGCCTCGCCGAACCGGAAGTCAGCGAGACCTTCCAGGAGCCTGCCCGTGCCCGCCACAATCCCGTAGCGGCGGCCGTCGGGCAACCGCCGTGCGAAGGCCTCGAAGACCGACCGGCGGTGCGCGGCGCCGGAATGGAGCGACGCCTGCAGCATGGTCAGTTCGTAGTGGTCTGTGTAAAAGGACGTGCGGGGATGGTCCCAGCCGGCAGAGGTACTCACAAAATTCACTCTAGTCCCCACCGGCTCCCAACGTCTCGCTTCGCTTCGCCGCGGGGCCCTCGCCGGCGTGGGCCCACCCACCGGCTCCCAACGTCTCGCTTCGCTTCGCCGCGGGGCCCTCGCCGGCGTGGGCCCACCCACCGGCTCCCGACGTCTCGCTTCGCTTCGCCGCGGGGCCCTCGCCGGCGTGGGCCCATCCGGCGGGGGCCTCCCCATAGAATGGACAGATGACCTTAAGCGTTGCGCTCGGCCCTGATACACAGGAGGGCACCCGGACCGGGACAGAGGCGTCCACCGACTCCCTGACCGCCCCGGACATCCCCTGGAACCTGGTGATCTGGAACGATCCCGTCAACCTGATGAGCTATGTCAGCTATGTTTTCCAGAGCTACTTCGGCTACTCCGAATCCAAGGCGAACAAGCTCATGATGGAGGTCCACAAGAAGGGCCGGTCCATTGTTGCGCACGGCAGCAAGGAACAGGTCGAACGCCATGCCGTGGCCATGCACGGCTTCGGGCTGTGGGCCACCGTGGAGAAGGCATCCGGGGGGCCGGGAGGCAATTCAGGCAAACCGGGCGGATCCGGGCAGGGACGAGGCAAGCGTGGCTAAAGCATTCAAATACGGACTCAAAGGCATCACCGGATTCCTCGAACCTGCCGAACGGGAACTGCTCCGCAGCCTGATCGATGACGTCATCTCGATGCTTCAGCCGGAGGAGCGGGCCAACCAGGATCCGCTGACCGCGATGATCGGGCTGGACATGGACGTCCAGGAACCCACCGACCGCGCGGTCCGGCGGTTGCTTCCCAACGTGATGAAAAACGACGACGGCGCGTCCCTGGAATTCCGCCAGCTCACCGAGCGTTCACTGCGGGAAACCAAGATCGGTGCCCTCCGGGCCGCCGCCCTGGACCTGGACAAAGACGAAATTCTCCTGACCCCTGAGGGCGCCCGACACTGGTCGATGGCCCTGAACGACGTCCGCCTGGTGCTGGCGGAACGGCTGGACATCCGGGATGAGGAGGACGCGGAGCACGTCCACCTCATGCAGGACTGGTCCCAGGCGGAGGACGTGGAGAGCTACCTTGCCCTCGTATATAACTTCGCCACATGGCTGCAGGAGTCGCTGGTCCAGGCGATGCTCCAGTCCTTGGACACGCGGGCCTGAATGCTGTCCTGTCCGGGCTCTCCTTTCCGGTGTGCGTCAGCCTCCTGCTTCGGGGATATATCCTGCAGTGTGACAAATTAGACATGAGTCGGCCGACACAATGTGATGGCCGCACCCACAGGGAAGACCTATCCTCGAATAATCATGACAACAGCCTCGAGCACGGATTCGACAGCAGCTGCGGCGGAGTCCCCAGCCAGCAGCATTCCCGGCGGTCACCTGGGATCCCGGCCCATCGGCGTCTTTGATTCCGGCGTCGGCGGACTGACCGTGGCGCGGTCCATCATCGACCAGCTGCCCAACGAATCGATCCTTTACGTTGGCGACACCGCCCATGGGCCGTACGGGCCGTTGCCCATCGCCGAAGTCCGGGCAAACGCCCTGGGCGTGATGGACGAACTGGTGGACTCGGGCGTCAAGCTGCTCACCATTGCCTGCAATTCGGCGTCGGCCGCTGTCCTGCGCGACGCCCGTGAGCGGTACACCGCCAAATACGGGATTCCCGTTATTGAAGTGATCCAGCCCGCTGTGCGGCGGGCAGTGGCTGCCACCCGGAGCGGACGCGTGGGCGTCATCGGAACGTCCGCCACCGTTGGGTCCCGAGCCTATGAGGACACCTTTGCCGCCGCGCCGGACCTGGAGATCACGTCAGTCGCGTGCCCTGAGTTCGTCAGCTACGTCGAAGCAGGCATTACCACCGGCCCGGCGCTGCTCGCCATCGCCGAAGAGTACCTGGCACCGCTGAAGGCCGCCGGCGTTGACACCGTTGTCCTGGGCTGCACCCACTACCCGCTGCTGACCGGGGTCATTTCCTACGTCATGGGCGAGGACGTCACGCTGGTCTCGAGCGCGGAGGAGACGGCCAAGGATGTCTACCGCGCGCTGGCAACCCACGACCTCCAGCGCACCACGGCAACGCCGCCCGAACACCACTTCATCGCCACGGGCGATGCCGGACAGTTCGAAGCGCTCGCGCGCCGCTTCCTGGGGCCGGAGGTCCTGTCAGTCCGGCACGTGGACCATGTTTCCGCCCAGTACCCCACAGGCAGCCTGGCCCGGATCACCCCTGAGATGATTGCCGCTGCGCAGAGCGGAGCCGGAAGCATCAGGCCCCAGCGGCGGTTGTCGAACTTCGTGGGCAATGCCGGCCGGGCCGGGGGTCCTGCCCAGTGAAGCTCACCATCGTTGGCTGCACGGGTTCCTTCCCGGGACCCGGCTCGCCGGCGTCCTGCTACCTGCTTACCGCCAACGACGGCGAACGGACCTGGAAGATCGTGATGGACCTGGGCAGCGGAGCCTTGGGCGCCATCCAGCGCTACACCGATCTCGAGGACATCGACGCGATTTTCCTGACCCACCTGCACCCGGACCACTGCATGGACCTGTGCGGCTTGCACGTGGCGGTCCGCTGGAAGCCAGGCGGCTGGGGACGCGGCCGGATTCCTGTGTGGGGCCCGGCGGCAACGGCCGACCGCATGGCCACTGCGTATGGCCTGGAGCTGGATCCCGGCATGCACGAGGAATTCGACTTCACCAACTGGACCGAACGCGAGTCCGTAACCCTTGGCCCATTCACCATCACTCCGTTCGCCGTGAACCACCCGGTGGAGGAGGCTTACGCCCTTCGGGTGGAGGTCACAGAGCCGGATAAGGAAGGCAACCTGGTCAGCCGGGTGCTGACGTACTCCGGGGATACTGATTCCTGCGCCGGCCTGGAGGAAGCGGCCAAGGACGCTGACCTCTTCCTTTGCGAGGCAGCCTTCGAAGAGGGCCGCGACGACGGCATCAAGGACGTGCACCTGACCGGCAAGCGCGCGGGCGAGGCGGCGGCGGTTGCCGGCGCGCGCCGGCTCCTGCTCACGCACATCCCCGTCTGGACCTCACCCACTACCGTCATGGCCGAGGCCCGCCCGGTCTTTGGCGGCGACGTCGCGGTCGCCGTGGCCGGAGTGCACTACACGATCTAGGAGTACGTGCCCGTTGGGTAAGTACGGGTACCGGGCCTGGGGTGGAGCGCGGAAGGGGTGCCCGTGGCCGGGCTGCCCGCGGCTAGTCGATAAGCTAAAGGTATGACTTCAGAAGCAACCGCAGTGCCCGTGGTACCCGTAGTGCGCGCCGATGGCCGTACGCCCGACCAGCTCCGCCCCATCAGCATCACGCGCGGGTGGTCCAAGCAGGCAGAGGGTTCGGCCCTGATCGAGTTCGGCAACACGCGGGTCCTGTGCACGGCTTCGTTGACGGCTGGCGTTCCGCGCTGGCTCAAGGGCGAGGGCAGGGGCTGGGTTACCGCCGAATACGCCATGCTGCCCCGCGCCACGAACACCCGTTCGGACCGCGAGTCGGTCAAAGGCAAGATCGGCGGGCGGACGCACGAGATCTCCCGGCTGATCGGCCGTTCGCTGCGCTCCATCATCGATACCAAAGCTTTGGGCGAGAACACGATTGTGCTGGACTGCGACGTCCTGCAGGCCGACGGCGGAACCCGGACCGCGGCCATCACGGGAGCCTACGTGGCCCTGGCCGACGCCATCCGCTTCGCCCGCGACAACAAGCTGATCGCCAAGAACGCCCAGCCCCTGATCGACACCATCGCCGCAGTCTCGGTGGGCATTATCGACGGCGTACCCATGCTTGACCTGCCCTACGTCGAGGATGTCCGGGCCGAGACTGACATGAATGTTGTGGTCACCGGGTCAGGGAAGTTCGTGGAAGTCCAGGGCACCGCGGAAGGGGCCCCTTTCGACCGTGACGAGCTGAACCAGCTGCTCGATCTTGCCCTCCTGGGCACAACCCAGTTGGCGGCGATCCAGCGCGAAACCCTCGCGGATGCCCTGTGAACCCGGCAGCACCAGGCGGCGGCCTTCCGGATAGCGCCGGATTGGACAGCGCTGGATTGGATAGCGCTGGATTGGACGGCACCGTGCCCCGGCTCGTCCTCGCCACCCACAACGCGGGCAAGCTCCGCGAGCTGCGTGAGCTCCTGCGCGGCAAGGTTCCAGGGCTCGACGTCGACACCCAGGTAGTGGATGCCGCGACGGCCGGTGCGCCGGACGTCGTCGAAACAGGCGTGACGTTTGCCGAGAATTCGCTGCTCAAGGCCCGTGCCGTGGCCGAGGCAACCGGCCTGGTGGCGATCGCCGACGATTCAGGGCTGGCTGTGGACGTCCTTGGCGGGGCCCCTGGCATCTTTTCTGCACGCTGGGCCGGCCGGCACGGTGATGACGCCGCCAACCTGCGGCTCTTGCTGGACCAGCTCTCCGACGTCCCGGACGGGCACAGGGGTGCGGCCTTCGTCTGCGCCGCGGCGCTCGCCGTGCCTGCGCCGGGCGGCACGGCCCACGAAACGGTGGAATACGGGCAGCTTGAGGGGATCCTGCTGCGCGAGCCCCGGGGTGTGGGCGGTTTTGGCTACGACCCCGTCCTGCAGCCGCTCGGCGAGGACCGCAGCTGCGCGGAACTGTCCCCGGAGGAGAAGAACGCGATCAGCCACCGGGGCAAGGCCTTCCGGGCCCTGCTGCCCGCCATCGTTGAGGCCCTCGCCCGGACGTAGCGCGGTCTCTGATGACACCGGATCGAAGAGACAAAGGAAGGGAGCCCTGCATAAGCAGGGCTCCCTTCCTTTGTGCAGGCGTTGTGCCTGCGGTGCTCTTCAGGACCTAGTCCAGGTTGGTCTTGCGCTCTTCAGCGGGGGCGTGCTCTTCGATGAATTCGTCCACCGCATCCGTTCCGAAGACGGCTGCCTGGCGCTTGGCCGAGATGCCGCGGAGTACTTCGATGCCGATCGGGATCACGGAGACCAGCACGATTGCGATGAAGATGATGTCCAGGTTGTCCCTGACCCACGGGACCCTGTCGCCCAGCAGGTAGCCCAGGAGGGTGACGCCGCTGCCCCAGAGAACAGCGCCGATCACGTTGAAGAGGAAGAATTTCTTCTTGTCCATCTGGGCCACGCCCACGATGACCGGAACGAAGGTCCGGATGATTGGAACGAAGCGCGCCAGGATGAGCGCCTTGCCGCCGTGCTTTTCGAAGAATGCGTGGGCGTTCTCCACGTTTTCACGCTTGAAAAGGCGGGAATTTGGTTTGTTGAAGATGGCAGGACCGGCCTTGGAACCGATCAGGTAGCCGGTCTGGTTGCCGATGATGGCTGAGACGGTGATCAGCAGTGCCAGCAGCCAGACATTGAACTTGATGGTGTCGGTGGCCACCAGCAGGCCGGCCGTGAACAGCATCGAATCGCCGGGCAGGAAGAAGCCCACCAGCAGGCCTGTCTCGGCGAAGACGATGCCGCAGACGAGCAGCACCACCCAAGGAGCCAGTGCAGGGTCGGCCAGGAAGACTTGGGGGTTCAGCCAGTCGGGCAGGAATGATGCCAGCTGCGGCTGGACCGGTCCTGCACCTCCCAGCATGGGCACGGCGAGGTCGCTGATCGCAAGAAAGTTCACCTACTCAGGGTACTTGACCTAGCCAGTGGCGGTGGCGCGGATGCCACCCGTCACTCAGTGGACCAAGTACGGGAATCCGCTGGTCATCCTCGCCGCCACCCGCCCTCGTGCAGGTGATATCCGCGACAGCGCCGCCGTGGTGCCGCCGGAAGGGCCATGCGCGGCGGTAAAGTGTGGGCCGTGGGTTTGGACTTTACGGCGATCGACTTCGAAACGGCCAACGGCTTCCGGGGTTCACCGTGCGCGGTGGGCTTGACGAAGGTCCGGGGTGGAAAGGTCGTAGCCGAGGCGTCCTGGCTTATGCGGCCCCCGGCGAACCACGACCACTTTGACTACCACAACGTCCGGATCCACGGCATCCGGGCCGAGGACGTTGCCGGGCTGCCCCGGTTTGGTGAGCTGTTTCCGGAAATCGGTGCCTTCATCGGCGACGACATCCTTGCGGCGCACAATGCGGCCTTCGACCTCGGCGTCATCAGGTCAGGCCTGGAGGTGTCGGGCCTTCCCGGGCCCGCCTACGACTACGTCTGCACCGTGATGCTGTCCCGCCGCTGTTACTCGCTGGTCTCCAACTCCCTGCCGTTCGCCGCCGAGGAGGCCGGCGTCCCGCTGGTCAACCACCACGACGCCGGGGAGGACGCGCGGGCATGCGCCGGCATCCTGATCGACATCGCGGCACGAAACGGGGCCAACAGCATCGCCGAGCTGTACCTGTCACTTGGCCTTGCCGTGCCCCACCAGCAGGCCTTCGATCCATCCCGGGACGCCCTGTCCAAGCAAAGCCTCGCTGCAATCGACGTTGCCGGCACCGGCGGCAGTGGCGCCGCCCGTCCACTGCCGTTCCGGTCGGGCTGGCCTGAGGAGGGTGCCAACCCGCTGCCCAATGCCGACGCCGAACCCGGCCATCCGCTGTTCGGCCAGACTGTCGTCTTCACCGGAGAGCTTTCCATGGCCAGGCCCGAAGCCAAGGTCCGCTCGGCAGAACTGGGCGCCCGGCCCGAAAGCAGGGTGACGGCACGGACCACCGTGCTCGTGGTGGGAGACGGGTTTGTGGCCTCGGACCTGCGCTCGGGGAGGCTGACCGGCAAAGCCCGGCGGGTCCTGGAACTGCACGAACGTGGCCAGATGATCGAAGTGCTCTCCGAAGGCGAGTTCCTCCAGATGGTGGGCGGCTACGCCACTGCCGGCGCTGCTGCGGGAGCCCACCCGGCCTGATGCCTGGCGCCATTCATCTGGCGCAACAAACCTTCCACGCCGCCCGGTGTACTCCTAGCCTTGCAGCATGATCAAATCCACGGGCGTTCAGACCACCCCTCCGACCACGCGGACGGGGATCGACTGGCGCGTGGTGTTTGCCTTCCCCAACCCGGTCAACGAATACGCTGCCCGGATCACGGCCGGGCTTGTAGTGCTGCTGGCCGGCATCACGCTGTTGACCGGTTCCGGGTGGGGACTGCTGTTGATCTCCGCCGGGTTTTGGCTTCGGGTGCTGTTCGGCCCCAGGATCTCCCCGCTGGCCCTGCTTTCGGTGAAAGTCCTGGCACCGCGGCTGGGGCGGCCTAAGCTCGTCCCGGGACCTCCCAAGCGCTTCGCCCAAGGTCTGGGCACCGTGGTCTCCACCACCGCCCTGATCCTTTTCGCCGTTGGGGCAGCCCCGGCAGCCTGGATCGTGCTGGCGGTGCTGATCCTGGCAGCCTCGCTGGAAGCCTTTGCAGGCTTTTGCCTGGGCTGTGTCATCTTCGGGCTGCTGCAGCGCCGTGGCCTCATTCCCGAGGACGTCTGCGAAGCCTGCAACAACATCTCCCTTAGGCGGTTGTGACGCCCACCAGCAGGTCCGCCATGCCGCGGATGACGTGCGGAGCCTCTAACCGCTCGAGCCAGGCAGCCGGGAGGCACGCCTCGCCGTAGTAGGCGCCGAGGATGTTGCCGGCGATGGAACCGGTGGAGTCGCTGTCCCCGCTATGGTTGACGGCCAGGCCGATGGCGGCACGGAAGTGGTCTTCCGGTGCGCTTGGGGCGGTTTCGTCAGGGGCGGTGGCCAGGACCGAGTAAAGCCCGACGGCGAACGCCTCCTCCGCGACCCAACCCTCGCCGAGCTGCTGCACCAGTTCCTCCGGCTCTGCAAGCCCGGTTTCGGCCAGGCGGACGGCAGCCTCCAGTCGCACCGGCAATTCCGGTGCGACGTCGGCGATGGCCCGCACATCAACCAGGACAGCCGCCGCAGCCGACTGCAGGCTTTCACCGGACACCAGACGGTGGATCAACAGGCTGAACGCTCCCGCACTCTGGCGCGCGGACGGGTGGCCGTGCGTCAGGGCCGCGGCGTCGGCACTGAGCTTGTAGACGGCGTCGGGCGTGATGTGGGGTATCAGCCCGAACGGTGCGGACCGCATGACCGTCCCGCAGCCCTTGGAGTCGGGGTTGACCGGACGGAAGGACGTGCCCATCTCGCCGGTGGCGAGTCCGCTGATGCAGGCCGAGCCTGGGGCGCGGCGGTGCCGGAGCACCTCCTGAGTGTCGATCCAGCGTGGCTGGGGAACCGGGGCGGAGGACGGTGCCGCCTCACCTTGGCTGGCCAGCCAGCGAAGGTATGCCAGCCACAGGCAGGCGTTGACGTCGGCGCCCACGCCGGAGTTGGCCCATTCGAGGGCTTCGACGAGGCCGTCCACGGTGTAAAGGGTCATTTGGGTGTCGTCCGAAAAGTGGCTGCCGCCGTCGACCGCTGAAAAATCCGTCAGTCCTTCCGGACCGAACCGGCGGCGGATGTCCGCGATGGAGTCGAACTCGACGGCGTAACCCAGCGAGTCGCCCAGCGCCCCGCCCAGCAGGCAACCATGGATGCGGGACTCCAACGAAGGCACGGCAAGGGCGCCCGGTTCATAGCTCATGCCAGTAAATTTACCGTGGCGAAGGCCGTCGCCTGCACCGGACGCTAAGCTCGGTTCCAGCCAACGCCCAGACTCCGGTGGCACAATGCAGGGGCTGCCTGGTGCATTACAGCCCACCGCAGTTCCCGGCCACTGTGCCTGACCCCTACGAAAAGGACCGTCCAAACATGACCACGCCTGTGCCCGTTCACCACGCCCACAACGCCGAGCCGTACGGCAGCGGCGCTGTCGCCGTCCGTTACGGGCTGGTGGCCAGACTGTCAGCCGAAGCATTCGGCAGCTTGTTTCTGGTGGTGGCGGGCCTCGGTGTGCCGCTCTTCACCATTCCGCAGTCCAGCCCGCTGCCTGCCGCTCTCGCCGCTGGCCTCGCTGTCACTGCCGTAATGCTGGCGTTCGGCTATGTGTCGGGCGGACACTTCAACCCCGCCGTGACCGTCGGCCATGCCGTGGCCGGGCGGATCCGCCTGGCAGACGCCGCTGCGTACATCGGGGCGCAGCTGGCAGGTGCCCTGCTCGGCGCCCTGGCGCTCTTCGCGATCCTGCGCACGCTTCCCAGCATCCAGGACAGCCGGACGGCGTTCGACACCGTCACGGCGGGTTTTGGTGAGCATTCCATTATCCAGGCGCCCATGGCCGCTGTCCTGCTGCTGGAAGTGCTGGGCGCCGCCATCCTGGTTGCCGTGTTCCTGGGCACCACCGCCCGGAATGGCCTGAACAAAGCCGCTGCACCCGTCGCAGTGGGCCTCGCCTTCGCAGTGCTGCTGCAGCTGGGCCAGTCCGTGGGCAACGCGCCCTTCAACCCTGCCCGCGCCACGGCATCTGCCGTTTTTAGCTCGTCCTGGTCGCTGGAGCAGCTCTGGGTCTTCTGGGTGGCGCCGCTGGTGGGCGCAGCCATCGCAGGGTTGGTTTTCCGCGGCTTCGCGGTTTCGACTCCTGCCGCCGGCGGAACGTCCGTTGCTGTTTCCGCGGACGCGGCGGACGCGGACCTGGAAGAATCCGATGAGCTCGAAGAAGCGGAAAACCTGGACGGGCCGGAAGGCTCGGTTGCGTCCGAGCCCGCGGTGGTCCCGGCGACCAAAAGCAACGAGGCCCAGGAGTTCTTTGACGGAAAACGCGGTTAGGACTCCCGGCCAAGGGTCCCCGCATGCACTGCGCAGGGGCCCTTGCAGCGGGGTTGGCTCAAACTGTCAGTGGCAGCCGATAGCGTAGGAATATGCGGTTATTGCACACATCGGACTGGCATCTGGGCCGGTCGTTCCACGGCGTCGGGATGCTCGATGCCCAGCGGTCCTTCATCGACCAGTTGGTCAAGGCTGTTTCGGAAAACGCTGTTGACGTTGTCCTGATCGCCGGCGACGTATACGATCGCGCCCTGCCGGGAGTGGATGTGGTGGGCCTGCTGGACGATGCCCTGGTAAGGCTCACCGGAGCCGGCGCCCAAGTGGTCCTGACCAGCGGCAACCACGACTCCGCCATCAGGCTGGGGTTTGCCTCCCGGCTTTTGGAACGGGGCGGGGTGCATCTTCGCACTCGGCTGGCCGAACTGGGCCAGCCCCTGCTGCTGCCGCTGGATGCAACGCCCGTGAAAGACGGCGCAGCCGGCGCCACGCTGGCCATCTACGGCATTCCGTGGTTGGAACCGCGGCTGGTGGCCGAGCCGCTGGGCGTGGAGACGGCCAGCCACTTCGAGGTCACCCGGGCAGCTACGGACCTCATCCGCGCGGATCTCCGGCGCCGCGCCGGGCAGGGCACTGTCTATTCCGTCGTGCTGGCACACACCTTCGCAAGCGGCGGCATCAGCTCGGACAGCGAACGGGACCTCAGCATCGGCGGAGTCGGGGCCGTCCCCCTGGACCTGTTCGACGGCTTCAGCTACACGGCCCTGGGCCATCTTCATGGCCGTCAGACGCTCTCTGCCCAGGTCAGGTACTCCGGATCCCCGTTGGCCTATTCCTTCTCGGAAGCCAGGCACCAAAAAGGGGGCTGGCTTATCGACGTCGGCCCGGCCGGAGTCGCCAGCGTGACCGAAGTGGCCTGGGAGGCCCCCCGGAAACTGGCGGTACTCCGCGGCGGGATCGCGGAACTGCTGGAATCCAGTGACCACACCTGGGCAGAAGATGCCTACTGCCAGATCACCCTGACGGACGCCCAGCGGCCCGCCCAGGCCATGGAACGCCTGCGGTCGCGTTTCCCGGACACGCTGGTGCTGGGATTTGACCCGCAGGGCGCGGCCATGAAGCCCGCGTCGACCTACAGCAGCAGGCTGGCCGAGGCAGAGGACGACCTCTCCGTCTGCTGCGGATTCCTGGACCATGTCCGTGGCCGTGAACCCGACGACGCCGAGCGGAGTGCCCTGGCAGCTGCCTTGGACAACGTGCGGCTCCAGGAGGCGTCGCTGTGAGGATCCATCGGCTCAGGATCTCCGCTTTCGGACCGTTTGCCGGCACCGAGGAAATCGATTTCGACAGGCTGAGCGCCCATGGGCTGTTCCTCTTGAACGGACCCACCGGCGCAGGCAAGACCAGCGTCCTGGATGCCATCTGCTTCGCGCTCTACGGCTCTGTACCCGGCGCGCGGCAGGACGGCAAACGCCTTCGCAGCGACCACGCGGACCCGGCCACCGAACCGGCCGTCAGCTGCGAGTTCTCAGCCCAGGGGCGGCACTTCGAAGTCACCCGCTCGCCGTCCTGGGACAAGCCCAGCACCCGGGGGAAGAATGGGTTCACTACCCAGCAGGCCAAAACCCTGCTCCGCGAACGGGTGAACGGGGAATGGACGGAAAAATCCGGTCGCAACGATGAAGCGGGCGCCGAAATCACCGGCCTTTTGGGGATGGACCGGGAACAGTTCACGCGCGTGGTCATGCTGCCACAGGGAGACTTCGCCGCATTCCTCCGCTCAAAGGCGGCGGACCGTCTGGACCTCCTGCAGAAACTTTTTGGCACACAGCGTTTCGAGGCAGTGGAACAGGAGCTCTCCCTCCTTGCCCAGGAAGCGCGCAACGATGTTTCCCGTCTCAACGGACAACTTGAGCTGCTCGCGGCCAGGGCAGAAGCCGAGGTATCCGCTGTTGGCATTGATGAATCCGACGCGCCGCCGGCAGCAGACCCGGCGGCCCGGATTGAGTGGCTGCAGGCAGCCCTCGCCGTCCGCGCCGCTGGCCTGGCCGGCGAGGCCGAGGCAGCCGCTTCGCTGAGCAGGGAGCACCGGCAGGCCCTGGACACCGCGGTGGCCCGGACCGGGCGCCGCAGCCGGCTGGAGTCCGCAACAGCGCGGAAGGCCGCCGCGGAGGAAGCAGCTCCGCTGCTGGCGGCGCACGCCGCCCGGCTTTCCCGGCACCGCCAGGCGGAAGTCCTGACCGGTCAGCTGCAGGCAGTGGAGAAGGCGGAGGCCCAACTCCGCAGTGCCTCTGCCGCACGTGAGGCGGCCCTCACCCTGCTGCGAATGGCAGTGGAGGAGGATCCGGAGCTTGGGAGGCTTGATCCGGACGCCCCTGATGCTGAAAGGGAACTGGACAGGCTGCGCTCCCTGCTGGCCGTTGTGGAAGCACGGCTGCCGGACGAAGAGCGGCTTCGTGCCCTCACGGCCAGGCGGACAGCGCTCGGCCGCACAAAGGAAGAACTGCAGGCCGCCGGGATTGAACTTGATGGCCGGCTCAAAACCCTGCGGGCGGAGTATGCGGACGTGTCCGCGGGCCTGGAGCCACTCGCCGAGCTGGCAGCAGCCGCCGTCATGCACACCAAGGAAGCCGCCGCGGCCGACGAACTGCTGGACGTCGTCCGCCGCCATCATTCGGCGGTTGCGGCGCGACTGTTGGCGTCAGAGCACTACGAGGCATGCCGTGAGGATCAGCTGCAGAAAAAGCGCCGCTGGCTTGACCTTCGCGAAGAGCGCCTGGCCAATGCGGCAGCTGAACTGGCGGCCCAGCTGGCCGACGCCCTTCCGTGCCCCGTGTGCGGCAGCCCGGATCACCCATCCCCGGCAAAGGCCGCCCAGTCAGCCCTCCAGCTGGGCCAGGCCGAAGAAGAGGCCAGGGAGGTGTTCGAGGCGGCCGAGGCCCGGCTCTCAACGCTGGGCACGGAGCTGGCAGGAGCCAAGCAGTTGGTGGCCGTCCTTGCTGGCCAGGGTGGCGACACACCCGAAGCAGAAGCCCGGAAAGCGGCCGACGACGCCCGGCAGGCCGCTGAACGCTCAGATCAGGCGGCTGCCAAACTGGAAGGGATGCGGCTGCGGCTCACGGAAATCGAAACGCGCATCGCAGAAGCAGAGACCGCCAGGGCCGCTGCCGGCGAGGAGCTTGCGCAGGTGCAGTCCACACTGGCTGAGGTCCTGGAACAGGCAACTGCCCTCCACGAGTCACTGTCTGGCCTCCGCTCCGGCCACCGCGACCTCACGCACCGGCTGCGCGCCCTGCAGGAAGCATCCCGAACGCTTGAAAAGACGGTGCAGGCGCAGGCCCAGCTGGACCAGGCCGAGGTTCGGGCCGCCGACGCCAGGCAACAGTTGGAGTTGGCCCTGCCCGAGGCAGGCTTCAACACAGCCGGGGATGCCCGGGCGGAACTGCTTGACAGCGCCGAGGCTGCCTCCCTGCAGGCAGAGATCCGCGCCGGCCACGATGAACAGGCCAGGGTTGCGGAGCTCTTTGCCTCCGAAGAAGTGATGCTGGCCCTTGAGGAACAGGAGTTGGAGCTGTTCCCGGACGAGGCACAGCTCGGGGAGTTGCAGGCAGCTGCTGCACAGGCTGAGGAGAAGGCACGCGCGGCCGGCCTTTCGGCGGCAGTGGCGAAGCGCTGCGTGGAATCCCTGAATGGCATCATGGCGGAATACCAGGACCTCGCCGGCTCCGGAAACGCTCCGCGGGAGCGCGCACGGATGCTGACAGCCTTGGCGGACGCCGCCGGCGGACGCGGTGAGAACACCTACCGCATGAGCCTGAACAGCTACGTCCTCGCGGCGAGGCTGGAACAGGTGGCCCTGGCAGCATCTGAGCGACTGGTTGCCATGAGCGACGGCCGTTACCTGCTCCAGCACACCGATGCCAAAGCGGCACGCGGGGCCAAATCGGGGCTGGGACTGGAGGTGGTGGACCAGTGGACCGGGCACCGCCGTGACACGTCGACGCTCTCCGGCGGTGAATCATTTATGGCATCCCTGTCGTTGGCCCTTGGCCTGGCCGATGTGGTCCAGCATGAGTCCGGCGGAATCCAGATCGAAACCTTGTTCGTGGACGAGGGCTTCGGCAGCCTGGACGAGCAATCGCTGGAACAGGTCATGGACGCCCTCGAAGGGCTGCGGGACGGCGGTCGGGTGGTGGGGCTCGTGAGCCATGTGGGCGAAATGAAGCAACGCATCGGAGTGCAGCTCCAGGTGGTCAAAGGCCGCAACGGGTCCGCACTGCACATCTCAGATACGGTTTCGCCGCTTTCCTGACACCGGATCGCCGAAACCCCAGGTGCCGGGCAACCGCTATAATCGGACAGTTACCGGGTTGCGCGCATCGGGAGGAGGGACGATGCGCATGACTGAACGAGCCCGGAACCTTGAATCCTTCAACCCTCCCATCAACTCCCTCCCTGCAGCACGGTTCCAAGACCGGCAGCCCTCCAACTGACGCTCCCCAGCCGACAGCCAAGGGGCGCTTCGCGCAGCTTCCGCAGTTGGCCGGACGTACCTTTATTCCCCTGGGACTCTTTGCCCGGCTGCCCTTGGCCATGCTCACAGTAGGGACCCTGACCCTGGTGACTTCGATCACCGGCTCGTACGCTGTGGGCGGCACTGCGGCAGGTGCGGTCGGAATCGGCTCCGCCCTCGGCGCGCCGGTACTCGGGGCGATGGCAGACCGCCGGGGTCAGCGTCCTGTCCTGCTGATCGCAGCCGCCCTCAACGCCCTCGCCGTACTCGCGCTGATTGCCGCAGCCTACGCCACGGTCCTGGACGGGGCCTTCCCCGCGGCCCTGCTCGCGGCCGCGTTTGCCGCTGGGGCCAGCTGCCCGCAGGTCGGCCCGCTGGCACGGGTCCGCTGGATGGCGTTGACGTCCCAAAACTCCCGAAACAGCCCGGCTGACAGCAAGGCGTCGAACAGGCAGGATCTGGACACAGCCCTGTCCTATGAGAGCACCGCGGACGAACTCACGTTTGTGCTGGGTCCTGCCTTGGTGGGAATCCTGGCCAGCTTGGTCGCGCCCTGGCTTCCCCTTGCCCTTGCTGCTGCCCTGACCATCACCTTGGTCCCTGCGTTTGCCATCCACCGGACCCACCGGGCTGTTCCTGTCCACCGCACGGTACCCCGGGGACCCTTAAGCCCCGGCAATGAGGGCACGAATGCAGCTGCGCCGAAAGCCACCCCACGCACCATCCCGTGGGCGGTGGCCCTCCCTGTTCTGGCCATGGTCTGCATGGGCACCTTCTTCGGGTCCACGCAGACAGCCCTGAGTTCGTTTGCAGCGGGCTTTGCCACCTCCGAAATCGCCGGATTGCTGTATGCCGTGATGGGCGTGAGCTCCGCCGTCGCCGCATTGTCCGTAGCCTACTGGCCGCAGCGCCTCACCCTCTCGGCACGGTGGCTGCTCGGCGCCGTCCTGATGGCGGCCCTGGCGTTCCTGCTCTTTGTTCCGTCGTCGGCTGCGGGTATGGTGCTGGTGCTGCTGGTTCTGGGAATCCCGGTTGGCCCGGTGATGGTGACGGTCTTCGCCATCGGCGGCCTCATCTCTCCCGCAGGACGGCTGGGAACGGTCATGACGGCGCTGGCCAGCGGCATTGTGGCAGGCACAGCCGTCGGATCCGCGGTTGCGGGCCAGCTGGCACAGGCCCATGGCTATTCAGTGGCGTTCCTCGTACCCGTCGCAGCGTCGGTTGCCCTTATCCTGCTTGGTGCTGCGTCCGCCGTCGTGCTTCGACGGAAGCGGCCCTAAGCCGCCGCGCCGCAGCAGCGCCCATCAGGCCAGCTGGCGTTCAATCCTGGCAGCGCTTTCGGCCAAGGCAACACCCATAGTGGCGGGGTCATGCGAGGACCGGATATAGACGACGGCGAGGGCGGCCGGCCGCCCCCCGGGCACCCGGACCGGGGCAGCCAGGGATGACACTCCCGCAATGACCTCGTCATGGCTGGCTGAGTACCCTGCGCGGCGGGCATCAGCAGCCTCGGGCCGGTAGGGTATCCCCGGCGCCAGCTGGGCCCACTCGGCCTCTGTCAGTGCTGACTGGATGGCGATGCCCGGTGCCCCCGCGCTGATGGGATGCCGGGTGCCAGGGTGCTGGGCGACTGTCGCCCCTGAATGGCGCGGTTCCACGGTCACCAGGGTGATGCAGTCGAGGTGGTCCCAGACGGCCACGAAAGCCGTCATGTCCAGGGTGTTGGCCAAGTGGGTGAGTTCGGGGAGGGCGGCAGTCTGGAGATTTCGTGAGACGCCCCGAGCCAGGACGGCCAGGCCGGGGCCGGGCTGCACGCGGCCGGCGTCGTCGCGCACCAGCAGCGAGTGGTCCTCCAGCGTCCGCAGGATCCGGTACGCGACGGACCGGTGGACGCCCATGGCGTCGGCAAGCTCGGCGATGGTCATCGGGCTCTGGGCGGCGGCCAGGATCTCGAGTGCCCGGATGCCGCGGGAAAGTGTCTGCGACGGCGACGCCTGCGCTGCTCCGGCGGGGGCGGCGGCTGTGGGATTCATGGTGTCCATCCTAGGCGGCTCCGGGCGGGGGGATCGGCCCACTCTTGTGCTGACGCCTTCATCCGAGTAGCGTCCTATATACGAATTAGTAGTTCAAATATAGAACTCGCGTGTGAAAGCGTCCACCATGTGGCGCTCGCGGGTCCTGCGTTGAGGATCAGTGATGATTTCCGATCCACGGAACACGGCCGATCCGTCAGCCGCCGGCCGGACCTCGGCCCCGCGGTCGCATCACTTCCGCGGCAGTCTGGGCAGATATGCCACGGGGGTCGCCATTGTGACCTTCGACGGCGCAACCAGGCGCCACGGCATCACGGTTAACTCCTTCACGTCCGTGTCCATGGAGCCGCCCTTGGTGCTCGTCAGCATCGCCCGGAGCGCCAGGGCCCACGACGAATTGTCCGGCCGGGCGTTCACGGTCAATATCCTTGGTGCCGAGCAACGCCAACTGGCCTTGCACTTCGCCGGGCGGCCGGGGCCGGAGCCGTTGTGGGTTGAGGGCGGGTCGGCGCCGCGGCTATCAGGTGTCCTGGCCTGGTTCGAGTGCAGGCCCTGGGCCGCCTACCCCGGGGGAGACCACACGCTCTACGTGGGCGAGGTGGCCGATTTCAACTACCGCAGCGGTGACGCGCTGGCCTTTGCCAACAGCAGCTTCACCACCATTCCGGAGAGCCAGTTGGGAATGGAGAACCTCCTCTGACCCCTTGCTCCCGCCACGGGACCACCACTTGGCAGTTCAACGACGAACGGAGAAAACACGATGGGCATCCGCACCGGCCAGCAATATTTGGACAAGCTCAATTCCATGACGCCGCAAGTAATGATCGACGGCGAGATGGTCACCGGGAACATCGCAGAGCATCCGTCTTTCGCCAACGTGGCCCGCACGTACGCGCGGCTCTTTGACATGCAGCACGAGCCGCAGCACGCCGCTGCGCTGACCTATGCCTCGCCCACCTCCGGTGACACGGTCAGCGCTTCCTTCCTGATCCCGCGGACAAGGGAGGACCTGGCCCACCGGCGGGCTGCCACCAGGACGTGGGCGGAGTACTCCAACGGGTTCCTGGGCCGCACCGGCGACTACATGAACAGTGCCCTGACGGCGCTCGCGGCCTCCGAAAAGTGGTTCGCGCAGGTGGATCCGATGTTCGGCGAAAACATCCGCAACTACTACGAGCACTGCCGTGAAAACGACCTGCTCGCCACCCACACCCTGATCCCTCCGCAGGCCAATCGCTCCGTCTCAGGCTCTGAGCAGCTCGGCGGCCAGCTTTCCGCCCGCGTCGTTGAAGAGCGCAAGGACGGCATCGTGGTTCGGGGTGCCCGGATGCTGGCCACGATCGCCCCGATCGCCGACGAACTGCTGGTGTTCCCTTCGACGATCCTTCGCGGAACCCCCGAGGATGCCCCGTACTCCTACGCCTTCGCGGTCCCGAACGACGCCGAAGGCGTCCGGTACCTGTGCCGCACCTCGCTGTTCCACGGTGGAAGCAGGCACGACGAACCGCTGGCCAGCCGCTTCGAGGAGACGGACGCCGTCGTGGTCTTTCACGACGTCTTTGTCCCTAACGAGCGGATTTTCATGCTCGGGCATCCGGAACTCTGCAACGTTTTCTATTCCGAAACCGGAGCCGCCGCGCTCATGACGCACCAGGTGGTCACGCGCACGATTGCCAAGAGTGAGTTCTATCTTGGCCTCGCCTCCGAAATCGCGGATTCGATCGGCATCGACGGCTTCCAGCACATCCAGGAGGATCTCGCCGAGCTGATCCAGACCGTTGAGATCGGCAAGGCGCTGATGACGGCAGCGGAGGCTGAAGCGGCGTTGAACGACGACGGCGTGATGCTGCCCAAGTGGTCTACGTTGAATGCCGCCCGGAACTGGTATCCCAAAGTGGCCCAGCGCTTTCCCCAAATCATCCGGAAGTTTTCGGCGTCCGGCCTGATGGCCCTTCCCGGCGAAGCCGACGTCGCCGGGGAAGCGCGGCCAGACATAGACCTCTACTTGCAGGCCAAGACTCTTACCGGCCCGGAGCGCGTGAGGTTGTTCAAGCTGGCGTTTGACGCGAGCGTCTCGTCGTTCTCGGGCCGGCAGGCGCTTTATGAGTACTTCTTCTTTGGGGACCCCGTGCGGATGGCCGGCGCCCTGGTCAGTTCCTACGACCGCGGGCCGGTCCGGGCGAGGGTGAGGGAGTTCCTGACGAGGGAAGACTGATGCATCCGATCCCGCCATCTGTCGAAATATCTGCGAGGGGCGTGTTTTCCCTCACATATTCGTAGTACGCTACTAACTAACTGACCGTTCTGTCGGTAATCATGAAGGCGTTTCACCTGGCAGCACCCCTGCCTTAAACAATGGAGTTTCAATGACCACACCTTCTTTGGTGGATTCACTTGCCGGCCCCAGCACCCGGAGGGAAGAACGCAAGGTCCTGGCCGGGACCCTCGTAGGCACCACCATCGAGTGGTACGACTTCTTCATCTTTGCCCAGTTGACGGGAACCCTGCTCTCACCGCTGTTCCTGGCGCCGCTGAACGATTCCAACCCTGGCCTGGCGCAGATCCTGTCGTTTGCCCTGATCGGCATCAGCTTCCTGTTCAGGCCCCTGGGCGCTGTCGTCGCCGGCCACCTCGGTGACCGCCTCGGCCGCAAGGCGATGCTGGTGTTCACCCTCGTCATGATGGGTGCCGCGACGGCACTGATCGGCATGCTGCCCACGTACGCCCAGATCGGCGTCTGGGCACCCATCCTGCTGATCACCCTGCGCATCATCCAGGGCTTCTCCGCCGGCGGCGAATGGGGCGGTGCCGCGCTGATGGCGGTCGAACACGCACCGCTGAACAAGCGCGGCCTGTTCGGCGCCTATCCGCAGATTGGTGTTCCGGTGGGCATGATCCTGGCCACCGGTCTGCTGTTCTTCCTCAACAGCAGCATGTCCAAGGAGGACTTCGCCGCCTGGGGCTGGCGGGTGCCGTTCCTGCTGTCCATCGTCCTGATCGTGGTCGGATACCTGATCCGCCGGGCCGTGGCCGAGAGCCCGGTCTTCAAGGAGATGGCTGCCCGTAAGGAAGCGAGCAAGGCACCCCTCGGCGAACTCATTCGGAAGCACAAGAAGGCTGTCCTGTACTCCACCATGATCTTCATCGGCAACAACGCCGCCGGCTACCTGCTGATTGCCTTCTTCATCTCCTACGCCACAAGGATTCTAAAGATGCCCACACCGCAGGTCCTCCTGGCCACCACCCTGGCATCCTTCGGATGGCTGATCTTCACGCTGGTCGGCGGCTGGCTGTCTGACCGGATCGGCCGGGTCAAGACCTTCCTGATTGGTTATGGCATCGTCTTTGCGTGGATGATCCCGATGTTCGCGCTGATCGACACGAAGGACATCATGCTCTACGGCGTGGCATTGTTTGTCCTGACCATCGGGCTCGGACTGTCCTACGGTCCGATGTCCGCCATGTATGCCGAAATGTTCCCGGCCAACGTGCGCTACTCGGGCATCTCCATTGGCTACGCTTTCGGTGCCATCCTCGGCGGAGCGTTCGCTGCCACCATCGCCGAGTCGCTGCTCCTGAGCACCAAATGGACCGGCTCGATCGGTATCTACATCATGATCCTGTGCGTGATCTCGGCCGTCGGCGTCCTGCTGGCCAAGGAGACCAAGGGCCGCCCCCTGGGAATCAGCCACCACTAGGGAGACTGCGCCGCGTCAGCGGATCTTTCGATGGCAGGCACGGACCGAAGGGTTCCGTGCCTGCCATCCCTGTCGTGAAGGCCGGCGGGCTATTGTTCCAGCTGGCTGATGGCGTCCTCGTCCGTCAGTTGCTCGAAATGGCGGTAAAAACTTCCCACGGCCCGGAACTTGCCCGGCAGGTGCAGGCACAGTACGGCATCGCAGACGGACGACACCGCAGCCTCCGCCTCCACTGAACCGACCGGGGCTGCGGCCACCACGTGGGCTGCGCCGCCGGAACGGACCGCTTCGACCGCCGCCCTCATCGTGGCTCCAGTCGCGAGGCCGTCGTCGACCAGCAGGACCGTTTTTCCCTTGAGGTCATGCTTGATGGCCGGGTAGGTTTCAACCCGTCGGAGAAGCTCAGCGCGTTCCCTCTGCTCCACCTCGTCCAGCCACTCCTGCCGGACGCCATGTTCCAGGACGCGTGACATGAGGGGCCTGTTGAGCAGGCGCACAACGCGCCCGTCTGACCACGCCAGGGCTCCGTACGCGGTCTCGTCATGGCCCGGGATTCCGAGCTTCCGGACCAGCACGGCACCGAGCGGCAGGTACAGGGCCTTCGCCGCGGCCGCCGCAACCGGGATTCCGCCGCGGGCGAGCCCCAGGACAATCGCGTCGGGACGTTCCCGGAACTGCGTCAGCACCGCAGCCAGACGCTCACCGGCATCCGTGCGGTCTTCAAAACGCGTGCTCATTGTTCCCTCTCCCGGCTGACTCCGCCCCGCTTCCAGCCTACCGTCTGCGGTGGCAGCACCGGGAAGTACCGGCCCGTTCCAACCCGGCAGGCCACAAGCATTCAGCTGCCTTCGGACGTGGGCGGACGGGAGTTATGAAACCCCTGCGGGTCAAACCGCCAGGAAGTCTATGGCGCCCTGCTTGAAGGCCCTGCTGGTAATGGCGTTGGTGTGGTTTCTGCCCGGAAGCAGCAGTTGCTCGGACATGGAACCTGCCGTCCTGGCCAGCTCGGCCAGCTGCGGCATGGTTGCAGCCCGCTCATCCTTGTCGCCGGCAACCAGGAGCACGGGCATGTGCGGGACGGCCTCGGCAGGATCGTAGGGCTCGTCCTTGATCGCTTCAACCAAGGAAAGCAGGGCAAAAATGTTGTTGCTGGGCAGCAGCATGGCCATCTTCAGCAACCCCGCGGTGGACTCGTCCGCGATGGGAGTCCCGTCTGCAAGGTATCGCTGGGCTGCCACGAGGTCGAAAGCGGCCAGCGGGTCCGCGACATTCGGACCGCCCAAGACCAGCCGGTGGACGATCTCGGGCTGGGTGGCGCCGAATTCCCAGGCGAGCCTGGAGCCCAGCGAGTAGCCCACAACGTCCATCCCGCTGGCAGGGTCGCCGTCATGCAATGGCCGGACGCCGGCGTCGAACGCGATCTGGAGCAGGTCAGCACGGATGCGGCTGGGGGAGTAGGAATCCCGGTCCTCCGGGGCGCCGCTGCGGCCGTGTCCCGGCAGGTCCACGGTGATGACACGCCGGCCCGCCTCCAGCAGGGCCGGCACCCATCCGGTGTCCTCCCAGTTGAGCTTGCTCGAGGAGGAAAATCCGTGGAGCAGCAGGATGGGCCGGAGTCCGGCGTCCTGCGCGGGATCGTGCACCCGCACGTACAGCTGGGGATCGGTGCCCTCAACGGTGTGGGAATGCATCTCGCCTGTGTGCCTGCCGCTCATGGTGTCAGTCCTCATCAAGTACGGCGCTCAGGCGGACCCGGCGCTTCGGTGCCTCGTCCTTCGGGACCGTGCCAACAATTCCGGCGGTGTTATCCGGCACCTCGAACACGATCAGGGGGTCGCCGACATTGATCCTGTCACCTGCCCCACCGAAGGTACGCACCACTTTACCTGCCTGCGGACTGGGCAGTTCAACAGCGGATTTGCTGGTTTCGACTTCCACCAGCGGCTGGTTCCGCTCCACGTGGTCACCGGGGGAAACCAGCCATTCGAGCACAGTTGCTTCAATGAGGCCCTCGCCCAGGTCGGGGAGCGGGAACGAGATTTCAGCCACGGCGGTACTCCAATACGCGTTGGATCCCGTTGAGGATCCGGTCAACATTGGGGATGTATTCGTCTTCGAGGTCGCCGGAAGGGTACGGCACGTCGAAACCGGTTACCCGTTCCACGGGCGCCTTGAGCGTGTCAAAGCAGCCCTGCGTGATCAGTTGCGCCACCTCCGCGCCGAGGCCGGAAGTCAGCGGTGCTTCATGAACGACGACGGCGCGCCGCGTCTTCGCTACGGATGCCACCAAAGCCGGCGCGTCGATGGGCTTGAGCCAGCGCAAATCCAGGACTTCGATGTCCACGCCGTCCTCAGCCGCCAGTTCCGCCACCTGCAGGCAGCGTGCCACCATCGCACCCCAGGCGACCAGAGTGAGGTGCCTGCCTGGCCTCATGACCTTCGCAGCGTCGGGAGAGCCGCCGTCGGCCTCGGCATTGGCGATATCAACCTCGCCCTTTTGCCAATAGCGGGACTTCGGTTCCATAAAAATCACCGGGTCCGGCCGCGTGGCTGCGTACTTGAGCAGGTGGTAGGCCTCGTGCGGGTTCGACGGAGACACCACCTTCAGGCCGGGAACGTGGGCGAACAGCGCCTCGAGGGATTCGCCGTGATGTTCGGGGGCGCGGATCCCGCCGAAGCTGGGAACGCGCAGGGTGATGGGCATCGGCAAGGTGCCGCGGCTGCGGTAATTCAGCCGTGCGATCTGACAGACGATCTGGTTGACCGCCGGGTAGGCGAAGCCGTCGAACTGCACCTCGGGGATGGGATGGAAACCAGCCATGGCCAGGCCCACGGACATGCCCAGGATGCCTGATTCCGCCAGCGGCGTGTCAAAGACCCGCTGCTCGCCGTGCTTGGCCTGGAGACCGTCCGTGATCCGGAAGACTCCGCCGAGCCGGCCACAGTCTTCGCCAAAGACGACTGCCCTGGGGTTGTCCGCGAGGATCTCGTGAAGGGCCCGGTTCAGGGACTGTTGCATGGACAACTGCACAACTTCGTGTCCTGGATTTCCCTGACCCATGGAGGCCTCGCTTTCAAGGATGGAGTTAGACATGCTCCGACTCCTCCCGCCAGTTGGCAGCCTGGGCCTGCAGGGCAGGCGTGGTTTCCTGGAACACCAGATCGAACATTTCGCTGCCAGGGCGTGCTTCCAGCGCCTGAAGGCCCGAGCGGACCAGCTCTTCTTCCGCTTTGGCCCTGGCGAGGGCTGTGGCGAAAAATGCCTCGCCGGCGATCCCCCTGGTGAGCAGGACCTGACGGAACCGTTCCAGCGGGTCCTGGCCGGCGTCGTCGTGCTCTTCCTGAAGTGAGCGATAGCGGCCGGGGTCATCGGACGTGGAGTGCGGGCCGCGGCGGTATGTCATGGCCTCGATGAGGACAGGGCCGTTACCGGCACGGCAGTTCGCCAGCGCCTTCCGCGTCGCGTCCACTACTGCCACGACGTCGTTCCCGTCGACCTGGCTGGCGGGGATGCCATAACCATCCGCCCGGGCGGCCACGGAGCCGCCCGCCACCTGCCGTTCGGTAGGGACTGAAATGGCCCAGCCGTTGTTCTGGACGAAGAACACCACCGGCGCCTTCAAGACCGCCGCGAAGTTCATGGCCTCGTGGACGTCGCCCTGGGATGAGGCGCCGTCCCCGAAATAGCTCAGGGCCACGCCGTCCTTGTGATCCAGGGTCTGGCCGTGGGCCCAGCCGACGGCGTGAAGCACGGAGCCGGCCACCACTGCCTGGATCGGGGCAAGCCGGGATTCGAGCGGGTTGTATAGGCCGCCGTGCCAGGTGGCCTTGTGCGTGGCCATGTAGGAGACTATATCCACCCCCATGGCACGGGCAACGCCCATCTCGCGGTACGTGGGAAACACGAAGTCGCGGGACAGGTCCACGGCGTACCCGCTTCCCACCTGGGCTGCTTCCTGGCCCAGTTCGGGGGCGTAGCCGGGGATAATGCCTTGCCGCTGCCACGCGACGGCGGATGTGTCCAAGTGCCTGACGGTGACCATGAGGGAGTACAGCTCGCGGAGTTCGTCCGGGGTCAACGGCGCAGCGGGTTCACCGGGAGGCGGTGGAGGAAGAGTGCCCATGCCTGTGACCCTAGTCACCGTCGAAAGCCTAAACAATCAGCTCACATTCCACTGACCAAACTGCCAAAAGCTGCCGCCCTGTTGACCATGTTGCCTAGCAACTTGCTCATGTTGCGGTGCTCCCGTCTGCCCGCCCAACTGGGTAGCAGCAAGTGTCGTTATGAGCGTCCATAACGACATTTAGTGCTACCTACTTGGGCTGCCGTTCGCGGCTGGAGAGCCGGGCGCCGATCCAGCAGGCCGCGGCGAGGCAGGCCACCAGGGCGAAAGTGCTGAGCAGCTGTGCACGGCTGCTTTCCGCACTGAAGCCGACGGCGAAGATCAGGCCCAGGAGAACCAGTCCGAGGATGGTCAATCCCGGATAGCCTTTCATTCGCAAGGGCAGGGCAATCCCGTCACGGTCTGCTCTGCGGCGCAGGATGAGCTGCGACACAAGGGCTGTGCCCCATACCACCAGGCAGGTGGACCCCACCAGCTGGAAGAGGGCCGGGAGGATCCGTTCCGGGAACAGGAGCTCCAGCACCGTTGCGGCAAAACCGAAGGCCACGGAGACGCCAACAGCGAGTGCGGGCACGCTCGCCCTGCTCAGCCGGGACAGGAAGCGTGGCGCCTCGGCGCGTTCGGACAGCGAGTAGACCATCCGGGAGGCGCCGTAGAGGTTGGCATTCAGGGCGGAGAGAAGCGCGACGACGGCCACCAGCGTGATTGCCGTGCCGGCACCCGGGATCCGGGCGGCATCGAGAACGCCCGCGAAGGGCGACGCGAGGCCCTCTGAGGTGGCAGGCAACACTGCTGCAATAACAAAAACCGAGCCGATGTAGAAGACCAGAATCCGCCACACCACCGTCCGGATGGCCTTGCCCACGCTGTGTTCGGGGTCCTCGGTCTCGGCTGCGGCAACGGAAACGATCTCCGTGCCACCGAAGG
Source organism: Pseudarthrobacter sp. CCNWLW217 (assembly GCF_037203985.1). Classification (NCBI taxonomy): domain Bacteria; kingdom Bacillati; phylum Actinomycetota; class Actinomycetes; order Micrococcales; family Micrococcaceae; genus Pseudarthrobacter; species Pseudarthrobacter sp. CCNWLW217. The sequence goes on from NZ_JBBCBT010000002.1 coordinate 343,800, forward strand.
CGAAGATCACCACAAACAGGGCGGTGGCCACTCCGCCGAGGCCCGCCGGAGCGAAGTCTGTTGTGATGTTGGCCAGCCCCGGCGATGTGACGTCGGGAAGGAGGCCCAGCAGCAGGCTGGCGCCAACCACCAGGAAGAGCACGATCGCGGCGACTTTAAGGATGGCGAACCAGAACTCGAACTCGCCGAAGTTCTTGACTCCGGCGAGGTTGATGGTGGTGAACACAATCATGAAGATCAATGCAAGGGCCCACACGGGAATGATCGGCCAGACCGAGAAGAGGAGCCCTGCCGCCCCCAGGGCCTCGGCGGCAATCACGACGACGAGCTGCAGCCACCACAGCCATCCCACGGTAGCGCCCGCTGTCTTCCCCAGTGCGCGTTCGGCGTACACCGAGAACGCGCCGCTTGTGGGGTTGGCGGCAGCCATTTCCCCCAGCGCCCACATGACGAGGATGATGAGCGTCCCGGCCACCAGGTATGAAACAAGGACGGCAGGCCCGGCAGCCTGGACTCCTGCGCCGGAGCCCAGGAAGAGGCCGGCGCCAATCGCGCTTCCCAGCCCCATCATGGTGAGCTGGCGGGGTTTCATGGTGTGGCCGAGGTGGGTTTCCGGCCGCACGTGCGTGGACTTCATTGTCATGCCTTTTGAACCTTCTTGGGGTGTAGGTGGTGGTCCTCGTGGGACCACTCGAATTTACCGCCTCGCCCGCCGGCCAGCGTGCGGCCGTCGTGCCATCATGGACTCAGTTTGATTAGTCATCACGGCAAGAGGCTCACAGGTTGCCTTTTTCCGCTGGCCCCAGAAGGAAAATTGTATGAACGTGGATGCCTTAGACGCCAAAATTGTCCGATTCTTCACTGACTCGCCGCGGGCCTCGGTGCTCGAGGCCTCCAGGGTGCTGGGCGTGGCCCGCGCGACGATCCAATCGAGGCTGGACAGGATGACGGAGGCAGGGGTGATCAGTTCCTGGGTGCCGCAGCCCGATCCCGCCAGCTTTGGCTTCCCGGTGGTGGCCTTCTGCTCCCTGACCATCAATCAGGACCTCGGCCATGACGCGGTAGCGGAAGCGCTCGCTGCGATCCCCGAGCTCATTGAGATCCACACGGTTTCGGGGAGCTCGGACCTGATGGCAAGGATCGCCGCGCGCTCCAACCCGGATCTTCAGCGAGTGCTCGATGCCATGATTGCCACGAAGACGATCCTCCGCGCCTCCTCGGTAATAGTCCTCAACACGCACTTCCAAGGGCGGACGCTCAACTTGCTGGAAGCGGCGGCTTCGACCGCCCCGGCCCGATAAAACGACCAGGCGGGCTACGGACCCCGCGTGGGTCCAAGTTGCGAAACATTTTGATAAGCGCCCCGCTGGCCTTAGAATCAGTTCTAGTCATTATGACTTTAACTACCGTGGAGAGAGTGGGTGGAAAGCATGTACACCAGCGCAGCCAATGTGGCCGAACGCCGTACCGCGCCGCCGTCGCTCGCCATTTCCACGGTCATTTTCGCCCTCCGCCCCAGTGAGAAGTCCGGGCGCCCCACTTTGTGGATCCCGCTGGTCCGCCGCATCCGTGAACCATTCAAAGGGCTGTGGGCACTGCCCGGGGGGCCGCTGACCCATTCGGAATCCTTGCAGGACGCGGCGTCGCGCAACCTGCAGGAAACCACCGGCCTGGCACCGAGCTACTTGGAGCAGCTCTACGCGTTTGGCGGTCTGCACCGCTCTCCAACCCAGCGTGTTGTCTCCATCGTCTACTGGGCCCTGGTACAGCCAACCGAGGCCGCCCTCGCCGACGAATCCGAAAACGTCAGGTGGTTCCGCGCCGACCGGCTGGGCGACCTGGCCTTCGACCACAACGCCATCGTCGACTACGCCCTCTGGCGGTTGCGGAACAAGCTGGCGTACGGCTCAATTGCCTACCACTTCCTGGGCGAGTACTTCACGCTGGCCCAAGTCAGGGAAGTCTACGAAGCGGTCCTGGACCGTCAACTGGACCCGGCCAACTTCCGCCGCCAGATCATCTCCACGCCGGAGATTGAAGAAACCGGCGAATACCTCCAAGGCGGAAAACACCGCCCGCCCCGCCTCTACCGCTTCACCGGCCGCCCCGGCCTTGACCCAGATAACAGGAGCACCCCATGAGCAGCGTCAACACAGCAATCCAGCTGATCACGCGCGAACAGGCCGAAAGCGCCGCACGCACCGCATCCGCAGGTAAATCAACGTGCAGCCCGGCACTCGCCAAGGGGCCCTGGGACTACGATCTCGCCGAGGCCCTTGCCGGTGTGCCCGCCTACGGCCCGGGAGCATCCAGCGCAGACGTTGCCCCCGCCGCTACGCCCCGCCAGGGTCAGCTGCCCGAAGAATACAAGCTGGCCACCGACGCCGAACTCGACCAGCGGATCCGCGCGGCGAAAGCCACGCTGGGGGACCGTGCCGTGATCCTGGGGCACTTCTACCAGCGCGACGAGGTCATCCAGTACGCCGACTTCGTGGGTGACTCCTTCCAGCTGGCCAACGCCGCGCTGACCAGGCCCGACGCCGAGGCAATCATCTTCTGCGGTGTGCACTTCATGGCGGAAACCGCGGACACGTTGTCCCGGCCCGAGCAGGCCGTCATCCTGCCGAACCTGGCAGCCGGCTGCTCCATGGCTGACATGGCGGACACGGACTCCGTCGAAGAATGCTGGGAACAGCTTGAGGAAATTTTCGGCACCGAGCCCGACGCCGACGGCCGCGTACCCGTCATCCCCGTCACCTACATGAATTCCTCCGCAGCCCTGAAGGCTTTCTGCGGCGAGCACGGCGGCATCGTCTGCACGTCCTCCAACGCCCGCACCGTCCTGGAATGGGCCTTCGAACGCGGCCAGCGCGTCCTGTTCTTCCCGGACCAGCACCTGGGCCGCAACACTGCCAAGGCGATGGGCGTACCGCTTGAGCAGATGCCCATGTGGAACCCCCGCAAGGAACTGGGCGGCAACGACGAACAGGCCCTGCTGGATTCCCGTGTCATTCTCTGGCACGGATTCTGCTCGGTCCACAAGCGCTTCAACGTGGCCCAGATCGAGAAGGCCAGGATCGACTTCCCCGGTGTCAACGTCATTGTCCACCCCGAGTGCCCCATGGAAGTCGTGGACGCAGCCGACTCCGCCGGGTCCACCGACTTCATCAAAAAGGCCATCGCTGCGGCTACCGAACCCACCACGTTCGCCATCGGCACCGAAATCAACATGGTCAACCGGCTCGCCGCCGAATACCCCCAGCACACCATCTTCTGCCTGGATCCGGTGATCTGCCCCTGCTCCACGATGTACCGGATCCACCCTGGCTACCTCGCCTGGGTTCTGGAGGAGCTTGTGGCGGGCCGGGTGGTCAACCGCATCACCGTCGCGGACGCCGTGCAGGCGAACGCCAGGACAGCGCTCGAGCGTATGCTCGCCGCCAGGCCGTAATGACCGCCATCCCAGCCGTCGGACAGACCCCGGCCGCTGCCGACCGCAGCTCTGCCCCCCAGCAGCTGATCGTCGTCGGAAGCGGCATCGCCGGCCTGTACGCTGCCCTCCTGGCGGCGGACGCGGGCGTCGATGTAGTGGTGCTGACCAAGGGTGCGCTCGCAGACAGCAATACGTTCTACGCGCAGGGCGGGATATCAGCGGTGCTGGACGAACCTGCGCCGGGCGACACCGTGGCTGCCCACATCGCAGACACCCTCACTGCGGGTGCCGGGCATTGCAACGACGAAGCTGTGCGCGTGCTCTGCACTGAGGCGCGCAGGGACATCGCAGGCCTGGTGCGGTTCGGTGTGCGTTTCGACCAGGATCACGACGGCGGGCCCTCCCTTGGCCTCGAAGCCGCCCATTCCGCTCCACGGATCCTCCACGCCGGCGGCGATGCCACCGGCGCGGGGGTGGTCCACGCCCTCATCAACTCCGTGCTGTCGCAGCAGGGAACAGGAAAGATCAGGATTGTCGGGCATGCCCTGGCAACCGAACTGATGATGGACGGCCACACCGTGTGCGGTGTCAGGTATCTCCACGGTGGCCGGAGCATGGGCGTGCAGGGAGACGCTGTTCTGCTGGCGACGGGCGGCGCCGGCCAACTGTTTGCCCAAACCACCAACCCCGCTGTTGCAACCGCCGACGGACTGGCCCTCGCATGGCGCGCAGGCGCTGCCGTGGCTGACCTTGAATTTTTCCAGTTCCACCCCACCTGCCTGGTTCCGTCCCGGACCCAAAGCCCTGCGGACGCGGACCCCTTGTTGATCTCGGAGGCCGTCCGCGGGGAAGGCGCCATCCTGCTGGACGCCCTGGGAAGGCGCTTTATGCCCGAATACCATCCGGACGCCGAACTGGCGCCCCGGGACGTCGTGTCCCGCAGCATCGCCCTCCACCTGGCCAAGCTCGGGGATCCCAACGGCCACGTTTACCTTGACGCAACCGTCATCGAGGCTGCCAAGGGTGCAGGATTCCTCGCACGACGGTTCCCAACCCTCAGCCAGCGCACCAGCGAAGCCGGCGTCGACTGGACCCGCGAGCTTGTACCCGTGGCCCCGGCGGCGCACTACTGGATGGGCGGCGTCGCCACCGACCTCCACGCCAGAACCTCAGTTGCCGGGCTTTATGCCGCCGGTGAAGTTGCGTGCACGGGCGTCCAGGGTGCGAACCGGCTCGCCAGCAACTCACTCCTGGAGGGTCTTGTCTTTGGCCGGCGTGCTGTTGAGGCGTTTCTTGGGGGCAGCGCTGCCGTGCCTCCTTGGGAGTCGCCTGACGGCACTCCTCCGCGTGCTGTCTCGGCCGCTGGCGGCCTCCCCTTGACGCACGCTTCCGGAGCACCCTCAGGCGACCTTGAACAGTCCAGTTTGGGTGCTGGTCGGGAAATGCTTCCGGCCGACGCGTCTGAGTGGGGGACTGTCGTGCCCGAGCCAGAGCCGTTTTCGCGGGACGCGCTGCGGCGGTTGATGACTGCCAAGGCCGGGGTGCTTCGGAATGGCGTGCTCCTTGAGGAGGCGGGGGGCGGGCTGGAGGCTTGGGCCGGCGTCGTGCGTCCCGAGGTGGTTCCCCGTGACGGGGACCCGCGGGCGCACGAGGACGCCAACCTGTTGCTTGCCGCCCGGCTGCTCGTGGCTGCGGCGCGGGAGCGCACCGAATCCCTGGGCGCCCACTACCGCAGCGACAGCCCTGCCGAAGCCGCCGACCTGCACGAAGAACTTGAAGAGACCTACACCCGCCCGAAAGCGAGCCTCGTCCATGACTGAATCCACGGTGTTTGACCTGGCCCTCCCCACAGCGCCGGTGCGGGAAATCCTGGAGCGGGCGTTCGCCGAGGACGCCCCTGCCGGTGACATCACCTCGCAACTGCTGATCCCAGCCGAAGCCAAGGCAACTGCCGTCCTGAACGCGCGTGTCCCCGGCGTCTTCAGCGGCGCCACCGTGTTCCGGGACGCCATGCTGCTCATCGACCCGGATACCGACGTCGAGCTCCTGCTCGCCGACGGTGACACGTTCGACGCCGGAACGCACCTTGCCCGGGTCAGCGGCCGGGCACGCTCTGTGCTGCTCGCAGAACGAGTCGCCCTCAACCTGGTGCAGCGCATGTCCGCCATTGCCACGAAAACGGCAGAATTCGTGAAACTCACGGAGGGCACCACTGCCCGGATCACCGACACAAGGAAAACCACCCCCGGGCTGCGTGTCCTGGAACGCTTTGCCGTCCGGTGCGGGGGAGGGGCGAACCACCGATACAGCCTGTCGGACGCCGTCCTGGCCAAAGACAACCACCTGGCGGTCATGACCGGCGGTGATCCTGCCAAACTGACCGTGCTCCTGGCGGCAGCCAAAGCCCAGCTCGGCCACACGACACATTTCGAAGTGGAAGTGGACAGCATCGACCAGATCGAGCCGGTCCTGGCAGCCGGGGTGGACACGATCATGCTGGACAACTTCACTGTGGAAGAACTGCGTGCCGGTGTGGCACTGGTGGGCGGACGTGCACGTGTCGAGGCAAGTGGGAACGTCAACCTGCAGACGGTGGCCGGAATTGCCGCCACGGGCGTGGATGTCATATCCATTGGAGGGCTGACCCACAGTGTGGCGGCGCTGGACCTGGGCCTGGATGTTGAGCTAAGCGTCGGATGAGTGCATCGTGATTTTCCTCGACGCCGCCGCCACCACCCCGGTCCGCCGCGAGGTGCTCGATGCGATGTGGCCGTACCTTACCGGCGAATTCGGCAACCCCTCCAGCCATCATTCACTGGGCGAAGCTGCCGCCGCGGCGCTCGCGGACGCTCATGCCGCCGTCGCCAGTGTCCTGGGCTGCCGGGCCGGGGAGGTGACTTTTACCTCGGGCGGTACCGAGGCGGACAACCTTGCCGTGAAGGGGATAGCCCTGGCACGGCAGGCCTCGGATCCCCAGCTCAACCGTGTGGTGCTCAGCGCCATCGAACATCCAGCCGTGGAGGAGTCGGCACGCTACCTTGAGCGGTTCCACGGGTTCGCCGTCGACGTGGTTCCCGTTGATGCGACGGGACTGGTCACGCCCGAGGCGCTCGCCGCCGTGCTCGGCCCTGAGACCGCTTTGGTCAGCGTGATGTACGCCAATAATGAAGTGGGTACCGTCCAGCCGATTGCAGATTTGGCAGCCCTGGCAAAGGCACGCGGCATCCCTTTCCACACTGACGCTGTCCAGGCCGCAGGCTGGCTTCCCCTGGACGTCAAAGGGCTGGGGGTGGACGCACTGAGCATTTCAGGCCATAAGCTCGGGGCGCCGAAGGGCTGCGGCGTGCTTTACGTCCGAGGCCGGACCCGGATTGAGCCGCTGGTCCACGGCGGCGGACAGGAACGCGGACGCCGCTCGGGCACCGAGAACGTGGCCGGAGCCGTGGGGCTGGCCACAGCCCTCACTCTGGCCCAACGGGACCAGGTCGGCCTTGAGGAGCGCGTGGCAGGGCTGCGTGACGGCTTCGTCGGCGCTGTGCTCGACGGCGTGCCTGGGGCCGTCCTGACTGGCCATCCCACCAAACGCCTGCCCTCCGTGGCGTCATTCTGTTTCCCCGGTACCAGCGGGGAGTCCGTCCTTCTCGAACTGGAACGGCAGGGCGTGGTGTGTTCCAGCGGTTCGGCGTGCGCTGCCGGCTCGGACGCGCCGTCGACGGTCCTGACCGCGCTGGGCATCCCTGCCGAGGTGGCGCAGACGGCGGTGCGGTTCAGTTTTGCCTCATCCGTCAGTGCCGCGGACCTGGAGGCCGCTGCCCAAGCCGTGCTGGCCGCCGTTGCGAGCGTCCGGACCCTGGGCCGGGCCTAGGCTCCGCCCCCAACTAAGTAGCAGCAGGTGTCGTTTTGACCGCTGAAAAACGACATTTGCTGCTACTTAGTCGCCAGGGCGCGACGCGGTTCAGGGAAAGCGTCAGATGTGCCGGGCGCGGCGGAAAATCCAGTGCCGGAGCATGGTGAACCTGACAGCCGTCGCCAGGAAACCGGACAGCGTGGTGGTCCAGAGTTCGTCGGCAACGCTTGCCTCCGGTTTCAGCCAATGCAGGACGCCCAGGCTGCTGCCCGTGATGAACAGGGCTACGGCAATAACGATGAGACCGTTCAGGTGGTCCCGAGCCATCCGGCGTTGCCCGGTGATTTTGAACGTCAGCCTGCGGTTCATGGCCGTGTTCAGCAAAGACGTGGCAACCAGCGCTGCGGCATTGGCCAGCTGTGGGCCCAGCCAGGGGCGTAACAGGGCATAGAGCCCCAGCGAAGCGGCCGTGCAGACGATGCCCACTCCGGTGAAGCGGATGAGTTGGCGGACCACCGGGAACCGTAGAATCCCCCGGTAATGCCTGGTGGTGGGAGCCCGACGGCCTTCGTGGACGCCCGGCTGCTGCGTCTGCGGGGCGGCGGGCGCAGCAGGGGATTCCATGGGTCAAGCCTGACACATCAGGCCGCGGAACCCTCCCAAGGCGCTGCCTTCACAGGGTTGGTGAGTTCGCCAATGCCCTCCACCCGGCAGGTGACCGTATCGCCGGGAGCGATGGGCGCGCACTCTGCCGGGAAGCCGGTAAGGACCAGGTCTCCCGGGTGCAGTGTCATGAAGGATGTGAGGTAGACGAGTATCTCGTCAACCTTCCAGCCCAGGTCCGCGCTGCTGGCGGCTCCCAGTGCCTCGCCGTTGTGGACGATGCTGATGGCTGCATCGGCGTCGTCCAATGCGGTAACGATCCACGGTCCCACAGGCGTGAAGGTGTCCTGGCTTTTGGCGCTGATCCAGAGTTCGTCCGAGTTTTGCAGGTCCCGGGAGGTCACGTCGTTGCCGATAGTGAATCCCAGCACTGCAGCGCGCGCATTGTCCGGAGTCAGTCCCCGCACCTTGCGGCCGATGACGATGGCCAGCTCCGCTTCGGGCTCTACGTGGCCGGCATCCGTTGCCAGCTCGATGGCGTCGCCGGGGCCGATCACGCTGGTGGCGGCTTTGTGGAATGCCTGCGGGGGCAGCTCACGGCCCGCACTGCCCGTGTTGTGGGCCATGCCCAGCACATTGGCCGGGACGCTGGGCGCAAGGAACTCGAAGCCCTCCTGGTGTACCCGGTCTCCGGGCTCCCATCCGGGGCGCGGAGTGCTCGACGCATTCGCCGGGGAACCCGGGAAGGGAGTGTCCACCACCGTCCAGGTGGCGCCGGAATCGCTGGCGAAGTCGGCAGCACTGTTGGCTACAAAGAACTGCTCGCCTGGTGTGGCGGGGGAGGCCGGACGGACTCGGGCAAGTCGCAGCTGGGTCATGGGCATTCCTTGAGAGATGTGCGACGGCGGCAGGCGCCTGCTTGCTGGACAGTCAGGTCAGTACAGTTCGCCGGCCGGGATCTCGACGGCGAGGCGGTTCGAGGGGCCGGCCAAAGGGCACGCCCACGCCTCGTTGTAGGCGCAGGAAGGGTTGTATGCGAAATTGAAGTCAAGGACGAATTCCGCACCGGGTCCGCTGCCGTGAACACCGTGGAAAGCGCCCTTGATGGTGTCGATCAGGTAGCGTCCTGCACCGTAACTGCCTCCGGGCTGACCTGCTGTTGCGTCACGGAACGGTACAAAGATGCCGCCGCCGTACCCCACAAGCTTCCACACGGCGAGCTGCCCCATCTCCGGAAGGTCGAACGTGCCCAGCCGGACAAAATTGATGACGCCATCCGTGGCGGTTTCCACTGACATTTCCCGTCCGGCGCCCTCCAGCGTCAGCGGCACATGGAAGCGGTAGATGGGATCGTAGTCTGCCGTCCTGAGCCCTGAGAAGCGTGCCTTGTCCTGGGCTGTCAAAGCAGACGCGGGATGCGTGGCGAACATCCGGTCGCGTTCGTGCCGCCAATACGAATGGGCCTCCGCAGGGCTCTCTACCGAAATCTTCCGGACCATTTCATACAAAGCGAACGTCCGCAGGCGCCAATCTGCAATGTCGATGGCGGAGATGTCCGCCGGGCTGTCATCCGCCACGCCATACTGCTCTTCCGCCATAGCCACCAGCCTAGTGCCTCGGAGCGCGCTTCCGTCGCGGCGGCGGCACCCGGCGCTACGCTGGCTGCATGACGCGCAAGAGGACAGTGTTTGGGTTTCGGATCATGGCTCTGCTGGTGGGCGGCGGTCTGGCCGCCGGGTGCAACGCGCCAGGCCAGGCTCAGCCGTCCTGGACCGCGGAGCCGGAGGCGTCCCCGTCAACTTCTTCCCCTACCGGGACGGTCACGCCGTCGGGTGATCCGACGGCGACCCAGGAGTCCGGCTCCCCCTCGCCTGGGGCGGCGGCAACGTCAGCTGCATGGAAGACCTTCTCGGATGCCGGCAAGAAAGTGAGCTTTGAGTTGCCGGAGGAATGGATCGCACAGTCTGTGACCCCTGAGGAAGGGACGCTGGCCGGTGCACTGAAGGTGGAGGTAAAGAAGCCGGACGGTACCGTTATTGCGGCGCTGCGGACGGGACTGCCGCCGTCGGCCCCTGAATGCGCGGAAGCTGCGCGCCGGCCCTACACCGTGATCAGCAGCCTGCCCGTGGACCTTCCGGCGCTGACAGGCGAAGGGACCATCGCCCCGCACGTGGTGTTCAGGGTGATCCAGGGCTACCGGTATTTCGGATCCTTCGGGATCACGAACATTGTGGGCGGCGCCGACGGCCAGGCGTGCGAACTGCGCAACGTGGTCCGCGGTCCGGCTGGCAAGGGCGATTACTCCTTCGGGGACCTGCCGGTGCTCAAGGCGTTCGCGCCTGATGAAAAGGTTGCACCGGCCAAGGCCTTTGACACCCTCGACCAGGCGGCCAAGTACGTGGACGAGGGGACCGAATTCGCTAACGTCCAACGGATGCTAATGTCTCTGGAGATCAAGAACTAGTCCTGCCGCCGGCCCACCCTGCCGGGCCGAGTGGAGACTGGCCAGCCGCTTCCACACACCCCGGAGATCCATGGACCGCTCTGTTTCCGCACGCCTGGTTTTCAGGACCGTAGCCGACACCAAGGTTGCGCTGGCCATAACAGTGGCCAGGAACCCCGGCTACACCTCCTTTGAGGAATCCCTGTCAGTTACGGCGGACGGGGCGCAGGTGGCGCTGACGGAACTGTCAGACCACCACGGCGGCAGGATCCACTACATGGAATTCCCGGACCCGGCCGAGGTGACTGTTGAGTATTCGGCCTCGGTGGGCGGCCAGGCCACCCCGGAGGACGCGCCGCTGGAGGACCTTATCCGCTACGTGCGCCCCAGCCGTTACGCCGAGTCGGACCGGCTCCTGCCTACCGCCTATGCCGAATTCGGCGGACTCCACGGCGAGGAGCTCCTGCAGGCCGTGCGGAACTGGGTTTACGGCGAACTAAGGTACATCAGCGGATCCTCGCGCGGGACCGACGGTGCGGTGGAAACCCTCCTGCACCGCCGGGGAGTCTGCCGGGACTTCGCCCACCTTGCCATCGCCCTGCTGCGGTCCAAGGACATCCCCGCGCGGTTGACGGCTGTCTATGCACCGGGACTGAGCCCGATGGATTTCCACGCTGTGGCCGAGGGCCACATCAACGGTGCGTGGCACGTCATCGACCCCACGGGGCTGGCCCCGCGGGAATCGATGCTCAGGATTACGGCCGGCCGCGATTCCGCCGATACCGCATTCCTCTCCACGGTCGGAGGCAGCCTCACCCTGAACCAGATGAACGTCACCGCCGTCGTGAACGGCAGCCTGCCGGTTGAGGATCCAGCCAAGCTCGTGGTGCTGCGCTAGCGGACCGGGACCCGGCGCCGCGTCAAGTGGCGCCGGGTCCTCGGAAGCACTGCTAGTGGCGTGCGCCTACCGAATGGCGCAGCTTCTCGGTGAGCCGCTTCAGTTCCTTCTGCTCCGCCGCGGTCAGGGCCGGCCCCAGGAGCCCGGAGATATCCCGGACGTGTTCCCGGCCAATGTCCTTCTGCAGCTCTGCGCCGGCTTCGGTCAGCTTCAGCAGCACCCCCCGGCCGTCGTCCGGGGCCGGCATCCGTGCCACCAGTCCGCGCTTTTCCAGCCGCTCCACCAGCCTGCTGAGGCTGGACTGGCTGAGCAGGACGTTGTCGTTGAGCTCGTTAAGCCTCAGCCAACCGGACGGACAGCGGGAAAGCGTGAACAGGACGTCGTACTCGTTCAGCGCCACCTTCCTGAAGGCGGGCCCGGCCTGGAGCTTGCGCATGACCGCCACCTGGGCCCGGAACAGGGACTCCCAGGTCTCGGCGGCCAGCCGGACCGGTGATTCGCCGTCGGTTGCCATCACGCCTCCGAAGGGCTTGTCTCGGTGCTCTGCGCAGCCAGCAGCGTGGCAACCCGGCCGGCATGCGTGGGCGGGTCCGGGACGTGCGCGGGCTTGAGGGCTGCGTACTCCTTGCGCAGGACCGGCAGGACCTCCTCACCGAACAGGTCAAGCTGTTCGAGCACGGTCTTCAGCGGCAGGCCGGCATGGTCGATCAGGAACAGCTGGCGCTGGTAATCGCCGAAGTACTCACGGAACGTCAGGGTCTTCTCGATGACTTCCTGGGGGCTGCCCACGGTGAGCGGAGTCTGCGAGGTGAAGTCCTCCAGCGACGGGCCGTGACCGTAGACCGGCGCGTTGTCGAAGTACGGCCGGAACTCCTTGACGGCATCCTGGGAGTTCTTCCGCATAAAGAACTGGCCGCCTAGCCCCACGATCGCCTGGTCCGCCTTGCCGTGGCCGTAGTGCTCGTAGCGTTCGCGGTACAGGCCAATCAGCTGCTGGTAGTGCTCCTTCGGCCAGAAGATGTTGTTCGCGAAGAACCCGTCACCGTAGTACGCGGCGACCTCGGCGATCTGGGGTGTGCGGATGGAGCCGTGCCAGACGAAGGGGGCGACGCCGTCGAGCGGGCGGGGTGTGGAGGTGAAATTCTGCAGCGGGGTCCGGAACTTTCCGGACCAGTTCACCGTGTCCTCGTCCCAGAGCCGGCGCAGCAGGCTGTAGTTCTCGATGGCCAGTTCCACGCCGTCCTGGATGTTCTTGCCAAACCAGGGGTACACCGGGGCTGTGTTGCCACGGCCCAGTACCAGGTCCACGCGCCCGTCGGCCAGGTGCTGGAGCATCGCGAAGTCTTCGGCTATCTTGACCGGATCATTCGTGGTGATCAGTGTCGTGGCCGTGGACAGCGTGATCCGCTCGGTCTGTGCTGCGATGTAGGCGAGTGTCGTGGTGGGGGACGAGGAGAAGAACGGCCGGTTGTGGTGCTCGCCGATGGCGTACACGTCCATGCCGATTTCCTCGACCTTTTTGGCGATCGCCACGGACGCCTTAATGCGCTCGTTCTCCGTGGGGGTCTGTCCCGTGGTGGGGTCAGTAGTGATGTCGCTGACGCTGAATACGCCGATCTGCATGATGTGCCTTCCGTTCTGGATGTCCGTGGTGGCTTATCACCACTATACCCGATTTAGATGCATATGCATATATCGACGGGTACAACACTTCCCGGACGGGATTATTCCCTGGATGTCCGTAGCGGCTTTAGGCAGGGTCTCCAGGTGCGGCGCGGCGGCCGCTGACCTTGGGAACCATTCCGGTGGTCCAGTCGCGGAACTCGTCGTCGACGTCGGTTGCCGGGCCCAGCTCCGGACGCTCATGCAGAGCCCGGAGCAGTGCCTTCTTCTCGCGCCGCCCCTCCACTAGCCGGTACAGAACGGGGACCAGGACCAACGTGAGGGCGGTGGATGACACCAGCCCGCCGATCACCACGACGGCGAGCGGCTGGGAGATGAAGCCACCGCCACCTGTCAGGCCCAGCGCCATGGGCGTCAGAGCGAACACTGTGGCCAATGCGGTCATCAGGATGGGACGCAGGCGCTGGCGGGCGCCGTGGGTGATGGCGTCCGCCACTGACATCCCCGGCCGGCCGTCACTGGGCTTTCGGTACTGGTTGATCAGGTCGATCAGCACGATGGCGTTGGTCACCACAATTCCCACCAGCATCAGCATGCCGATCAGGGAGGGAAGACCCAGCGGCACCCCGGTCACCAGCAGCAGCGCGACGGCCCCGGTGGCCGCGAACGGGACGGATACAAGCAGGATGAGTGGCTGGACGAGGGACTTGAAGGTGGCCACCATGATCACATACACGATGGCGATGGCGGCCAGCAGGGCCAGCCCGAGCTGCCGGAAGGACTCTGCCTGCTGGGTGGTTGCCCCGCCTAAAGTGGCCGTGACCCCGGCCGGCAGCTGAACATCATCCAGGCGGGACTGGACTTCGGCGCTCACGGCGCCAAGGTTGGATCCCGACGGCGTCAGGGAGACTTTCGCCGTCCGTTGCCCATTGCTGGCGGTGATGGAGATCGGAACCTCGACCTGTTCCACGGAGGCTATGCTGCCCAGGGTGGCCCGTCCGCCCGGAAGCGGGATGTTGCGGACGGCCTCGACACTGGTGAAGCGGGTCCCCTCGCCGATTTGCACGGGGAAGTCGTCAGTATCAATCCGCACCGTTCCTGCCGGGACCGGGCTGATGGTGGAGGCAAGCACGCCGGCAACCTGTTGCTCGTTCAGTCCGGCTGCCACGGCCTTCGCACGGTCAACCTTGACCTGGACAACGTTTTGGCTCGCTGCCAGGTTGGTGGCCACCTCGCTGGTGCCCGGTACTCCGCTCATCGCTTCCACCATCGCGTCGCTGGCGGTGCGGAGGTCGGCCGACGTGGCAGCGCGGAGGGTGACGTCCACTGTGGACGATGTGCCGAAGCCACCCTGCTGCGTGCCTACGGAGATCTTGCCGGCGTCGGGGACGTCAGCGAGCCGCGTGCGGACTTTCTCCTGCAACTCCGCCTGGTCCGCTTTCTCATCCGTGACCACGGTGAAGGTCGAATTGGAGGCGCCGGAGGATACTAACGCGGCGAAGCCCGCCTGGGCATTGCCGGAAGTGACCTGAACAGTCTTAATGCCTTCAATGCCGCGCAGCACTCCTTCCACCCGGACAGCGGCGGCACTGGTCTCGGAGAGGCTGGTGCCGCCCGGCAGGACCTGGCGCACAGTCAGGCTGTTTTGTCCGGACTGGCCCAGCAGGTCAGTGGCCAGCAGCGGTGTCATGGCGCCCGTTGCTACAAGCACCAACCCAGCGGCGATCAGTGTGACAACCGGATGCTTCTGGGTCTTGGTCAGGATGGGCAGGTAGCCACGCTGCAGCCTGCTTCTCTGCTCGGCTTCCAGCGCCTTGGCCCGGACGGCCGCGGCGGCTTCGCGTGCGGCGGGGGACCCGGGGACAGCGGCCGACGGCGACTTCAGGAACCAATAGGCGAGCACAGGGACAATGGTCAGCGACACCAGCAGGGAGGCCAGCAGCGCCATTGTGACGGTGAGCGCGAACGGGCGGAAAAGCTCGCCGGCGAGTTCGCCAACAAACGCGATGGGAAGGAAGACGGCCACCGTGGTCAGCGTTGAGGCGGTAATCGCCCCGGCAACTTCGCGGATGGCGGTCAGGATGGCGGTCACCTTGTCCTCACCGTAGGCGAGGTGCCGTTTGATGTTCTCGATCACCACAATGGAGTCGTCCACCACGCGGCCGATGGCGATGGTCAGGGCACCCAAGGTCAGGATGTTCAGGGAGTAGCCCGTCGCGGACAGCCCGATAAAGGTGATGAGCAGCGACAGCGGGATGGACACGGCTGTGACCAACGTAGAGCGCGTGGACATCAGGAACACCAGGATGACGGCGACGGCGAAGCCCAGGCCCAGCAGGCCCTCAGTGGTCAGGTCCTTGATGGATTTCTCAATGAAGGGTGCCTGGTCGAACACCTGCGTGAATTTGGCGTTGGAGCCCAGCTCCGCCTCAAGGTCGCCGATGATGCCGGCCACGGCGTGGGAGATGGCGACGGTGTCGCCTTCCGGCTTTTTGGTGATGGCAACGGCCAACGTTTCCTTGCCGTCCGTGCGGGAGATGGAGGTCCGTTCATCGTCTTTGAGTGACACGTCCGCCACCGAGCCGATCGTGGCAGGCGCCTTCGTACCGGCAAGGGGCAGCGCTTTGATCGCGTCGAGGGAGTCCACCGGACTGCCGATCTGTAGGGAGAGGGTCTTGCCCTCTTCCTCGATGGTTCCGGCAGGAATCAGCGCCCCGTTGTTGGACAACGCATCGCGGATCGCCGGAATGGTTGCTCCGCTGGACACCATGGCATCCGCGCGTGGCAGGATCTGGATGTGCTGAGTGGCGCCGCCCGTTACATCGGCGCTGCGGACGCCGTCGATCTTCTGCAGCCGGGGGACGCTGAGCCGCTGCAGGTCGGCATTAAGCTCGCTCAGTGATTTGTCCGAGGAGACTGCCAGGAACAAGATGGGGAAATCGCTGATGCTGCCGGCGATGGCCTGCGGCTGGACGTCCTCCGGCAGTTGGCGTTTGGCGTTGGAGATGGCCCGGTCTATCTGGTTGCGCGCACGATCGAGGTTGGAGCCGTACGTGAACGTCATTGAGATCTGCGAGACACCCGTGCGCGACGTTGAGGACGTTGACTCCAGGCCTTCGACGCCGTTCAGCGCCTTCTCCAGCGGCTCGCTGACCTGCTTGTCCACTACCTCCGGCGAGGCCCCGGGCATCGCCGACAGCACCGTGATCTGCGGGAACTCGATGGAAGGGATCAGTTCCTGCTTCAGCGAAGACATGGTGATCACCCCGAACACCGACGCGAAGACGGTGATCAGGGCGATCAGCGCCCGGTTCGCCAGTGAAAGTTGTGCCAGCCGGAACATCGCATGGTCTCCTGAAGGGGTTGGCGGACTGGTACGGACATCGAACTGCTGCCCGCCGACCCCGACAGGGTCAACGGCTCGCGGAAACGCTCTCCAGCTGAAGGGCCGCGGCAGTGGCCTTCTCAAGCTCCGCCGCGAGCTCCGGGTTGCTGTCCAGCTTGGTTCCGTAGCCGGGCATCATGTCCCTGAGCTTGCCCTGCCAGCCCTTGAAGTTCTTGGGGAAGGCCTTCTGCAGCAGTTCAATCATGATGGGCACCGCGGTGGAAGCCCCGGGCGAGGCACCCAGGAGCGCCCCGATGGAGCCGTCACGCCCGGCGATGACTTCCGTGCCGAACTGCAGCACTCCGCCCTTCTTCGGGTCCTTCTTAATAATCTGTACACGCTGGCCCGCGGTGATCAGTTCCCAGTCGCCGTCTTTGGCCTCGGGGTAGTACTCGCGGAGCGCCTCCACCTTGTCGCCGTGGCGCTTCGCCACCTCTTTCACGAGGTAGGCCGTCAGGTCCATGTTGTCCTTGGCCACGGCGAGCATGGGAATGATGTTGCTGGGCCGGATGGACAGCGGCAGGTCCAGGTAAGAGCCGTTCTTCAGGAAATTCGTGGAGAAACCGGCGTACGGGCCGAACAGCAGGGAGCGCTTCCCATGGACGTAGCGCGTGTCAAGGTGCGGCACGGACATGGGCGGAGCACCCACGGAGGCCTGGCCGTAGACCTTCGCGCTGTGCTGGGCCGCGATTTTTTCGTCGGTGCAGCGGAAGAACTGGCCGGAGACCGGGAAGCCGCCGAAGCCCTTGCTTTCGGGAATGCCTGAAGCCTGCAGCAGGTGCAGGGCGCCGCCGCCGGCACCCACAAACACAAACTTCGCGTGGATCCTGCTGTGTTCCCCGGAAGCCGGGTATTTGAGCGAAAGGTCCCAGCCGCCGTCGGACGCCCGGGAAATCCCGGTCACGTCGTGGCCGTAGTTGATGTCGACGCCGTTGTTCCCGAGGTATGTGGTCAGCTCGCGGGTGAGTGCACCGAAGTCGACGTCGGTGCCCTCCGCCGCGCGGGTGGCAGCGATGCGCTGCTTCGGGTCGCGGCCCTTGACGATCAACGGAGCCCATTTGGCGATCTGGGCGTGGTCCTCGGAATACTCCATGCTGCGGAACAGCGGGTGCGGCTTCAGTGCCTCGTACCGGGTCCGCAGGAATTTGGTGTTGTCCTCGCCAATGACGAAGCTCATGTGCGGGACGGTGTTGATGAAGCCCTTGGGCGAACCGATCAGCGACTGCTCCACGAGGTGGGCCCAGAACTGGCGGGAGAGCTGGAACTGCTCGTTGATGAGCAGCGCCTTGGTGGGGTCCACCGAGCCGTCTTTGGCTGCGGGGGAATAGTTGAGCTCGCAGAGTGCGGCGTGCCCGGTGCCGGCGTTGTTCCACGGACCGGAGCTTTCCAGTCCGGGCTCATCGAGGCGCTCGAAGAGGGAGATGGTCCAGGTGGGTTCAAGCTGCTTGATGAACGCCCCAAGTGTGGCGCTCATGATGCCGCCGCCGATCAGGACGACGTCGGCATTTTTGGTCTTGGAAATAAAAGTCACAGTGAGTCTCCGATAGCAGCGGCTCTGGCTGTCACAGAATATCCCCGCGCCACCCTCTTACTGAAATTGGACGGCTGCGTCAAGGCTTTAGTTGGACCTTGGTGAAAACTTCGTTTAATACAGGTGAGGCCGGGTAGCTGGCCACGCGGTCAGAGAGGGCCAATGCGGAGATGGGGAATGCGATGGGAACAGCCGGGACCGAGGCAGCGATCTGGACATTGATGGTGTGATATTGCTCATCACGTTCCTGTCCCTGTGGCATGCTGCGGGCCCGATTGATCTTTGAGAAGACCTGGGGATCCTGATAGCCGAACTCGCCGTTTTTCTCGCCGAACAGGGGGCCAACGAAGTTGTCGGCGTCGGCGTAGGCGCCATTCCAGCCGAGCAGGTGGAGGGCGTGGTCGCCCGGGGACTGGACTTTCTGGAGGTATCCGTTTGCCCAGTCCACCGGAACAGGCTTGATGTTCAGTCCGACGGCGGTCAGTTGCCGGCTGATCTCCGCGTAGACCTTCTCTGGCGTGGGGAGGTAAGGCCGGGTGGCGTTCAACGGATAGTAGAACTTCAGCTCTTCGCCGTCATATTCGGACTCTTCGAGGTACGTCTTTGCCTTGGCGGGGTCGTGGCCCAAGGAAGGCGCCTCGTTATTGAAGCCGCTGATTTTCGGCGGAACAAATTGCGTTGCCTGGGCGGTGTTGTCGATAAAGAACTTGCGGATGAGGGTGTCTTTGTCGATCGCCATTTCAATCGCCTGCCGCACCTTCACATCCTGGAGGGCAGGGACTTCCTGGTTCATGCCGACGTACATCACGGAGAACGGGTCCCGCTGCACAATCTGCATGCCCCGTTTGACCAGCTGGTCAAAGTTTCCCACCGTGACGGCGTCGTAGCCGTCGATCTTGCTGTCCAGGAGCGCTTGCATGCGGGTCTGGGGGTGGTCGTAGGTCAGGAAGTTGATCGTGGCGATCTGCCCGCGGTTGCCCCAGTAGTCCTTGTTGCTGACCAGCGTGACGCTGGTTTCGTCCCAGGCGCCCAACCGGAAGGGCCCGGTTCCCACCGGATTCGTGGCAAAGGCTGACAGAGGCTGTCCGCCCCGGTCCCTGTCCAGGACATCGGCAGTCCCGGCCGCCAGCGCTGTGGGCGATGCCATGGCGAAAGCCGGCAGGGTCAGGGCCTGGAGGAAGGCGGTGAAGCGCTGTGTGAGGTCGATCCGGACAGTGTCAGCGGAAAGGGCGGTGCAGCTTTTGAAGATGGACAGCGATGCCTCATCGGAATGGGCCTTGAACACACCCTTGAAGGAGCTTCCCGGTGCCTGTTGCCGGAGAGCCACCGGGAACGCGAACCAGCGGTTGAAGTTGGCGCAGACGGCATCGGCATTAAAGGGTGTTCCGTCCTGGAACGTGACTCCGCTGCGCAGTTTGAATGTGTAGGAGCGGCCTTCGTCGGATTCGGTCCACTCGGTTGCCAGCAGCGGTGTGGGCTTGCCCGTAGTCTGGTCCACTCCGACCAGGCCTTCCAGGATCTGGCGTGTGATCCGGTGCGACTCCACGTCGTTGGACAGGGCGGGGTCGAGCCCGAGCGGCTGGGATGCTGTTCCGAACCTGAAGGTAGCTGTGGGCTCAGGGCCAGTGGACGGCGTTGAACTTGTGGGCGATGACGGGGAAGGGCCCGGAACTCCGGTGCAGGACGTCACTCCCAGTGCCAGGAGAACGGCGCTTGTCTTGATCACCGTTCGTCGCGATGTACTGCTGGGCACTCGTTGATCACCTCTGGGCTGCTGGCCGGCTCCGCGGTCTGCGGGCCCCAGCCCAGTCTAGTTGACGGACCAGGATGATCCTGGAGACGCAGTTGGGCCCGGCCTGTACAGGCCGGGCCCAACTATATGCACGGAGCCGCCGGGGGAGTCACGCCCCGCGGCTCCGGTTTGCCCGGTGTCGCTGGTGCCCGTGGTTACTTGGGCATCAGCACCGAATCGATCAGATAGACCGTGGCGTTGGCCGTCTGGACGCCGCCGCAGATCACGCTGGCGCCGTCAACCATGAGGGCGTCCTTGCTGCCGGTGACCGTTACGGAGCCGCCTTGGACCGTGGCGTGGGTGCCGGCAATCTTGTCGGGGGTGATCTGGCCGGGGACCACGTGGTAGGTCAGGATCTTGCTCAGCAGGGCGTCGTCCGTCTTGAGCGTCTCGATCGTGGCGGCGTCGATCTTGGCGAAGGCGTCGTCCACCGGAGCAAAGACCGTGAATTCGCTGCCATTCAGCGTGTCCACCAGGTCAACCTTAGGGTTCAGCTTTCCCGAGACCGCTGCCGTCAGGGTGGTAAGGATGGGGTTGTTCGAGGCTGCAACAGCCACGGGATCGAGCGCCATGCCCGCAACAGAGCCCGCGCCGGTGGGAACCTTCTCGGCGTAGCCGGCACAGCCGGCGCCGACCAGGTTCGCAGCCGGGTCCATCGGGGCAGCGGAGCTTGCCGACGGTGACGGAGCCATGCTGGAGGATGAAGGCGTGGAGGCCGGTGCCGACGATGACGTTGCCGTGGTGGCGGAGCCGCCGCAAGCGGTCAGGCTGAGCAATGCGGCAGCGGCAACGCCTGCGACGGTGAAGGTTGTGCGTTTGATTGACTGCATTTCGGTTCTCCTTGTTAGTGCCGATCGTTGCCTTTGCGGACAGCTTGCCTGCCGCTTATGGCCTTCCGACGTGGTGGGCACCTGCCTTGGCTGGTGTCTCACTGTGTATTCGGGTGGTGCCTCGATGCGGATGGGTGGATCTCAAGGAGTTTTTTTGCGGTGGGCGCCGACGGACTGAAACTTGCGAAAGCCGGCGTCGGGGGACTTAACGAGGGAATCCCGGGCCGTTGGGCCCGGGATTCCATGGTTCATGACGTTCAACAGTGCGCAAGGGGGGACTTGAACCCCCACGCCCGAAGGCACAGGAACCTAAATCCTGCGTGTCTGCCAATTTCACCACTCGCGCTTGGCTGCCGCGGCAGAAACTTGCGACGGCGGATGCCAGGTTCCATTGTAGCGCCGGCCGGCCGTGGGTCCGGTCAGTCGCCGGACCCGTCAGGAATCAATTTTGAGGTCACGGCGCAGTTTGGCAACATGACCGGTCGCCCGGACGTTGTACTGCGCCACGGCAACCTTGCCCTCAGTGTCCACCACGATGGTCGAACGAATCAGCCCCTGGTAGGTCTTTCCGTAGTTCTTCTTTTCCCCCCAGGCACCATAGGCCTCTGCCACGGCGTGGTCTGCATCCGAGAGCAACGGGAAGCTGAGTCCTTCTGCGGCCGCAAACTTTGCCAACTTCTCCACCGGGTCCGGGGAGATGCCCAGGACTTCATAACCGGCCGCCTGCAGGGAAGCCAGGCTGTCTCGGAAATCGCATGCCTGCTTTGTGCAGCCAGGCGTGGACGCGGCGGGATAGAAGTACACAATGGTGTTGCGCCCCCGGGTGGAAGCCAGGCTGACGTCTTTACCTTGCGAGTCCTTCAAAGTGAAGCCAGGTGCTTCGGTGCCGGTCATGAGTCTGTCAGCCACAATTAATCTCCTAGTTGAAGGCGGGACATACCAGCTTAGTAAGCGTGCTGGACCGGGGCGAATCGTCACTTGGCTATACTGCTGGTATGCCTGATATGGATCATTGGCCCACTGGGCGCCTACTGTCCACTGCGGCCCGTCTCGTAGAACACTCTTGGAACGAAAAACTCGGCGCCATTGGATTGACACACGCCGGTGTTATCGCGATCGAAGTGCTTGCGGCCCAGGGCCCCATGACGCAGGCGCAGCTGGCCCAGTACGTCCGCGTCCAGGCGCAGACAATGGGCAAGACGCTCAGCAGGCTGGAGACGCACGGACACATCGCCCGTGTCCGCAGCACCTCGGACCGCCGTAGTCATGTTGTCTCTTTGACGGACCGTGGACGCGAGGCTGTCACCGCCGCAGTGGAGATGGAACGTTCGGTGCTTGCTGCCGCGTCCATTGATCCCGACGTCCTGCGCCAGGAGCTACAGGCTGTGGTGCGGGAACTTGCCAGCCAATTTGCTTCCCCTGAAGCCAAGGCACTGGCGGACGGTTCCCCAGTGGGGTAGCCGCATCACGGCCTCCAGGCGCAATCACTGGTTCCTCACAGTGGTTGCGCGTTTTTCTTTTAATCTTTGAACCAGGATCGCCAGCCGCTACGCTTCCTCGCGCGGCGGTAAACCTGCGCCGTGCACATTAAGGAACTTCTTGTACTACCGCTCCGCCGTCACCATCGCGCTTACTGCCATCTCCGGTTTGGTCCTTGCCGGTTCCCTTGCCGGCTGCGATGCCCCAGCCCATGCCGAACCAAGGGTTTCCGGAACCGAAGCCGCCGCTGCCCTCGCCCAGCTGGAAACCATCCCGGTGAAGGGGCGTGCTCCCAAGACCGGCTACAGCCGTGAGGAGTTCGGTCCCGCCTGGGCGGATGTGGACCGCAACGGCTGTGATACCCGCAACGACATCCTTGCCAGGGATCTTGAGGGCGAGACGTTCAAGCCAGGAACACAGGACTGTGTTGTCGCGTCCGGCACGCTGGATGACAGCTACACCGGCACCAGCATCAGGTTTGTCCGCGGCGACACTACCAGCTCAGCGGTCCAGATCGACCACATCATCGCGCTGTCGGACGCGTGGCAGAAAGGTGCCCAGCGGCTCAGTGCTGACCAGCGCAGGCAACTGGCCAACGACCCGCTGAACCTCATGGCCGCCGACGGTCCCACCAACAGCGCCAAGGGAGACAAAGACGCAGCGACGTGGCTTCCGCCGAACAAGGCGTTCCGCTGCGAATACGTTGCCCGCCAGACGGCCGTGAAGGCAAAGTACCAGCTGTGGGTTACCCCAGCCGAGCATGCTGCGATCGCGGGGATCCTGGGCACCTGTGAGTAAGGGCGCCTGCGGGTCTTCGTGGCTTGCCTCGGCTGGCACCGGACGGTGGCCGCAGCATGACGACAGATAAGGTTAATCCCGTGGGGACCAAGGACGAACCTTTCAGAAGAGCGCTTAACCGGCCGTACTACTACGGGTACGCCAGGACGGGCAAAACTGTGTACGCGTACACGAAGCAAGAGTGGGGCATGGGGGCCGGCTCCGGCGGAGGCGACCACAAACTGATCCGCTCCTTCTACTTCAGTCTCCTGGCAACGGCTCTCATCTTTCTCCCTGCCTCGCTGGCCTGCCTGGTCTTCGGCCTCCTTGCGCTGTTCAAGATGCCGCTCATGACACTCGTCATGGTTTTCTTCGGGCTCATCTTCGGCCTTGGGGTCCTCCAGGGATACTTTAACGTCCAAGAAGAATGGCGGGGGAGGAAGGCCCGGAAGCTCAAAGGTCTCCCGAAGCCCTGGTGGCAGGCTGCTGATGACCACGCCTACGAGTGGTTCCTCACGCACCCTGATTCCCGCATCCAGATGACCCTGGACTATTTCCCTCATTCCGCGAAGCTCCGGAGGCAGGAGGCAGCCCGATGACCTTCCCGAAAGACCGGGACGAGAAATAGGGTCCACGTGAGTCTGCGCCACGCGGTGTCTTCAACGTGGCCGCGGCTGCGATAGCTGGCGGCGCCGTCGGCTGATCGGCCCAGTTATCAGCCCGAAATATCCCTCGGCCTGATCGATGGGCAAAGCAAAACCCCGCCTTCGTGGCTTGTGGCCATGAAGACGGGGTTTTCTTGGTGCACCCCCCGGGACTTGAACCCGGAACCCATTGATTAAGAGTCAATTGCTCTGCCAATTGAGCTAGAGGTGCATCTCTTGTTTTGATCTCCCCGGGGCTTTTATTTCCCGGTTGATCTCCGCAACGACATGAAACTCTACACGAACTTTTGGCCCATGTGAAATCGGGGTGGCGGGCGGTTGGCAGCATCACGCCGAAGGGGTCAAAACCAGCACAAAGTCGGGGTTTTCGTTGTTCGTCAGCAGCCAAAAACGTCCGTCCGGAGCCTTGATGACATCGCGGATCCGGCCATATTCCCGTGTGAAATAGGCCACAGGATTTCCGGCTTCCTCGCCTTCAAGCGGAACCGTCCACAGCCGCTGGCCGCGTAGTGCCCCGAGGTACGCTGTGGCGCCAACAATTTCCAGCCCGCTCGGGGAGGATTCAGCCGTGGATGGCCACACCACTTTCGCGTCGCGGAATCCGTCCCGGTGCGGTGCCCCTGTGACCTGGGGCCAGCCATAATTGGCCCCCGGAAGGATCAGATTGAGTTCGTCGTTGACGTCCGGGCCGAATTCGCTGGCCCAGAAGCGCCCTTCACTGTCCCAAGCCAGCCCCTGGACGTTCCGATGGCCGAGACTGTAGACGGCATTGCCGAAAGGGTTGCCCGGCGCCGGGCGGCCTTCGGGCGTCAACCTCAGGATCTTTCCACCCAGCGCATTCGGGTCCTGCGGCTGCTCCCGGCGCTGCGAGTCGCCGGTCCCCACATAGAGCAGGCCGTCTGGTCCAAAGCGGATCCTGCCGCCGTTGTGCGTTGATGCTTTCGGGATGCCGGTGAAGATGACCTCCGGAGAGCCGATGGCGAATTTCCCGTCGCCGTCTGCCCTGAGGACCGCACGGGCAATCCGGTTGTCCCGCTCGGCCGTGAAGTAGAAGTAGAGCAAATTGTCCGAGGAAAAAGAGGGGGAGAGCGCGAGTCCGAGCAGGCCGCCCTCCCCGCCGGGAACTACTCCGGGAACCTCTCCGATGGGGGAGGACCGCCCGTCACGGACCGCCTTGAGCAGTCGGGAATCACGCTCCGAGATGACGGCCGTTCCGTCCGGCAGGAACACCGCTGCCCACGGGATCTGGAGCCCGAGGTCAAGCCGCTCCACCACAGCGGGCGCTCCCGCGGTGCCGCCGGTACCCGCACTCGTGCTGACTGTGGTGGGCGGCCCATTGGCATCTTCTGTGCAACCGGTCAGGAGGAGCCCGAGGCAGACGGTCCACGCCGCAGGGGCGCGGCCGAATTTACTGGAACCGGGTCCGCCGCGGGGCCCGGAAGCCGGCAGCTTCGGCGTGGGCCGCTGATTCGAACCAGACTCCTGCGCGGGTCTGCTCATACTCCGGGTGCCCCTCTTCGTAATAGACCATAGAGTCCGCGTCACCTTTGACGGTGTAATCGGCCGGGCCGCTGCCGTCGGGGGACGGCGACGCCGACCCTTCACCATACGGGCGGTCCGCCGCCAGGTAACCCGCGGGTTCGGGGACTGATTCCGAGCCGACGGACGTGGGGGACTCTGCCTTGATGGCTTCGACCTCATTCACTTCGCCTGGACTGGCCTGGACTCGGTTGGATTCGGCCTGTTCGGCGGCCGCCGGCTCGTCCACCACAACCTCGGCTGCTGCAGATTCAGCACCCGGCAGCGTGGGCGCATGTGGCCCGGTGTACTCGGGGCGATGGACCGGCCCGGACTGGCCTGCTTTGCCGGCGTCCGTGGGACCCCCGGCTGCACTACCCGCCGCAGGGGCGGTTGGGGCCGCTGTAGTCGGGGCCGCTGCATGGGAAGCGGGCGTTCCGCCGGCCTCAGACCATTGGGTCTCCCACTCGCCTTGGTCGCTGCTGACCTGAGATGGACCCGAAGCCTGGGCTGTGCCCGCGGACTGCGCGGCCCCTCCGCCCTGGGCTGCTTGGGCGCCGTGAACCTCAGTGGCGTCGTCAACAGCAGGCGGAACAGGGGCTTCCGGCATATCCCCGGCGCCCGGGGCGCCTGTTGGTGCAGGGGCTGCAATTGTCTCCGCGGATGTGGTCCCCGGTCCGGCTTCCGTCCGTTCCGGCGCAGGGGAATCCTGTTCACCAACCCGGCTGGCATCAGAGGGTTCGGGCAGCTCGGAGGCGTCATCCGCCGTCGTCGGCGGCACAGGGTCGGACGGCCGTCCAAAGCCTGCGGCAGTGGCGATCCCAGTGGTACCAGCGGCTTCCGCGGAAGCCGCGGCACTCCCTCCGGCCAGGGCGCCGTCCGCGCGGAAACCGGCCGGAGCTGCCGCTGACCTGTCGTCCTCGCTGGTGGACTTGGTGGAACTGCCGCGGTTCAGCAGCCACCAGACGACACCGACGATCAGCACGATCAGAATGATCCAGAAGACAAAATCCATATCAGGGCCCTTCAGTCCGGATGGCAGGGTTGCCGTTCACCTGACGGTACGTCGGGGCAAACGGGACTGTCTAGGTCTTCGGCAGGGAGCAGCCCGTCCGGCGGACAGTGAAGACGGCCCGAACAACGCAGCGGCAGTCCAGTAGCCTCTCTACATGGACTTCAAGAGGCTGCGGATTCTGCGCGAACTTGCCGACCGGGGCACTGTGGGCGCCACGGCCGAAGCCATGCACGTCACGCCATCGGCTGTATCCCAGCAGCTCAAAACCCTGCAGGACGAGCTAGGTGTGGTCTTAATCGAGAAGGCCGGCCGGGGAGTTCGGCTGACCGAAGCCGGGCTGGCGATGGCCTCGGCCGCTGCGGATGTCTCAACAGCAATGGCCAGGGCGGAGGCCACCATCGATACGTACCGGCACGGCTGGCAGGCCCATGTGCGGGCCGCGTTCTTCCCCAGCGCGGCGGAGATGTTCCTGCCAGGACTCCTGCACCGGGTCAAGGCCATCGCCGGCTTGCAGTTTGAGGCCCATTTCGAGGACCCGGGAGTGGACGGTTTCGCAGGCCTCGCCGCCGACTATGACATCGTGCTGGCGCACAGCGTGGATGGCCCGGACGTGTTTTCCTCCCACGGGCTGATCGTGGTCCCGCTACTTAATGAGCCCTTGGACGTTGCCATGCAGTCGGGGCACGCCCTGGCGTCGAAACCCCGGCTGACCGCCCGGGATGTGGTGGGTTATCCCTGGATGGGGGTCCCCGAGGGGTTCCCCTTCGACGCCGTGCTGCGGCAGATCGAAAAGCAGGCCGGATCCACTGCGGTCCGGGCGCAGCTCTTTCCGGACCTGCGGGTGCTCGAAGCATTGGTCAGCGCCGGACACGGCCTTGCACTGCTGCCGCGGTACACCGCGGTGGCAAACCAGGACCGCGGGTTTGTGCTGCGGCCGCTGGTGGGTGTGACGGCCCGCCGCAGCATCGTGGCCCTCGCCCGGCCCGACGTCGCGGCACGGACCACCATCCGGAAGGTCCTGGACATGCTCCAGCAGGAAGCTGAGTCGGTTGCTGCAGGCCGTGGTCCGAGTGATTTCTGACACGTTGCGGGGGAGTCCCCGAGCTCCGGTCTCAATATATGAGACGAGAGTCCACTATTTGATCGAAATATTCATGGAATTGGGCTTCACGGACCCTTCCGTGTCGTTGGCCTCCCAATCTGAGTCATAGACTTTGACGCATGAGTGAGGACACCCAGATCGCAACTGAAAACAAGCCTGACATCAAGCCCCGAAGCCGGGTCGTCACCGACGGAATCCACGCCGCCCCCGCGCGCGGCATGTTCCGAGCGGTCGGCATGGGGGACGACGACTTCGCCAAGCCGCAGATCGGCGTTGCGAGCTCCTGGAACGAAATTACTCCCTGCAACCTTTCCCTGAACCGTCTGGCCCAGGGCGCCAAGGAAGGCGTCCATGCAGGCGGCGGGTTCCCGATGCAGTTCGGCACCATCTCCGTCTCGGACGGCATCTCCATGGGCCACGAAGGCATGCACTTCTCCCTGGTTTCCCGCGAAGTCATCGCCGACTCCGTGGAAACGGTGATGCAGGCCGAGCGGATCGACGGCTCGGTCCTCCTGGCCGGGTGCGACAAATCCCTTCCGGGCATGCTGATGGCAGCTGCCCGCCTGGACCTCGCCAGCGTGTTCCTCTACGCCGGCTCCATCATGCCTGGCTGGGTCAAGCTCGAGGACGGCTCCGAAAAGGAAGTCACCCTCATTGACGCTTTCGAGGCCGTGGGGGCATGCGCCGCCGGCAAGATGAGCATGGAAGACCTCACGCGGATCGAAAAGGCCATCTGTCCCGGCGAAGGCGCCTGCGGCGGCATGTACACGGCCAACACCATGGCCTGCATCGGCGAAGCCCTCGGTATGTCCCTGCCGGGCTCCGCTGCCCCACCCTCGGCAGACCGCCGTCGTGATGACTTTGCCCGCAAGTCCGGTGAAGCAGTGGTGAACCTCCTGCGCAAGGGCATCACCGCCCGGGACATCATGACCAAGAAGGCCTTTGAGAACGCCATCGCCGTGACCATGGCTTTTGGTGGCTCCACCAACGCTGTGCTGCACCTGCTGGCCATCGCCCGTGAAGCCGAAGTCGAGCTCTCCCTGGACGACTTCAACCGCATCGGCGACAAAATCCCGCACTTGGGAGACCTCAAGCCCTTCGGCCGCTACGTCATGACTGACGTGGACAAGATCGGCGGCGTGCCGGTCATCATGAAGGCACTGCTCGACGCCGGCCTGCTGCACGGCGACTGCCTCACCGTTACCGGCAAGACCCTCGCCGAGAACCTCGAGTCCATCAACCCGCCGGACCTCGATGGCAAGATCCTGCGCGCCCTGGACAACCCGATCCACAAGACCGGCGGCATCACCATCCTGCACGGTTCGATGGCACCCGAAGGCGCCGTCGTCAAGAGCGCCGGTTTCGACGCCGACGTCTTCGAAGGTACGGCCCGCGTGTTCGAGCGCGAACAGGGCGCCCTTGATGCGCTGGACCACGGCCAAATCCACGCCGGTGACGTCGTCGTCATCCGCTATGAAGGACCCAAGGGTGGGCCGGGCATGCGCGAGATGCTCGCCATTACCGGTGCCATCAAGGGTGCAGGCCTCGGCAAGGACGTGCTCCTGCTGACTGACGGCCGCTTCTCCGGCGGCACTACGGGCCTGTGCATCGGCCACGTAGCGCCGGAAGCCGTCGACGGCGGTCCCATCGCCTTTGTCAAGGACGGCGACCGGATCCGGGTCGACATCGCAGCCCGCAGCTTCGACCTGCTGGTCGACGACTCAGAGCTCGAAGCACGCAAGGAGGGCTGGGAGCCGCTGCCGGCCAAGTTCACCAAGGGCGTCCTTGCCAAGTACGCCAAGCTGGTCCACAGCGCCTCCACCGGCGCATACTGCGGGTAGTACACCGCAGCCGGTCGCCTGAACCCAACTGGGTAGCAGCAGATGTCGTTATGGGCCCTCAAAACGACACCTGCTGCTACCTAGTTGGGAGGGCGGCCGATTGGTGGACAATGGAGTCCACATGGTGAGATGCGTATCGTCGTCGTTGACATGCATCTCACGCAGAGGGAAAACTGATCGCATGATCGCATTCGTTACCGCCGGCATCGCTGCAGATGCAGTCGTCGTCCTTACCAAGCGCGTGGCACATTAGCCCCGGGTAACGAACCGTCACGCGCAACCCCTCGAAGAGCCACAAGGCTGAGGGGTTTTTTTATTTCCCGCAGTTCCCAAAAATACAGATGATCCACAAGGAAGAGTCCGATGAGCAAAGGATCGCCGATCAGCCCCTCGCTGATGGCTACAAAGTCCGCTGGAGCCCCCAAGGCCCCGGAACGCGCCGACCGAACGGCTGACCATGCCGCAGTCGTCGCTGATCTTGCCGCTGTCTCTCCTGTCCTTGGGCCGAACAACGTTGTACCCCCAACGGTGATGACCGGCTCGCAAGCTATCGTCCGCTCGCTCGAAGAACTCGGCGTCGACGATATTTTTGGTTTGCCTGGTGGCGCGATCCTGCCTACCTATGACCCCTTGATGGCCTCCAGCATGAATCACGTACTGGTCCGTCACGAACAGGGAGCCGGCCACGCCGCGCAAGGCTATGCCATGGTTACCGGCCGGGTGGGCGTTTGCATTGCCACCTCGGGCCCTGGTGCCACCAACCTCGTTACCGCCATCATGGACGCCCACATGGACTCCGTGCCCCTAGTGGCCATCACCGGCCAGGTGTCCAGCGGTGTGATCGGCACCGACGCGTTCCAGGAAGCCGACATTGTGGGCATCACCATGCCCATCACCAAGCACTCTTTCCTGGTGACCGACCCCAACGACATCCCTCACGTCATGGCTGAGGCGTTCCACCTGGCCTCCACCGGGCGTCCGGGGCCCGTGCTCGTTGATGTCGCAAAGGACGCCCAGCAGGGTCAGATGACCTTCTCCTGGCCGCCAAGGATCGACCTCCCCGGCTACCGGCCCGTGACTCGCGGACACAACAAGCAGGTCCGCGAAGCAGCAAAGCTCATCGCGGCGGCTACCAAGCCCGTCCTGTATGTCGGCGGCGGCGTCGTGAAGGCCCATGCCTCCGCGGAACTCCGCGAGTTGGCCGAACTGACAGGCGCCCCCGTGGTCACCACACTGATGGCGCGCGGTGTGTTCCCGGATTCGCACCCTCAGCATGTGGGCATGCCTGGCATGCATGGCACGGTGTCGGCCGTCACTGCCCTCCAGCAGTCCGATCTCCTCATCACCCTGGGCGCCCGCTTCGACGACCGTGTCACAGGCGTACTCAAGACGTTCGCGCCGAACGCCAAGGTGATCCACGCGGACATCGATCCCGCCGAAATCTCCAAGAACCGCACGGCCGACGTCCCCATCGTGGGCTCCGTCAAGGAAATCATTCCAGAGCTCACCGAGGCCGTACGCTCGCAGTTTGAGGCCACCGGCACGCCGGACCTCACCACGTGGTGGGCGTTCTTGAACAACCTCAAGGAAACCTACCCGCTGGGCTGGACGGAACCGGAGGACGGGCTTTCCGCCCCGCAGCGCGTCATCGAGCGCATCGGCGCACTCACGGGCCCCGAAGGCATCTATGTGGCAGGCGTGGGCCAGCACCAGATGTGGGCTGCGCAGTTCATCAAGTACGAACGTCCGCACGCCTGGCTCAACTCCGGCGGCGCCGGCACGATGGGCTACGCGGTTCCGGCTGCCATGGGCGCCAAAGTGGGTGACCCGGACCGCGTGGTCTGGGCCATCGACGGCGACGGCTGCTTCCAGATGACCAACCAGGAACTGGCCACCTGTGCGATCAACAAGATCCCCATCAAGGTTGCCGTGATCAACAACTCCTCGCTGGGTATGGTGCGCCAGTGGCAAACCCTGTTCTACGAGGGCCGCTATTCCAACACCGACCTGAACACGGGCCATGAGACCGTCCGGATTCCGGACTTCGTTAAGCTGGGTGAGGCGTACGGCTGTGCCTCGTTCCGCTGCGAGCGTGACGAAGACATCGACGCAACCATCCAGAAGGCCCTCGAGATCAACGACCGCCCCGTGGTCATCGACTTCGTGGTGAGCCCCGACTCCATGGTGTGGCCGATGGTGCCCGCCGGAGTAAGCAACGACCAGATCCAGGTTGCCCGCAACATGACCCCGGAATGGGAAGAGGAGGACTGATCATGAGCCGCCACACACTGTCCGTTCTGGTCGAAGACAAGCCCGGTGTACTGACCCGCGTCGCGAGCCTGTTCGCACGCAGGGCCTTTAACATCAATTCCCTGGCCGTCGGCCCGACGGAAGTCCCGGGCATGTCCCGGATGACCGTCGTCGTCGATGCCGACGGTGACCTCATTGAGCAGGTCACCAAGCAGCTCAACAAACTGGTCAACGTGATCAAGATCGTTGAGCTGACCTCCGAATCTTCCGTACAGCGAGACCACATCCTGGTCAAGGTACGTGCGGATGCCGCGACTCGCCTGCAGGTGACCCAGGCTGCAGACCTGTTCCGTGCTTCAGTGGTTGACGTCTCCACAGACTCCGTGGTCATTGAAGCAACCGGCCACCCCGAAAAGCTCACCGCACTGCTGTCAGTGCTTGAGCCCTTCGGCATCCGCGAAATTGTGCAGTCCGGCACCTTGGCCGTTGGACGGGGATCCCGCTCCATGAGTGACAGGGCCTTGCGCAGCGCTTGAAACTGGCGGGGTCCGTCCCGCTATGCAGCGCAATGCCCGTGCAGTACCGCAACACCACAGACTGTCTACCCAGAGAAACCACTCAAGAGGAGTTACCCAAGTGACTGAAATGTTCTACGACGACGACGCCGACCTGTCGATCATCCAGGGTCGCAAAGTTGCGATTGTCGGCTATGGTTCCCAGGGCCACGCCCACGCGCTGAACCTGCGCGACTCCGGCGTCGAAGTTACCATCGCCCTGAAGGAAGGCTCTTCCTCCATCGCCAAGGCTCAGGACGCCGGCTTCACGGTCAAGAACGTGGCCGACGCCGCCGAGTGGGCAGACGTCATCATGATCCTGGCACCGGACCAGCACCAGCGCTCGATCTTCAATGACTCCATCAAGGACAAGCTGACCCCGGGCAAGGCACTGGCCTTCGCACACGGCTTCAACATCCGCTTCGGCTACATCGAGGCCCCGGAGGGCGTTGACGTCATCCTGATCGCCCCGAAGGCTCCCGGCCACACCGTGCGCCGCGAGTTCGAAGCCGGCCGCGGCATCCCCGACATCATCGCCGTTGAGCAGGACGCATCAGGCGCTGCATGGGACCTGGCCAAGTCCTACGCCAAGGCAATCGGCGGCACCCGCGCCGGCGTCATCAAGACGACCTTCACCGAAGAAACCGAAACCGACCTCTTCGGTGAGCAGTCCGTCCTGTGCGGCGGCGTCTCCCAGCTGGTCCAGTACGGCTTCGAAACCCTCACTGAAGCCGGCTACCAGCCGCAGATCGCCTACTTCGAGGTGCTGCACGAGCTCAAGCTCATCGTTGACCTCATGTGGGAAGGCGGCATCGCCAAGCAGCGCTGGAGCGTTTCCGACACCGCAGAGTACGGCGACTACGTTTCCGGCCCGCGCGTCATCACCCCCGAGGTGAAGGAAAACATGAAGGCTGTCCTCGCGGACATCCAGAACGGCGCCTTCGCCAAGCGGTTCATCGAGGACCAGGACAACGGCGGTGTGGAGTTCAAGGCCCTGCGCGCCAAGGCAGAGCAGCACCCGATCGAAGCTGTCGGCCGTGAACTGCGCGGTCTGTTCTCCTGGCAGCAGCAGGACGAGGACTACGTAGAGGGCTCAGCAGCCCGCTAAGGTTGCGCCCCCACGCGCCCTTCACGGCGCGCCAGTGAGGCCGGGTTCACACTTAACAATGTGAGCCCGGCCTTTCCGTCAGCCTAGACTTGACTTATCCCCAGGACTGCAACGCAGAGGATCAACCGTGTCAAAACCCGTAGTACTGCTCGCCGAAGAACTTTCGCCCGCCACGATCGAGGCCCTGGGCCCGGACTTCGAGATCCGCCAGACGGACGGCGCCGACCGGTCCCAGCTGCTCTCCGCCATCGCCGACGTGGATGCCATCCTGGTCCGCTCTGCCACGCAGGTGGACGCCGAAGCCATCGCCGCAGCGAAGAACCTCAAGGTCATCGCACGTGCCGGCGTCGGCCTGGACAACGTGGATATCAAGGCTGCGACGCAGGCAGGTGTGATGGTGGTCAACGCCCCCACCTCGAACATCGTCTCCGCCGCGGAACTGACGGTAGGCCACATCCTGAGCCTGGCACGGCACATCCCGCAGGCCAGCTCCGCCCTTAAAGGCGGTGAATGGAAGCGCTCGAAGTACACGGGCATCGAACTCTTCGAGAAGAAGATCGGCATCATCGGCCTCGGCCGCATCGGCGCCCTGGTCGCCGCCCGCCTGCAGGGCTTCGACACCGAAATCCTCGCCTACGACCCCTACATCACCTCGGCCCGCGCGGCGCAGCTCGGCGTCAGGCTGGTCAGCCTCGACGAGCTCCTGAGCCAGTCCGACTTCGTCACCATCCACATGCCCAAGACCCCTGAAACCGTTGGCATGCTCGGCGCGGACGCCTTCACCAAGATGAAGTCCACCGCCTACGTCGTGAACGTCGCCCGTGGCGGCCTGGTGGATGAGGAAGCCCTCTACGCCGCGCTCCAGGACAAGCAGATCGCCGGCGCAGCCGTGGATGTCTTCGTCAAGGAACCCAGCACCGATCTGCCGTTCTTCACCCTGGATAACGTCATCGTGACTCCGCACCTGGGTGCCTCCACCGATGAGGCCCAGGAGAAGGCTGGCGTTTCGGTCGCCAAGTCCGTGCGCCTGGCGTTGGCCGGAGAATTGGTTCCGGACGCCGTCAACGTCGCCGGCGGGGTCATTGCCCCCGACGTCCGCCCGGGCATCCCGCTGATCGAGAAGCTGGGCCGGATCTTCACCGCGCTGACCCACGCCTCGCTGACCCAGATCGACGTCGAGGTTGCCGGCGAAATTGCTGCGCTGGACGTCAAGGTCCTCGAACTCGCAGCCCTGAAGGGCATCTTCGCCGACGTCGTGACCGAGCAGGTCTCCTACGTCAACGCCCCGGTCATTGCCGAACAGCGCGGCATCAACACCCGCCTGATCACCACGCCGGAAGCAGAGGACTACCGCAACGTCCTGACCATCAGGGGCGCGCTGAGCGACGGCTCACAGATCTCCGTTGCGGGTACCCTCACCGGGCCCAAGCAGGTTGAGAAGCTCGTGGGCCTCAACGGCTACGACGTAGAGATTCCCATCAGCGAGCACCTCGTGGTGGTGGCCTACTCCGACCGTCCCGGCGTGATCGGCACCATCGGTCATATCCTGGGCATGAACAACATCAACATCGCCGGAATGCAGGTTGCGCGCCAGGCGGAGGGTGGCCAGGTCCTGGCCCTTCTGACGATCGACAGCTCCGTGCCGCAGCAGGTGCTGGACGCCATCAAGGCAGGCATCGGCGCCGAAATGGTCCGCGAAGTGGACCTCGAGGACTAGCATCCCCAGCATGTGAACTACGCGTGACCTCGACTTAACGTCGGCCACGTATGATTGGCCGGTCTGCTTACAATGGCTAGGTCCTGATTCAGGACCGGGCCGGCAGGCCGGCCAATACTTTACGCACACCAGGCAGGAAACCAATCCTCACGTCCGTCAACCGCGGATGATGGTGTGCGCACGCAATCCAGGTTTCAGGGAGCCCAATGAACGCCGTCCAGAGGTTCATCAGAAGCAAAGTGCTGCTGCTGACCGCGGCCATCTTGATCGCAGCCATGTGCTTGTCGGTCCTCGTCCAAGGCCAGTCGCAGGCCGCACTTAACAGGACCGTGGATGAGAACTCACGCGGACTTTACGATGTTCTGGTCCAGGCCAAAGCGGGATCCGGCGCGCTGATGCAGCCGGAAATCGCCAGCGGCAGCGGCGGCATCAGCTTCGAACAGCTGGAGTCCATCCGCGACCTGACAGGCACGTCGGTGGCAGCGCCGATCAGCCTGGTCTCGCGAGTGACCCAGAACCTTGAAGCACCGCGGTTGGACGCCATGGACTACCTCGGCTACAACGCCGGGCTCGCCGGTACCGCCACAGCGGACCAGGCCGCGGGTGCGACCTCACCGGACAAGTGGCCGGCCGCAGAATCTGTCCTGAGCGACACCGCCAAGAAGTACCGACTCACGGCCAGCGCCGTCAGCTCCGACGGCGTCTCCGAGCAGACCCTCTTCAAATCCACGGCGGAAGGCAGCCTCGGCAAGGCCAAGCTCGTGGAGGAACAGGCCGCCGGAGGAAGCAGCATCCGCATTGCCGCCCCCAAGGACGAAACCGGGATCAAGTTCCCTGACCCGGCCGGCGGCTCCGAGCACAACCTCTTTAATCTTTCCGTGTCGCTGCCCTTGTCGCCCGAGGTAACGGAGTCCGTCGTCGCCGTCGATCCTGTGGCCGAACGTGCGCTGCTGGGTTCGGCTGGTGACTTCCTGGCTCCGTTGGAGAAGGCGCCGCCCGCCGATGCCCGCAACGCCGGGGCCATTGGCCGTCACTTCGAAAGCCTCTTCACCAACGGCATCAGCACGGAAGAGCTGGCGGAGGGCCCTGACTTCCTGGGCGTTAAGCTCAAGTACTGGGCACCCCTGATGACCCAGTACCAGCAGGCAAAGCGTAACGGACAGCTCACGGCGGACTCACAGGCCATCCCCCTGATTGTCCGTTCGGGCACATCCCTGGACCTGAAGTACAACGTCAAGATCGAAGAGATCGACGACTCCGGCAAGGTGGTCAAGGAGGTCGGGACTGCCTCCCGTTCCCTGGACAAGGACTACCTTCCGTTCGTGTCCAAGGATCCCTTCGCGCTGTCCTGGCCCGGTTCAACCGATCACTCGTCCGTCCTTGGCAACCAGGGCAACTTCAACCAGGGCCTTTACACACCGGCCACCTGGAGCACCGACTTTGCCGCGGCGCCGAAGTACACCGATGGCGAAACCGCGGCCAACGGCGCCGTCGAAAAGTCGGCCGTTCCCGGCGAGTGGGTGACCGTTAACAGGCTGCCTGAGAAGACACCGTCCGGCGGTCCGGTGGATCAGACCCAGCGTGAGCCCGTAGATGAGCGCTCGTACCGCGAAAACCTGGAGACGGGGGAGAAGCTGGCAGCGCCCCTCGCGATGGTCTACGGAACCTTTGACCCGTCAGCTGTGGCAAAGGCAGCCGGCGACGTCAACCGGCTCCCGCTGGGCGGCTATGACCCCACGCCGTTCACCCTGACCAAGGACGCGGACGGCAAGGACGTTACGGCTACCGAACTCGAGCCCTCCCTCAGCGCCACCGGCCTGGCGAGCCAGTCGGCTGGTGCAATCACCGACTACTACGGCCTCGCCGCTGCCCGCGGTTATAAGGACAACGCCGCCGTCATCGACGCTGTGCGGGTCCGGGCCAAGGCCCCCGGAAGCTGGAAGCAGGCACAGCCCGACGTCGAAAAGCTGGCCAGTGAGATCCGCGAGATGGGCCTGGAAGCCACTGTTGTTGCCGGCTCCGCCCGCGAGGATGCCAGCATCTTCGTTCCCGGCTACTCAAAGGACGGCGCCGGCAAGGAATCGGCCCTGGGTACCGTCCAGCAGTCCTGGGTACGGCAGAACGCCGCCGACGCCGTTTCCGGTTCGCTGACCGGAACCAACGTCACCCTGTTGTTCCTGACGCTTTGCGGAGCTGCCCTGCTGACAGGCGCCTCCACCGTCAGCTACATCCGCAAACGCAAGAGTGAAGCCGGAACCCTGCGCGCCATGGGTTGGACCCAGAGGCGGATCCGCAGCTGGGTGCTTGAGGAATTCGGCGTTGGTGCCGCGCTCCTCGCCGTGGCGGGAATCGTCCTGAGCGTTGTGAGCTGGAGCCTGACAACGGTCATCGTGTCCGCATCAGTCCTCGTGCTGTATGCGGCAGCAGCCTTCTTCGCGGCGCAGCAGCTGCGGCACCGTGACGTTGTGGACCAGGAACCGCAGCACGACGAGCGCCTGATCCCGGTGGATTCTCCCTTGACGTTCGCCAACAGGCAGCTCAGCACCAACAAGTTCAACACGCTCTCGCTGGCCGTGGCCGTGGGTGTCTTCGGGGCCGCTGTTGGCGGCTTGATCGCATTGCTCATCGACATCCCACGGGCCGCCGGCGCAAGCGCACTGAGCGGACTCGCCGCCGCCAGCGTCGCTTTCCCCAGCATCCTTTTGGCCCTTTCGGGCGTGATCGTGGGACTCGTGCTCACTTTGGTGACCGGACGGTTTGAGCTCAACGCGAAACGCCAGTACCTTGGCATCCTTGAAGCCATGGGCTGGAATCCGGACATGCTCCGCCAGGTCCGCCTGTTCGAAAACGCGCTGGTGGGCACGGTGGCGCTGCCGCTGGGCGTGCTGGGCGCGCTGGGCATTGGGCTCCTCCTTGCCCCCTATGCCGCCCTGTGGGCCGGAGTCGCCGGCCTCGTGGCTGTACTTTGCTGGATACCGATTGCAACGAAAGTGGTCCAATGACAAACGAGACGAATGTTCACCGGAGCCGGAGGTCCGGCTCGGTTGAGGCGCCCCTGCAGACCCGTGCCAACACCATCGTCAAGGCCTCGGACCACGGGACGCCGCTGGAACTGAGCGACATCACCATTCGGTATGGCGGGGGCAAGGGCGGTGCGGAAGCTGTCAGCGTTGTCGAAGGCTTTGACCTTACGCTTCACGCCGGCGAGATGCACTGTGTCGCCGGCCGAAGCGGATCCGGCAAGACCAGCATCCTGACCGTGGGCGCGGGCCTGACGCTGCCGACGTCGGGCCGTGTCTTCTGGGAAGGCGATTCGCTCGAAAGCATGGGCGACGACGAAATCGCCGACCGCCGTCGGGCCCTGATCGGCTACGTGGACCAAGGCGGGGCACTGATCGACGGCATGAGCGCGCTGGAAAACGTGCTGCTGCCGGCCGTGCCTGACGGCGAGGTGGAGCAGCGCCGCGACATGGCCAAGGACCTGTTGGACCTCGTTGGGCTGGGCCGCCGGATGAGGCACCGCCCCGCACAGCTCTCGGGCGGCGAACGCCAACGTGTGGCCATTGCCCGTGCGCTGATCCTGGGCACCCGTGTCCTGGTGGTGGACGAGCCGACCGCAAGCCTGGACAGGGCATCCGCCAACCGCATCATCAGCATCCTCAAAGACACCACTAACGACGGAATCGCAGTGCTGGTCGCTTCACACGACCACGAACTGGTCCGCCTGAGCGATACGCTGACTGAACTTATCTAGCCCGTCCCTTCGCACCAAAGGTACCGTCCGCACGTGACTGCTCCAGAGAAAACCCCGTTCTACATCACCACTGCCATCACGTACCCCAACGGGGTGCCCCACATCGGCCACGCGTATGAGTACATCGCCACCGATGCCATGGCGCGGTTCAAGCGGTTGGACGGTTATGACGTGATGTTCCTGACCGGCACGGACGAGCACGGCATGAAGATCGCCCAGACGGCCGAAAAGGAAGGCATCACTCCCAAGGAGCTGGTGGACCGCAATGCCGAGGTCTACAAGGCTGCGCACTCCGCCCTGGGTATCACTTATGACCGGTTCATCCGCACCACGGACGAGGACCACTACGCCGCCTCGCAGGCCATCTGGAAGAAGATGGAAGCCAACGGCGATATTTACCTGTCCAAATATGAGGGCTGGTACTCCGTCCGCGACGAAGCTTTCTACGTTGAGGACGACACCGTAGTCAAGGACGACGGCGTGCGCTACTCGAAAGAGACCGACACCGAGGTGACCTGGACTGCGGAGGAGAGTTACTTCTTCCGGCTGTCCGCCTACCAGGACCGCCTTCTGGCGCTGTATGAGGCACAGCCCGAGTTTGGCGCGCCGCAGTCCCGGTTCAACGAGGTCATCAGCTTCGTTAGGCGCGGCCTCGAAGACCTGTCCATCAGCCGAACCACCTTCGACTGGGGCGTTCCCGTCCCCGGCAACGACAAGCATGTGATGTACGTCTGGGTGGACGCCCTCACCAACTACCTCACCGGTGTGGGCTACCCCGATGTCGACTCGGAATCGTTCAGGAAGTTCTGGCCCGCCGACGTCCACGTCATCGGCAAGGACATCTCGCGCTTCCACGCCATCTACTGGCCAGCCTTCCTGATGAGCGCCGGGCTGGAACTGCCCAAGCGCGTCATGATCCACGGCTTTCTGCACAACAACGGCGTCAAGATGTCCAAGTCACTCGGCAACGTCGTGGCGCCCGCAGATTTCGTGGCGCAGTACGGTCTGGACCAGGTACGGTTTTTCTTCCTCCGCGAGGTCCCGTTCGGCGCCGACGGCAGCTACAACCACGAAGCCATCGTGGGGCGCATGAACTCCGACCTCGCCAACAACTTCGGAAACCTGGCTCAGCGGTCACTGTCCATGGTGGCCAAGAACTGCGAAGGCCAGGTACCGGTACCCGGTACATTCACCGCTGCGGATACGGCGATCCTGGAGCAGGCCAACGGGTTGCTCGAGGCGGCGCGGGCCGCCTTCGAAAAGCAGGAGTTCAGCCGCGCCCTTGAGGCCATTTGGGCCGTCCTGGGTGACACCAACGCCTACTTTGCGGACCAGGCGCCCTGGGTCCTGCGCAAGACCGACGTCGAACGCATGAACACAGTGCTGTACGTGACGCTGGAAGTGCTGCGGATTGTGGCTATCCTCGCGCAGCCGGTCATGCCCACCGCCACAGCTGCGCTGCTGGATACGCTCGGCCAGCCCGACGGCGCGTCCCGGCAGTTCTCGGCGCTCACCACACCGATCGCGGCAGGAACGCCGCTGCCCGCTCCGGCCCCGGTTTTCCCCAAGTACGAGGAGCCCACCGAGGCCTAGCATCACGGACGCTCTCTCACTTCCTTTTCCGAGGTGAGAGAGCGTTTGCCGTTAAGGTGCAGGAAGTGAGAGAGGGCCGCCCCGAAACGTGCAGGAACCGGGAGAGCGTTCGGGGTTTCGAATAATGAGACGGTTTGACCAGAATGTGGATGACTTGGCTACCCTGAAATCATGAGCGCATCCACCATCAATCTCGCTGTCATTCCCGGTGACGGCATTGGCCCCGAGGTCATTGCCGAGGCACTGAAGGTCCTCGAAAAGGCCGTCGCCGCCGAAGGTGTTGACCTCGAGCAGCACCACTACAAGCTCGGGGCCGAACACTGGCTGGCCACGGGGGAGACCCTTCCGGATGAGGTCCTGGAGGACCTGCGGACGCGCGACGCGATTCTCTTCGGCGCGGTTGGTGCAGCACCCGGCGACACCCGGATCCCGTCCGGCATCATCGAGCGGGAGATGCTGCTCAAGCTCCGCTTCAGCCTGGACCACTACGTCAACCTGCGGCCATCCCGGCTCTTTGGCACGGTGGGGAGCCCGCTGGCCAACCCTGGAACCATCGATTTCATTGTCGTCCGTGAAGGAACCGAGGGCCCCTACGTCGGCAACGGCGGCACGCTGCGCGGCGGCACTCCGCACGAAGTAGCCACCGAGGTCTCACTGAACACCGCTCACGGCGTGGAGCGTGTGGTCCGGGATGCCTTCCGCCGTGCCAGCGCACGCGAACGCAAGCACGTCACCCTTGTCCACAAGCACAACGTCCTGGTCTTCGCCGGCCACCTGTGGAAGCGGACCGTTGAGGCTGTGGCCAAGGAATTCCCCGAGGTCACCCACGACTACCTGCACGTAGACGCGGCCACGATCTTCATGGTCACCGATCCGTCGCGCTTTGACGTGATCGTCACAGACAACCTCTTCGGTGACATCCTGACGGACCTCGCCGCGGCCATCACCGGCGGCATCGGGCTGGCCGCCTCGGGCAACATCAACATGGACCGCACCGCGCCCTCCAT
The DNA here is from genome assembly GCF_037203985.1 of Pseudarthrobacter sp. CCNWLW217. Taxonomy (NCBI): domain Bacteria; kingdom Bacillati; phylum Actinomycetota; class Actinomycetes; order Micrococcales; family Micrococcaceae; genus Pseudarthrobacter; species Pseudarthrobacter sp. CCNWLW217. Next base: position 384,565 of record NZ_JBBCBT010000002.1, read on the forward strand.
GTTCGAACCCGTCCACGGTTCCGCACCGGACATCGCCGGGCAGCAGAAGGCGGACCCCACCGCCGCCATCCTGTCAGCGGCACTTCTGCTGGACCACCTCGGCTACACCGAGGCGGCCCGGAAGATCGAAGCGGCGGTCATCACCGACGTCGAAAACCGCGACGGCGGCTCCCGCACTACCAGTGCCATCGGAGATGCCATCGCCGCAGCGCTCTAGGCCGTGCCCTAGAGACTCGGTTAACCGGCGTAAGCTAGTTTCGAATCACCAAATGCTGCCCTGGGGTTCAAGGATGAACCACATCCACAGGCAGCCGATCGTGGAGGAACCATGACTCAGACCGCCCATGGCGTCGAATTCAACCAGCAGCCCTCGGCAACCCCGAAGTCCGCTGAAGAGCGTGCAGCCATCCTGGCCAACCCAGGGTTCGGCAACTACTTCACCGACCACACCGCCATCGTCGACTACAGCGTCGACGAGCACGGCGAGGGCGGCTGGTACGACCCCCGGGTCGAGGCCTACGGACCGATTTCGCTGGACCCGTCCGCGGCGGTTCTGCACTATGGCCAGGAGATCTTCGAAGGTCTCAAGGCCTACCGCCACGCCGACGGATCCATCTGGACGTTCCGCCCTGAAGCCAACGCCGCCCGCCTGAACAAGTCCGCCCGCCGGTTGGCCCTGCCGGAGCTTCCCGTGGAGTACTTCCTGGGCGCCATCCGTGAGCTGGTTGCCGCAGACAAGGAATGGGTTCCGGCCGGCGATGGCGAGGCCCTGTACCTGCGTCCGTTCATGATCGCCACCGAGGCTTTCCTGGGTGTTCGTGCGGCGCGTGAAGTGTCGTTCCGCGTCATTGCTTCCCCGGCCGGCAACTACTTCGGCGGCGAACTGAAGCCCGTTTCCATCTGGATTTCCCGTGAGTATGCACGCGCAGGCCGCGGCGGCACGGGAGCGGCAAAGTGCGGTGGCAACTACGCGGCCTCGCTGATCGCCCAGCAGGAGGCAGAGGCCAACGGCTGCAAGCAGGTCCTGTTCCTGGACCAGTTCAATGACAACGCCGTTGAAGAGCTCGGCGGCATGAACGTCTTCTTCGTGATGAAGGACGGCTCCCTGGTCACTCCAGCCCTCACCGGCACCATCCTCGAGGGCGTCACCCGGATGTCAGTCATCCAGGTGGCCAAGGACATGGGACGCGACGTCACCGAACGCAAGATCACCCTGGACGAGTGGCGTGACGGCGTGGCCTCCGGCGAGATCACCGAGGTGTTCGCCTGCGGAACCGCTGCTGTTATCACTCCCATTGGCGTGCTGAAGGACGCCACGGAGTTCATTGGCTCCGAAGACGCCAAAGCGGGGGAGACCACCATGGCCATCCGCGAGCAGCTTTTGGGCATCCAGACCGGCGCCCTGCCAGACACGCACGGCTGGCTGACCCGCCTGGCCTAGACGGGATACAGCGCAAGAGAAAGGTACGACGGCGGCTGGCCGGCACTGCGGTACGTCAAGCGCAGTGCCGGGCAACCGCCGTCGTTCTTCCATTTCTGCAGGCAAAGCCGGCCCCGGGCATCAGCGCCGCGCGGCCTTCCGGGCAGCGTTCTTGAGCGCCTTGCGGGACACCGGCTTCAGGGCCTTGCGGGCAGCTTCGTCCTTGAGGGCCTGGTTGCGGCGGGCGTCTACCATGTCGTTCCACAGCGTCGTTGCGAAGGTGCCGCCATCCTGCGCGTACACATCATAGGGATAGCCCGCAAGAATGGACGGCGTGGTGTTGCCTGTGGGCAGTTCCCTGCCCGTTGCCTTCGCGACGGCATCCGCGACGGCCCAGGTCCGCGTCAGATGGTGGACCAGGTTTTCCTGGACAAAAACGTTCGCATCGCTGGAGGCAGCAGCGCGTCTGAGGAGTGCAGCCAGGTCATCAGCCAGGAAGGTGGCCGCCTGTTCTTCGACGGGTGTTGGACGTGACCGGAAATCCTCCGCGACGCCTTCCACCGCCTCGCTCCAGTCGGACGTCTCGCGGAACGTCCGCCATGTGGGAAACCACACGATGGCTCCAGTCGCGTGGTTATGGATGTGCTGCAGACCGCTGTTTTTCTCGGTGGCAGCGTGGTCATGGCCAGCTGAGTCAGCTTCGGCGATGAGGTCTGCAATGGTGCGGGGTGTGTCGCTCATGTGTCCGGTTCCGGCTTTCCTGATGGAGATCTTGTGCTCTTCATGGTGGTCAACCCGGTTTGTTGGCTGTTCTATTCCGGCGGCGGGACCGGTGCCGGGGCCGCGGCTGGTGCAAAGATGGGTTTGTGACTTCAGCTTCCAGCCCTGGCCTGCAGCGCAGCTCTGCCTTGACGCAGTTCGTCCTTGCCCCCAATCCAGGACCCATGAGCCTGGAGGGCACCAACTCCTACGTATTACGGGGTGGCGGTAGCCCGTCCGCTGTTGTAGTGGACCCCGGCCCGCTGCACGAACAGCATCTTCAGGCGCTGGCGGCTGCTGGACCCGTCGAACTCATCCTGGTCACGCACCGGCACGCGGACCACACGGCCGGTTCAGCCGCGCTGCATCAGCTGACGGGCGCGCCGGTCCGAGCCGCCGAACGCGCGCACTGCCATGGCGGCGGGTCGCCCCTCCTGGACGGCGAGACTATCCTGATGGCGGGCCTGGAAATCCGCGTCGTGGCCACACCCGGCCACACCTCTGATTCCGTCTGCTTCCACCTTCCCGACGACGGCGGCCGCGGTTCCGTGCTGACGGGCGACACCATCCTGGGCCGCGGCACCACCATGCTGGACTACCCGGACGGGACGCTCGGGGACTACCTTGCCTCGCTAAACAGGCTGGAAGCGCTGGGGGCCGCAACGGTCCTGCCTGCCCACGGGCCCGTGCTGCCGTCCCTGGAGGCGATCGTCCGCGACTACCGAGGCCACCGGCACGAACGCCTCGACCAGATCCGGGCGGCACTGGACCGGCTGGGCCGCAATGCCGCCGTCAGTGACGTCGCCGACGCCGTGTATTCCGACGTCGGACCATCTGTGCGGCGTGCGGCCGAAATGTCTGTCGCAGCGCAGCTGGATTACTTGCGCGGAGGCGCCGGGCACCGTTGAATGCGCCGGGCCGCACGGCCGAAGCATCAATTCCCTGTTGAATTAGCGTGTTGATGCGGTTCAAGAGGGGTGTGAGTGGTGCGAGGATGGCGTATTTTTTG